>DAORNH010000114.1:6880-12510 GCA_035440865.1 Hyphomicrobiaceae bacterium | reverse complement strand
CTCGCGTCGATCCCGGTCCGTCCCAGGATCGACAAGGCAACGAAGCAGAGCCAGGCCGACATTGTCGATCCCGACAGGATCGCCGGGGCGCTGTCGGCGCTCAGGGGTCAGACGGCGTTGATCGTGGCCCGCCGCGACGGCGAGCGTCTCGTGATCCAGCCGCAGCGCGGCGGCGAGCGCGCGATCCTCATCAAGGATGTCGTTGGCGCGGCGACCACGGGCGACGTCAATCTCATGGTGCTCGCGAGTGCCGCGCCCCGCCAGCCGTCCGGCCGCAACTGGCTGTGGCTCAAGGTCGAGGTGCCGGGTCTCGACCACGCTGCGGCGCGGCCGACGGTCGGCGACATGTTGGCGGCGCTCGCCGGAAAGAGCGACACGCTCGCAGTTGCCGTCACGCCAGTCGACGCCGACCGTATCATCCTGAAGGCACAGCGCATCGGCGATCTCGGCGCGGAGCCATCACGCGTCGGCGCCTTCCTAGACGAGATGGCGACTGCAATCACGGGAAATGTCGGCATCGATGCCATCGAGGGCTGGATGACGAGTCGAAGTCGCGCGGGCGAGCTCAGATGGCGGCTCGTTCCCGGCGTCCCCTCGATCGTGCAATGGGGCTGGCTCGCACTCATCGCCGCGGGGCTCGTCGCACTGCCTGTCGCGCGACGCTGGTTTGCAGCGCTTTGGCCGCCCGAGGAGCGGAGCGAGTACGCCGCCTGGCGCGGCTATGCCGCAGCTGTGGCCATGCGCTGCACGCTCCTTGTGGCGCTGTTCCTGCCGCTCGCCGGCCTTCCGGCGCTTCTCGCCGGTGCGCTCGCCCTCTCCAAGCGCATCGTCACTCGATCCTGAGGCGCACCTTCACGTCCTCGAAGACGCGGGCGGGTCCGAGCTCCAGCATCAGCTCGTGCCATGCAGCGGCCTTCTCGGCAACCCAGAGGCTCGCCTCGTGCGAGGGCAGCCGCTCCGACCACTTGACGAGCCCGCCCGAATTGAACGTGGCAAGCATCGCGATCGCGATCAGCGCGATCGGGATCACGTGACGCGCCTTGCCGGCACGCATCCCCTTCTCGAGGTCCTCTGTGCCGAGGCCGGGATCAGGCAGCCAGTCGGACATCTCGTGCCTCCTCAGAACTGGAAGTAGATGAATGGCGCGCTGCCGTCGCCTCCGACCGCCTCGATGAGCAGCAGGGCCGCGCCGACGAGTGCGCCCACCACGATGGTCGGCAGTCGCTGGTAGATGCGGTCGAGCCGCTCGATCGTATTTGCAGGCGTGAACTGGATCGCGAGGCCGAAGGCGATGAGGGCGAGGGGCAGGGGCGTCAGCAGCGTCGGCGCACGCTGCCAATCCGCGAGGCCTGCCAGTACGGCGAGCGCCTTCGCCATGTCGTCGGCGCGGAAGAAGATCCAGGCAAAGCAGACGAAGTGGAAGACGATCAGGATCGGCAGGACCCGCTTCCAGGCTGGCGGTGCCGGCTCATGTGGCTCGCGTGGACGGAAGCCGAGGAGCCGCTCGATCGCGAGCGCGCCGCCGTGGAGGAACCCCCAGGCGACGAACTTCCACGCCGCCCCATGCCAGATGCCGCCGAGCAGCATGGTGAGCAGCAGGTTGCGCAAGGTGCGTACCTTCCCACCCTTGTTGCCGCCGAGCGGCACGTAAAGATAGTCGCGCAGCCAACTCGACAGCGACATGTGCCAGCGACGCCAGAAGTCGGCGAGCGTCACGGCGCGATAGGGCTGATTGAAATTGCGTTGAAAGCGGTAGCCGAGCAGCGCTGCGACGCCGATCGCGATATCGCTGTAGGCCGAGAAGTCGCAGTAGATCTGAACGGCATAGCCGTAGATCGCGGCGGCCAGATCGAGGGCGCCATAGGCCGCGGGATCGAAGAATGCCTTGTCAACCAGCAACACCGCGAGCCAATTGGCGACGACCGCCTTCTTCCACACGCCCCACACGATCAGCATCATGCCGAGGCCAACGAAGACGCGGTCCGGGCGCGGCGGCCGTTCGAGCTGCGGCAGGAAGCTCGCAGCACGCACGATCGGTCCGGCAACGAGGTGGGGAAAGAACGAGATGAAGAACATCACATCGACGAGGGGACGCGCCCGGTCGAGGTCGCCGCGATAGAGATCGACGATGTAGGAGATGCCCTGGAACGTGAAGAAAGAGATGCCGACTGGCAGCACCACCTCGAAGAGCGGGATGTCGCGCGAGAGGCCGGCGAGGCGCAGCAGCACGCCCATCTCTTCGGCGAACCAGCCGTAATACTTGAAGAAACCGAGGACGGCGAGGTTCATCAATACGCCGAAGGCGAGGTGAGCGCGCCGCAGTCGCGGGGAGGTGCTGGAGCCGATCGCTCGGCCGACGCTCCAGTTGAGCAGCACGCTCGAGAGCAACAGGAACGCAAACCGCCAGCTCCAGAAGGCGTAGAAGATGTAGCTCGCCGCGATGATCGACAGTTTGTGCGCGCCATGCCGCCGCAAGGCGACGAGGCCCCAGGAGAGCGGCCAGACGAGGCAATAGAAGATGAGGAACGCGAGCGTCGGGAAGACCATGCGCCGCCCTCACGCCGTCACGCGCGAGCGGCCCCCGCCGCTCGCGAAAGCGGCAACGCAGAACAACGCCAGTTCCCCCAGTTCGCGGGCTCACGCCCTGACGACCACCCTGCCGACGAATGGCAGTTCACGATAGCGATGCGACAGATCCATACCGTATCCGACGACGAACACGTCGGGACATTTGAACGCTGCGAAATCGGCCGCGATGGCGACGACGCGCGGCACGTCCTTGTCGAGGAGCACGCAGGTCGTAATGCTGGCGGCCCCGCGCGCTGTGAGCAGATCCTTGGCGAAGGCGAGCGTGCGGCCGGTGTCGAGAATGTCGTCGATGAGGAGGATGTTGCGGCCGCGCACGTCCACGGAAACGTCGCGCAGGATGTCGACCTGCCCGAGCGAGCGCACGCCGCGCTGGTAGCTCGAGAGTGTCAGGAAATCGACCTCGGGCGAGAGCCCGGAACGATTGAGGGCGCGCAGGAGGTCGGCCGCGAAGACGAAGCTCCCGGTCAGCACCGAGACGACGAGAAGGTTGTCCCGCTCGAGCCGCGCAATATCGAGTGCGAGCGCGTCGACACGCGTCGAGAGCTCCTCCGCGGGGATGAGGACCTCGATGTCTGGGGCGGGCTTGGCGTTCATGCTCCTGAGCGACCCGGATGTATATGAACCGGGTGGGAGTGTAGCAGGTTGCCGCAGCCCTTCAAAAGCCGCCGCAGCGCCGCACGCCTCAACGTCTCGTGATCACCTCACGTGCGGGTACGGGTTTGAGGCCAAGCAGATTGCACATCCGCTCGATATCTCCTTCCGACATGCGCGGCGCCGTGGCGATGACCACATTCGAGCGCTGGCTCGGACCGACGAGGACGAGTTCGTGGCGTGTCCCAGAAAGCGAGGCGCGGACGCGGTGAGCGATGCCGCGGTAGGAGGTGAGCGGGACGACCTTTTCGCGCGCGCCGATCAGGCTGCGCTCGGCGATGGTGACGCAGGCAGCGTCGATGGCGACCTTGCGCTCGATGCCAGCCGAGCGGACGAAGCGCCAGAACGGCATGCCGAGCAGCAGGATCCAGAACAGCAGTCCGGTCGCGAACTGCAGGCCGACGAGGGGGTTGTCGGCAACGCGCAGGATGGCATCCGGCGTCGAGGCCGAAAGCGCCGTGACCATGACGATCGGTGCGGCGCCGGCAATACCGGCCAGCGAGAGCAGAATGATCTTGCCGAACACCGCCACCCGCGGGCGCCGCTCCACGACGCAGAACGGCAGGACTTGGTCGACGGCCGATTCGACCGACGTCGCCGATGAGCGAGGCATGCGAGATTCCCCCGAACCACACGAAACCACGCCGGACGCTAGCCGCACATGGTAAACAATCACCTATCGAACCCGAAGGATCGGGCGAACCGGCTCGCGCACGCCCCATGGCCGATGGTCCAGGGCGGACGGTGATCCGGTGCTCCCGGCTCGAGCCGCACCGGTTTCTCGACGCGGCCGTTGGGACGTGCCAGGACATATTCATTTTCTTGCCGAACGAACAGAGGGAATCCCCTGAATTCGTTACTGTTGCGCGGCGAAACACATGTACGTCAGGACACCGGCTCAAGTCGCGTCAGGCTATCCCCGTGCCGGTCCGCCACTATTGGTTTGACGACGATGTTGGCGATCGGCCATGAATCGCTTATTCTATTGAAGTCTCGGAGATAATCCGAGCATCAGTGCGCGTCCGAGCCAATCGGGGTCCCCGTGACGGCATTCGGAACTGCAGCATCACAAAAGTGCAGGCAGCGCCTGGCGGAAGCGGACGTGGACGGGGCCGCTCTCCTGCCAACTTGGTTCGCGTACGTTGCAGCGTATCGGCGAACCCGTCCACCATCCTGCCAACGCGACGTCGACGTGCTCCGGCTCCATCATGGTGCCGGCCGGTTGGCTCACGTGTTGGCCGCGCAAGACAGGAGCGCACCCATGCCGAAGCTCATGCGACCATCCACCCTGTCCCTCTTCGATCCGACCGGCCAATTCGCCGAGGGCAATCGCCGCCCGCCAGGAAGTTGCCCACCAGGATGCCGTGACGACGATCAACACTGGCAGAAGCATCCGCCAAGTCTTTGACGCGTGAGCCATGCCGGCCGCGGTGCGAGGCTGCCGGCCAGAGATCAGGGATCGGCTCGTCATGCCGGTCCCTTTTCATTTCGTCGAGACGCTCAGCTCCTCCCGGCCGCATCGGCTGCAATCGTCCTGCCCGCGATGTAGCCGAAGGTCAGCGCCGGGCCGATTGTGATGCCGGCGCCTGGGTATGTTCCGCCCATGACACTCGCCATATCATTGCCGACCGCGTAGAGCCCCGCGACCGCTCTCCCGTCGCCATCGAGCACCCGCGTCTGGGGATCGGTCTTCAGACCGGCGAACGTGCCGATATCGCCCGGCACGAGGCGCACGGCATAGTAGGGAGGATGTTCGATCGGCGCGACGCAGGGGTTAGGTGTGTGCCCCGCAGCGCCATTGAAGCGCTGGTAGGCGTCTCCGCCCTTGCCGAATTGCACGTCACGGCCTTCGCGGGCCGGTCCGTTGTAGGCATCGACAGTGGCAGCAAGGCCATCGGGACCGATGCCTAGCCTTTCGGCGAGCTCTCGTAGCGTGCCGCCGCGTACGATGTAGCCGGATCTCAAGTGCGGCCCGAGCGGCATCGGGCTCGGCGCAGCCGCTCCGAGACCATAGCGGCGGATACCTCTATGATCTGTGATGAGCCAGCACTCGACAGCCGAATCCTGGCGGCAGGCCTCGATCATCGCTGGCACGAACACGTGATAGGACTTCGCCTCATTGACGAAGCGGCGGCCCCGCCGGTCGACGGCAATGTAGCCGGGCTTGCCGCGATCGATGAAATGCGGAAACGGCACGACCCCGCCGCCCGCTTGCGGCACGAGCGAGACCGGCGTCCAGGCAGCCGCGTGGTGGACATCCTCGATGAAGCCGCCACCGGCCGACAGTCCGAGCCTGATGCCGTCACCCGTATTGCTATCCGGGGGCAGTGCTCGATGCTCCGCGCCGCGGGCGACGTGCGGATAGAGCCGCTTGCGCATGTCCTCGGCCG
>DAORNH010000114.1:0-6863 GCA_035440865.1 Hyphomicrobiaceae bacterium | reverse complement strand
CGCCCGAACTTCGACCTCGCGTCCTTCCCGCGCAATCACACCGCCGACAACGCGCCCCTTCTCTATGACGAGCCGGACAAGTGGCGAAGAGAGCCAGAGCGGGATGCTCTTTTCCTCTGCCGAGAGCGCGAGTGCCGCGATCAGGGCGTTCCCGTTAGCGATCCGCGTGCCGCGACGGTAGCGCAGGCGATCCCGCGCGTAGCGCGAGACGAGGCCCGCCACGTGGACCGCGGATCGGGCCGAGCGTGTCACGTTGAACATGTGCGGGATGTCGTCGCGGCCGACCATCATGCCGCCGAACAGCATCATCGTCGAGATGGGCGCCCGCAGCTGGTTGAACCGCGCGCCGAGTCGACGCCCGTCGAAAGGCTCAGGCAGCAGCGAGCGGCCGCCTTGCGAGCCGCCGGGCAGGTCCGGCTCGTAGTCCGCCCAGGTCGTCTGCACCTGATAGCGGACATGCGTGTTGGCCTCTAGGAAGTCCAGCGCCTCGGGGCCTGCCGCGATGAAGGCCGCCGCCTTCGCCTTGTCGAGCCGATTGCCGATGGCACTTTCGAGATAGGTAAGCGCGGCACCATCAGGTTCATCGAGGCCGGCACGGCGCGCGTGGCTCGTCCCCGGAATCCAGATGACACCGGCCGAGTAGGCGGTCGTTCCTCCGAAGACCGGTGCCTTCTCGACCATCAGCACGTCGAGACCCTTGTGGCGCGCGCTGATCGCCGCGGAGAAGGCGGCGGCGCCCGAACCCGCGATGAGAACGTCGCAGACGCTGGCGTCGCTCATGACGCGGCCCTTGATTTTGCCGTTGAGGACAGTCCCGGGCCGCTCAGTAGGGATCGTTCGGGAGTAGTGTGCTCTGCGACCGGCGTCCGGCGCGGATCTGGTCGGTGATCGCCTCGGCGATCAGCTTGGCGAGGCAGCCGTAGGAGAGATCGTTCAGGTGGAAGTTGTCCGGAGCCAGAAGCTCGGCGCTCGTATACTGACCGCTGACGATCAGGTGATGCATGATGGTGTGCCGCCGGAAGAGCGCAACTTTCAGATCCTCGGCGACATCCCGCATCGCCCGCAGGTAGTCCTTGTAGACGGCGACGCGCTCGGAACGCGGGTAGTACTGCATATCGACGAGGATGACATCGATCCCGGCCGACTTCAGGTGCGCGATCCCGGTCCTCAGCGTGTTCCGGAAATTCTCGAGGCCGACGTCCTGAATCGCATCATTGACGCCGGTCTGCCAGATGACGAGGGACGGCAGCAGCGGGATGATGTCGCGATCGATCCGCTCGAGCATGTCGGAGGCGAGCTGACCACCCGTCCCGAAATTCGCGACGTGGAAGTCACGGCCTGGAAAGAGACGGTCGAGCTCGGCATCAAGCCGCGCGGGATAGGACGCGTTTGGGTTCGAGGCGCCGCTGCCGGCCGTTGATGACGAGCCGAGCGCGACGATCTTGATGTCGTAGCTTCCGTCCTTGGCAACCCGCGTGATGGCCGGCAACGGCTGCTTGAAGCGTGCCATCTCCGGCGGGACGGTGCACCCCTTCGCAAAGGACGGTGCACTCCCGAGCACGATCGACGACGCAACAAGAACAAGTCCAGCGACACCCCTCATCAACGATCGACCGCTGGCACGACAGTGGATGCCGGCGCCGGAGATTTGACGACGCGCTGCTTGCACTCTGTGAGATACCATCCCAGCCACCCGAGGACCGCAATGCCTGCGGCATTGACGATCAGCTGAACTCCCCAACTACGTCCGGCCTCCATTAGCACGACGAAGCCAGCGAAGGACAGTAGGGTGCCGACGAAGAAAATGTCGAGTGCATTGCGACCGCATGCGATGACGATTCGTGCCGGCCAGGCCGAGAACCATCCGGCATTCGGTCGCACCGTGACGGCGATCAGGTAGGCAACCGCAAGGATGCTGAGGAGCCGCTGGAGCGGCATCTCGGTCTTCCAGAAGTGGCCGAACGCGTCATAGGGCACGAGCCGCGCCTTCTCGAGGCCCGAGATGTGCACCCATGGCGCCATGACGATGAGCGCTGCAGCCGCGTAGAGGGCCGCAACTCCGATTAACCAGCGCGAGCGCGGCAGCGCCACACCACGTCGCGCAAGCAGACCCACCGTGACACCGAGCGTAAACAGCAGCTGCCAGGTCAATGGATTGAAATACCAGCCGAAAGCGTCCGGATAGGCCGGCAGATTGAGCCGGAGCTGACGCGCCAGGAGCCAGATGCCGACTGACGTCGCGAGGCCGAGCGCCAGATGGATGCGCAGCAGCTTCCAGAGTATCGGCAGCCAGAGCAGCAACACGATGTAAAGCGGCAGGATATTGAGGTAGCCGATCTGGTGATAGAGCAGCGCTGTCTTCCAGAGTGCGCCGAACGGATCGTACCAGAACGGCGTCAGGTTGATGTGCTCGATATACAGCGGATTCTCGAAGTACCAGGCCGCCGTCATGATGAGTGCCACGCCCAGCGCAACGAGCAGCAGGTGCGACTGGTAGATCTTGACGAGGCGAGATGCGAGCGGCTTCATGCCCGAGACCCCAGGTCGATCGAGCCCCTTCCCATAGGCGAACGCTGCCGAGATGCCAGCGATCAGCACGAAGGCCTCGGCCGCATCGGCGAAGGCGAAGTTCCGCAGCGTGAAATGACCGAGCGTGTTGCCGGGGATGTGATCGATGAAGATGAACAGGAGGGCGAGCCCCCTGAAGAAGTCGATGCGAAGGTCGCGGTCCTGACTTCGCGCCACCGCCGGACTGTCCTGACCATGAGCCAGCATCGTCGCCCCCTCAAGCATCCTGCGCCGCACTGAGCGCACCCTTGACCGCTCGACGAGCGGCTGAAACTCGAACATCGCAATGAACCAACGTTACCGAGCTATGCGATCCGTTGCGACGCAACAAGACGGGTGAGCCCCATTCACCAAGCTGTGATGCGACGTGAAGGAGCCATTTTGGGGGATTTGGCGCGTTCAATCGGAAATGTCGATTGGTATCGGGCGCGATGCCGTTCGCAGTCGCAGTGGACGCCGGACTCGTGCGGTATGCAGGTCTCAGACGATAGGCTTGTCATCGCAAGTTGCAGGTTGGTCGGCGAGCCACATCTTTCCGTTGTAGCTTTTCCGACGGGGTGCGTCCGTCGGTGCGGCAAGTGACGGCCAGGCATAAAGGTCGAAGCAATTGGGGCTGAGCCGGATCACCTCGAAGCAACCGCCCGCCAGCAGGCGCGCGTAGGAAAAGCAGAAGAGGTTCCCCTCGATCCGCCAGCGGCCGGCATTCCTGACGCCGCGCTCGAGATAGTCGGTCGTTCCGTCCTTGACGACCGTCTCGCTCCAAACGGTGCCATGCGGGTAGATGCCGGCAAGCCTGCGACCGACAAACTCCGCCTGGATCTCGGCGCCGCTCATGGACTGGCCAGACTGATCCTGCGCCCGGGCCCCGAACGCCGCGATGGCGACAGCACCACCGGAGAGCATCACGAGCTTGATCCACAGCCACCACGTCATTGCCTGCCCCGAGAGAAGGATCGCCATGCCGACATCTGGCAGCGCCCGATTGTGGCACGCCGATGTCCGAGTTGCATCCACGCCCCACAACTTAGCCAATGCGCCATAATTCGCCCTCGATTTCCCCCTTCGAAGGTGTAGGCTGGCGTCAGCCTGGAATCACTCCTCACCTGGATGGATTCCAGTTGGACAGCCGAATGACGGATAATGATCATCCGTCGAAGTGCGCAATGCCGAGTACAATCGACCGTCGCTGAGCTCAAGGGAGACGATACATGGATGTCGATCACGAAGCCGATCTCAAGAAGTATGCTCCGAGTGCCGACAGCAAGCATGTGAAGGCTGTCATCAAGCACCTCGGCATCGCGCTGAAGAGCTTCGACAGCTCGATGGTCTCCTGCTCCAGCAAGGATGAGCTCGAGCGCGTTCGCGAGCAGTGGCTGAAGAAGAAGCTGAAGCTGACAGCCTCCGATGCCGACCTCGACAAGTCCATCAAGGCCGTCTGCGAGAAGATGAAAGGCGACAAGAACAAGTCGCGCGTGGCCTTCTATTATCTCCTCGCCGACCACCACAAGAAGCTCGACGCCCTCTGAGACGGCTAGGCCTGCGAGTGCCATGCGACCCTGGTCGGAACGTAGCCGGCCAGGGTTGTTCTATTCGAGAGCAGAAGAATGCCCACGCTCTCCGTGATCGTCACGAACGGCGATGCCCTCGCGGCAACGCTGCGCATCCATTGCGTCGACGCCGACATCATCCCCTGGCGTGACGTGCTGTGGGAAGGTCCAGTTCCAGCCAATTTTGACGACCGGGAACTCGCGGAGGTCCGCGCCAGGCATCTGGCATCGGCCTTTTCCTCCAGGTTCCGCGACGATCTCGCCATGCTCCTCGAGCGGGACGATCAATTCGCCACGGCCCGATGGACGGACTCGATCACGCTGCTCTTCGAGCCGGACCTCACCGACCAGCTGCAGCTGTTGCAGTGTCTGGATCGGATCGCTCGCTGGAGCGATACCGGCGCCGCCGTGTGCTTGGCGGAATGTCGCGCGCCGCTCCGCACCGCCGCAGATACCCGAGCCGCGCTGCTCGGCGCACGCGCCCTCACAACCGGGATTCTGGCGCTGGGCAGGGCGGCTTTCGAAGCTTTTCGCGCACCTGATCCTATTGCCCTCCTCGCCCTGCTTGCGGCGGACACCTCTCCCCTGCCGGATCTTCGAAATGCGCTTATCGACCTCCTCGGCGATCTGCCGGCGCCCGGCTCCGGTCTCTCGGCTTCGGAGGCTGCGATCCTCACCTGCCTCGAGCAGGGCGCGTGCACACCCGCCAAGCTTTTCGCCGAGCTCGCCCGGCGCGGCGATCCGCTCGCCCAGCGCGGCGACTGGTGCGTCTTTGCGATCATCTCGCGGCTTGCCTCTACGCCGCCTGCGGCCATTGCCGGGCTCGACGGGTGCTTCCCCATCGATGGCTCGACCAACGAGCGCGGCGCCTTCCTCGACAGCAGGATTTCGCTTACGGATTGCGGCAAGGCTCTCCTCGGCGATGAGCTCGACCTCACACAGCTCGCCCCGCCGCACCGTTGGCTCGGCGGCATGCAGCTGACACCCGAAAACCTCTGGCGCTGGAGCCGGACCGACATGCACCTGATCCCGCCCGATCGCCTGCTGGCTGCGCCATGATCAGCCTCTCCCTCTGGCAGATCGGACTGATCGCGGTCACGGCCTTCGGCGCTCAGGTGGTCGGCGGGCTCGCCGGATACGGCACGGGTCTCCTGATGCCGCTGGTGCTCGTCCCGATGATCGGCGCCGAGGCCGTAGTGCCGATCATCTCGGTCAGCTCCATCATCACCAACGTGACACGGGCAATCGTCTTCCGCGAGAGCGTCGATTATCGGCGCGCCGCCATCATCACGCTTGCCGCACTCCCGACGACGCTCGCAGGCGCCTGGTGCTACACGCTCCTGTCGAGCCGCGGCGCAACCCTGGTGATTGCCGGCGTGCTGCTCGCTGTCGTGATCCTGCGCCGCTGGATTGCGGCGCTCGACATGCGAATCAGCGATCGCGGCACGGCGGCAGCCGGCGTCGCCTACGGCTTCCTCACTGGCGGCAGTACAGGCGTCGGCGTGATCCTGCTCTCTATCCTGATGGCGGCCGGCCTGTCGGGAACGCAGGTAATCGCGACCGACGCGCTCGTCACCATCGTACTCGGCATCGCCAAGTCGGGCGTGTTCGCGGCAGCGGGCGTGCTCTCGCGCGACATCCTGCTGATCGCGGTCCTGGTCGGCGCCATGGCGACGCCCGGCACACTGCTCGCGCGCTATCTCGCCAAGGAGATGTCCCTGAAGCTCCACGACCTCATGATCGAGATCGCTATCGTCGTCGGAGCGCTCGTGCTCATCTGGCGGGCGCTCATGAGCTGATGCCCGCCAAAGACCGGCGTGGCGGACTTCTATTGGCACGCACTCCGGCCTAGACTGCTGTGGATGTCGCAAATGCATAGCGGGAGGAGCCCATGCGCATTGCGCGAAGGCCGATCGCAGCAGCTGCACTCGTTCTCGCCGTACTTGTGGCTGGGCCACTCGGCAACGATCGCGTGCGGGCCCAAACACCCGGCCGGCCGCCAGGCTCGGACATCGTGCTCCCCAACGCCAGCACTGACCGTCACGTCAAACGCTGCCTGTTCCTGGCGTTGCGACGCCAGAACCCCAAGCTCGACGCCATGACGACGACGGTCGAAAACGCGGGCGCGATACTCGACATACCAATCGTTCTCGATGCGGTCGCAACCTGCCGATTGGCGGCCGCAAAGTTCCCGGCCGACAAGGATGTGATCATCGCGACCTACACGGCCACAGAGGTGCTGAATGTCCTGCTCTTCGGCATCACAGACCACCCGGGCACAGCTGCAGAGGCCTTGGCCAAGGTAAGGCGTATGGACGTGCGGCCCGATGATCCCCTGTTCGGCCGCCTCGTCATGTTCGCACTCGGCTCTGCCTATCATCACGGCATCGGCGTTACAGCAAACATCAGTGAGGCGATCGAGTGGTATCGCAAGGCTGGCGCTGGCGGCGATCGCGTCTCGATGCGCGAGCTTGCCCGCATCTTCATGACCGGCTCCGGCGTCGCTGTGAATGTCGAGTTGGCCGCGCGGCTGCTCCTTGCCGCGATCATCGCTGGTGACGAGCACGAGCGAGACGAGCTTGTCGCCAGCCAGGGCGCAGCCCTCACCAAAGAAATGCGAACGGCAATCCAGAACGAGCTCAAGCGGCTCGGAAATGACAGCGTCGCGCCGACGGGCACTTTCGATAAGGAGACGCTCGCGGCACTCTCAAAGCTCACCGTCAAGAAGGAGGCCGCGCCACAGGATTG
>DAORNH010000113.1:9773-12529 GCA_035440865.1 Hyphomicrobiaceae bacterium | reverse complement strand
CGACGGCGATAAGAGCCGGTATGGCGGCAAAGGCGTTTTGAAGGCGGTCAGCGCGGTAAACGGAGCAATCGCCGAAGCCCTGATCGGCGAGTATGCGCTCAACCAGAAAGCCATCGACGAGAAGATGCTCGCGCTCGACGGAACGGCGCACAAGAGCAATCTCGGCGCGAACGCGATCCTCGAGCGGGATGGCGATCGGTGCCGCGTCACCGCGGCGGTACCAGAGCGAGGCGCCGGCCCCGTCGGCAGCGCCGCACCACGCGGCAGAGCCGAGGCGTTCCTCGCCGTGCGGACTGGCATGAGAGAGGCCGAGCCCCGGTGTTTCCTTGACGTCGGCAAGCGCCGGGAGCGTCAGGCCGCGCTGACGGGCGGCCTGCACGACGGCACGCGCATAGGGGTGGCGGCTCTGCAACCCGAGCGCGGCGGCGCGCGCGAGAACCTCGTCCGTGATCGCCGAGGCTTCGGACAGGCGCGGCTCACCGAGGGTCAGCGTGCCGGTCTTGTCGAAGGCGACCATGTCGATCTGGGCGATGCGCTCGAGCGCATCGGGGCTCTTGACGAGCACGCCCTTGGCAAAGAGGCGGCTTGTTGCCGCGACCTGCACGGCAGGCACGGCGAGCGCGAGCGCGCACGGGCAAGTGATGATGAGGACCGCGATGGCGGCGGTGAGTGCCGATTCCCAGCCGAAGCCGAGGAAGAGCCAACCGAGAAACGTCCCAAGGCTCAGTACGTGCACGGCCGGCGCATAGAGCCGCGCGGCGCGGTCGGCGAGGCGCACATAGCGCGCGCGGCCCTGCTCGGCCGCCGACATCAGGCGTGCAATCTCGGCGACGAGGGTGCGCTCGTTGGTGGCGAGCGCTTCCGTGGTGACGGGCTGGCCGAGGTTGAGGGTACCGGCATAGACCGACGCGCCGGCCGTTATCGCGCGGGGCTTCGTCTCGCCGGTGATTAGGCTCTCGTCGATCTCGCTCGAGCCCGTGACGACGCGACCGTCGACGGCAAATCGTTCGCCGGCGGCCGTCAGGATGCGCATGCCGGGCGCGAGTTCGGTCGCCGCGATCCGCCGGCTGCCGCCATCCGCCTCTAGTACGGTCGCGAAGCTCGCACGCAGGCCGAGCAGGTTCTGCGCGGCACTCGTCGCTCGCGCGCGCACGTGGTTGTCGAGTGCGCGCCCGACGAGCAGGAAGAAGAGCAGCGTCACGGCGGCGTCGAAGTAGACCTGATCGCTGCCGCGGATCGTCTGGTAGACGCTCATTGCCGTCGCGAGTGTCACACCGAGCGAGATCGGCACGTCCATGTTGACGGAGCGCGCCTTGAGCGCCGTTGCCGCCGAGCGGAAGAACGGCTGGCCCGCATAGGCGATCGCTGGCATGGCGATCAGCGCCGAGAGCCAGTGGAACAGCGCCTTCAGGCTCGACGACATGTCCGCGCCGGACCAGACCGAGACCGACAGCAGCATGATGTTTGCTGCCGCAAAACCCGCGACCGCGAGGCGGCGCATCAGGTCGCGACCGGCATTGTCGGCAGGGGCGGTTGCGGCGCCTGCGAGGGCGGCGGCCTTGAAGCCGGCGGCGGCAAGTGCATCGACGAGGCTCGGGGTCGATGCTCTTTCCGGATCGTGCTCCACTGTCACGCGCTTCGTCGAGAGGTTGGCGCGGGCCTTGGCGACGCCGCGCATTCCGCCGAGCGCGCGCTCGACCTTCGAGAGGCATCCGCCGCAGTGCATGTTCTCGACGACCAGCGTCGTCTCGGTCGTCACGGCGTGAGCCATAGCCGCCTCCGTGCGCGATAGAGGGCGTCGGGGGCGAGGTCGGTCGCCGGGCGCAGTGCCTCGATGTCGATACGCCAGGCGCCGGTCGAGAGTGCGCCGAGGTCGGCTGAGTAGCGGCCGGGCGCCGTTTCGATAAGGGCGAGCCGGCGCTCGTCCTTGCTGGTGGACGGGCGGCCGAAGAGGCCGGTGACCTTCAAGCCGGCGACGGGCTTGCCGTCGCGGTCGGCCATTGCGACGGTGAGCGCGCCACCGCTCGAAAGCGCCGCCTCCGCCTTCCAGCCGAGCGCGCTCTGTGTCGCGTCGGCGGCAATGCGGTCGTTGTAGGCGAGGCCCTTGCGATAGGGCTCGACGGCCACGAGTCCGCTGTGCGTCTTCAGCGCGAAGTAAAGGAGCGCGCCGTTGACGGCGAATATCGCCGCGAAGAACGCGAGGAAGGTGATCAGCACGTGCCGGCCCTGCAGGCCGCCCCGGCGCTCGGCCGAGGGAAGAACAGTCGGACTCATGTGCGCCTCCTCTGATCAGGGCCGCTGGAACTTGACGCGCCGGGTCGCTTCGCGTCGCTCGGTGACGTCGGTGATGACGACATGGTAGTCGGTCGTCGCCTCGGCGAGGCGGCTCGCGGCCGCAGCCGGTAGCGTGACGAGGACGCGCAGCTCGCGAAGGTCGTCGGTCGGGACGGTGACACGCGGCTTCGCGCCGCCCTCGAGGCCGACCGCTGAGAGCACGGCGCCATCGAGCCCGCGGATCGTGATCTCGAAGGTGTGCGGCTCGTGCAGCTTGTTCAGGATCTTCACGGTGTAGCCGTTGCGGATGCTGCCGTCCGAGAGGCGCACGTAGGGCGGGTTGCGATCGGCCAGCACGTTGATCTCGAGCACGGTGCGCATGAACCAGGCGCCGAGCAGAATGGCGCTCACCAGCGTGACGAGGCCCGCATAGAGCATGGTGCGCGGGCGCACGAGGCGGAGTGGCGCGTTCTTGCCGCAGG
>DAORNH010000113.1:4264-9755 GCA_035440865.1 Hyphomicrobiaceae bacterium | reverse complement strand
GATCGTCGAATAGGCGACGAGCCCGCGCGGCCGGCCGACCTTGGTCATGATCTCGTTGCAGGCATCGATGCAGAGGGCGCACTGGATGCACTCGAGCTGTGCGCCGTCGCGGATGTCGATGCCGGCGGGGCAGACGGCGACGCAGGCCTTGCAGTCGATGCAGTCGCCGCGGCCTTCCCAGGGCTGTCCCTTCTTGTGCGGACCGCGCGGCTCGCCGCGCTCGCTCTTGTAGGTGACGAGCAGCGTCTCGTGGTCGACCATGGCGCCCTGGATGCGCGGCCAAGGGCACATGTAGATGCAGACCTGCTCGCGGGCGATGCCGCCGAGCACGTAGGTCGTGAGCGCGAAAATGACGAGGAAGAGGTAGGCGATGTAGGGGGCGTCGCCGGTCAGGAGCTCGCGGGCGAGCGTCGGCGCATCGCGAAAATAGAAAACGAACGCGCCGCCCGTCGCTAGACCGATCAGCAGCCACGAGGCATGTGTCGCGACCTTCTTGAAGACCTTCGATGCGCTCCACGGTGAGGCATCGAGGCGGATGCGCGCGTTGCGGTCGCCCTGCCAGAAGCGCTCGACCGCGATCATCAGATCGGTCCAGACCGTCTGTGGGCAGGTGTATCCGCACCACACGCGTCCGGCCATCGACGTCATCATGAAGAGGGCAAGGGCTGCGAGGATCAGGAGCCCGGTGATGAAATAGAACTCCTGCGGCCAGATCTCGAGGAAGAAGAAGAAATATCGGTTGTTCGCCATGTCGACGAGCACGGCCTGGCTCGGCAGGTCGGGGCCGCGGTTCCAGCGCAGCCATGGCAGCGCATAGTAGATGCCGAGGGTAACCAGCATCACGAGCCACTTGAGACGGCGGAACGTGCCACGGGCGAGGCGCGGATGGATCTTCTCGCGGGAGGCATAGAGCTCGCGGTCGGCCTTCCTGTTGACCGCGCGTGCGTTCTCGACGGCGATGCCCTCGGCCGCTGCTGCCGCCGGCGCCGCCGCACTGCTGGCGATGATGAAATCCTCGGGCCGGCTCACGTGCTCCGCCTTCTCGTTATCTCTCTGCCGTCACCGGCGCGCTGTCGTGGCAACCGATAAGGCGCCGACGCGGCCGAGACCATCCCTCAAGGCGCGAAGCATGCGGCGGATGAGGCCGCCGCCGGCTCGCTCGGAAGCCGTGGTGCCAGTCAGGATCGCCTCGTCTGATCGCAGGGCCGGTTCGTGGCCGGCCATGCGAGCTTCGATCTCAGCGAGGCTTTCGTGCTGGCAACCACAGCAGCACATGCATCGACCTCCCAATTCGGCTACTTGCCGCCGCCGCGACTGTGAATGTAGACGGCGAGCGACTTGATGACGACGTCGTCGAGGCGGCCGACCCAGAGCGGCATCTGGCCGCCACGTCCGGTGCGGATGCTCTCGAGAATCGCCTCACGGTCGCTGCCGTACAGCCAGATCGGATCGGTGAGGTTTGGAGCTCCCCGGTCCGCCTTGCCCTTGCCGTCGGCGCCATGGCAGTCGGCGCATTGCGCGGCGAACGTCTTGGCGCCGGCAGCCACCGACGCGGCATCGGCCGCGCGACCCGAGAGACTCAAGACATAGTCAGCGACCTCGCCGATCTTCGCCTCGTCGAGCAGCTTCTCGATGCCGTAGCGCGGCATCTGTGAGAGGCGCGTCTGCTTGTGCTCCGAGCGGATGCCGTAGAGGATCGTCGTGTAGATGTCGCCGATCGTGCCGCCCCAGATCCACTCGTCGTCGACCAGGTTCGGATATCCGACGAATCCGGTCGCCGAGCGGCCATGGCAGGCTGCGCAGTTCGCCTGAAAGGCCGCGGCTCCGGCCGCCATGGCGAAGCGCGCCGTATCGTCGCTCTTCGCAATGTCGGCGACCGGCATGGCCGCGATCTTGTCGCGCACGCCTTTCGTTGCCGCCTTGCCGGCCTCGACCTCGCGGGCGACGACATGGCGCTGGCTGTAGTTCCAGATGCCGGGAGTATAGCCGGAGAGCGTCGGCCAGGCCGGATAGACGATCCAGTAGCCGAAGGCCCAGATGCAACAGGCATAGAAGGTCCACAGCCACCACTTCGGCAGCGGCTTGTCGAGCTCCTTGATGCCGTCCCATTCGTGTCCGGTGGTCTCGACGCCAGTGACGGTGTCGATTTCGCGCGTGCTCTTGGCCATCACTTCCGCCCCTTCTCGTTGCGTGAGGCCGGAAGATCGAGCGCGCGCCGGTGCGCCGCCTCGAGGCGCTCCCGGTTGCGTGGCCAGAGCACGTAGGCTGCGACGGCCAGGAACATGGCGACGAACATCAGGAGCGAGGTGACCTGGCTCCAGGTTGCGATGGTGTCATAGGACATGGCTGCCTCCTCACCGCCGCCCTGGGCCGCTGGCGTCGAAGCTCGCGAAGTCGACGAGCGTGCCGAGCACCTGCAGATAGGCGATGAGCGCGTCGAGCTCGGTCGGCGCGGTGCCGGCCTTGCCGTCGAACTTGGCGACCTTCGCCTTCGGGTAGCGCTTCAGGAGATCACGCGAGGGCCGCGTGTCGGGGCGGACCTGGGCGACGACGTCGGCCTTCACAGATGCGATCATCTCGTCCGTGTAGGGCACGCCGACCGTGCGCAGCGTCTTGATCCTCGCCTCCACCTTGTCGACATCGACGAGGGTCGTGGCGAGCCAGGGATAGCCCGGCATGATGCTCTCAGGCACGACCGCGCGCGGGTTGATCATGTGCTCGGCATGCCAGAGGTCGGAGTAGCGACCGCCGACGCGCGCGAGGTCTGGCCCCGTGCGCTTCGATCCCCATTGGAACGGATGGTCGTACATGCTCTCCGCGGCGAGGCTGTAGTGGCCGTAGCGCTCGACCTCGTCGCGGAGCGTGCGCACCATCTGGCTGTGGCAGCCGTAACAGCCCTCGCGGATGTAGATGTCGCGGCCGGTCTGCTCGAGGGGGGTGTAGGGGCGCATGCCCTTCACCTTCTCGATGGTGCTGTCGACCCAATAGAGCGGCGCGATCTGCACGATGCCGCCGATCGACACCATGATGAGAATCCCGATCAGGAGGATGATCGAGTTCTTCTCGAAGGGTTCGTGGTTCATTGCTCGGGTGCTTTCGGTTATTCGGCGGCGACAGGGCGCAGCTCAGGTGCGGCGGCATTACGCGGCTGATCGAGGAGATCGACGGGCTCATCGCCGCGGACGGTCTTCCAGATATTGAAAACCATGAACAAGGCGCCGAGCACGAAGAGCAGTCCGCCGATGGCGCGGATCACGTAGTAGGGCTTCATCGCCTCCACGGTCTCGATGAACGAGTACTGGAGGAGACCGAGGCGGTCGTACGCGCGCCACATCAGGCCTTGCGTGATCCCCGACACCCACATCGCCGTGATGTAGAGCAGGATGCCGATCGTCGAGACCCAGAAGTGCCATTCGACGAGGCGCATGGAGTAGAGACCCTTGCGACCCCACAGCCACGGGACGAGGCAGTAGATCGCGCCGAACGACACCATGGCGACCCAGCCGAGGGCGCCGGAGTGCACGTGGCCGATCGTCCAGTCCGTGTAGTGGGAGAGCGAGTTGACGGCCTTGATGGACATCATCGGGCCCTCGAACGTGCTCATGCCGTAGAACGCGACCGAGACGACGAGGAGGCGAACGACAGCGTCGGTGCGGAGCCGGTCCCAGGCACCCGAGAGCGTCATGAGGCCGTTGATCATGCCGCCCCACGACGGCATCCACAGCATGATCGAGAACGTCATGCCGAGCGTCTGCGCCCAGTCGGGCAGCGCGGTGTAGTGCAGGTGGTGCGGACCGGCCCAGATGTAGAGGAAGATCAGGGTCCAGAAGTGCACGATCGACAGGCGGTAGGAGTAGACCGGCCGCTCGACCCGCTTCGGCACGAAGTAGTACATGATGCCGAGGAAGCCGGCAGTCAGGAAGAAGCCGACCGCGTTGTGGCCGTACCACCACTGCGTCATCGCATCCTGCACGCCCGCGTAGATGATGTAGCTCTGCGAGCCGAGCAGGCTCACCGGTAGCGTCGCGTTGTTGACGAGGTGCAGCATCGCCACGGTGACGATGAAGGCGAGGTAGAACCAGTTTGCCACGTAGATGTGCGGCTCCTTCCGCTTCATCAGCGTGCCGAGGAAGACGAGCAGGTAGACAACCCAGACGATGGTGAGGAACAGGTCCGCGTACCACTCGGGTTCGGCGTACTCCTTGCCCTGCGTGACGCCGAGCAGATAGCCCGTGCCGGCGATGACGATGAAAACGTTGTAGCCCCAGATCACGAACCAGGGTGCGAAGCGACCTGCGATCCGCGTGTGACAGGTACGCTGCACGACGTAGAACGACGTCGCCAGCAGCACGTTGCCGCCGAAGGCGAAGATCACGGCCGAGGTGTGCAGCGGACGGAGACGCCCGAAGCTCGTCCAGGGGAGATCGAGGTTGAGGGCCGGCACGGCGAGTTGCCAGGCGATCACGTCGCCAACGATGAAGCCGGCAACGCCCCAGAAGACGGCGGCAAGCGTCGCGAACCGGATCGGCCCGTCGAAGTAGGCGTCGCGATTGATGGGCTTGTCGGCATTGTAGAGGACGTAGCCAATCCCGATCAGCGCGCCGAGGAAGAGGACGAAACCGTGGAAGCGGATCGGCAAGTCGAGGCCGGCAAACATCCATGCCAAGCCGACAAAGCCGAACAGGATGCCGCTGCCAATCGCCGCGGCAACGCTCATTGCGTGCCACTCGGCGCTTGTTTTCGCAGGCTGGTGCATGTGGGGGCCCCCCGAGAGTCTGGGCTGATGGTGCAGTGCACATTCAGGCCCCGGGGCCGGCCACTCATTGATCTTTGTCAACGCCAGCGGCTGTGGCACGGCGCCTTTGGTCGCGCTGCGACGTAACGGCCGGACCCGAAGGAGCTCACTGTTGCGCCCTCAGGCGTGGGTAGCCGCGGCGACAATCTCGTCCTCTTCGGCGGTATGCAGCCGCACAAGCGCCTCGAGTGTCACTATGACGCGCTGCATCTCCCGGATCGTCGGCGGGTCGAGTAACTCATGGGTCGAGCTTGCCACCATCCGGGTCAGCAATCGCGAGAGGTGGAGGATCTCGCGGTGTGCGACGCTCATGGCCGCGAGACCATGGTTGTCGGCAAGATGGCGCCGCAGTCGCGGGTAGAGTTCACGCTCGTCGGCCTGCTCGTGACGCACGATCGTCCCTTTGATCAGGCGATCCGCTTCGTCAAGAAGTACGCGTGACTCCCCGGGTGAAGTGGTGTCGAGCGCCACAGTGATCACGCGCAGGCGGTCGAGTGTGGCAGTGAGGTCTGAATGCTCGGCAGCAATGGCTCGCGCCGCATCGGCAGTGAGAGCATTCACGGCTGTACGGCGTCCGGGCGCGAGGGCGCGGAGCGCATTGAGGATGACGGCGAGATCGATGCCTTCCTGGGCGAGCGCGCCGGCGATCGGCGAGAGGTAGCCGAATGCCGCGAGCCCCATCGCGAGGCCCGAAAG
>DAORNH010000113.1:3752-4108 GCA_035440865.1 Hyphomicrobiaceae bacterium | reverse complement strand
GCCGACGTCGGCGGCGGCCAGTGCCGGCGCATCGTTGATGCCGTCACCGACCATGATCGTGCGGGCCCGGCTCTGCTCGGAGGCCACCGCCTCGACCTTCTCCGACGGCGTGCGCTCGGCGAGCACGGCATCGAGCCCGAGGGCCGTGCCGACGGCCTCGGCAGCATCGGGCCGGTCGCCTGTGACCATCAGGAGGCGCGAGATTCCGGCCTCGCGCAGCGCGCGGATGGCGCGGGGGGCGTCGCGGCGAAGCTCGTCGGCAAGCAGGAGGGCCGCTGCCGGCCGCCCGTCGACGGCAATGAAGACGGTGAGGGCATTGCGCCACGTCGCGCGCTGGAGGGCGCGTTTCGCCCAGG
>DAORNH010000113.1:3336-3630 GCA_035440865.1 Hyphomicrobiaceae bacterium | reverse complement strand
AGCCCGCGCTCGCGGGCCGCCGCGACGATTGACGCAGCGACCACATTGGGCGAGCCGAGCTCGAGGGAGGCGGCGAGCGCCAGTGCCTCATCGCCCGTCACCCCGGGCGCGGTTTCGACTGCGGCGAGCCGGGCGCCGCCGATGGTGAGCGTGCCGGTCTTGTCGAAGAGCAGCGTGGTGGCGCCTGCGAGCCGCTCCATGGCGGCGCTGCCCTTGACGAGGATGCCGCGCCGCGCCGCCCGCGAGATTCCGGAAATGAAGGCGATCGGCGCCGCAAGGATCAGCGGACAGGGG
>DAORNH010000113.1:0-3294 GCA_035440865.1 Hyphomicrobiaceae bacterium | reverse complement strand
AGCGCGGGGGTCAACAGCTTCATGGAGTTGTCGGGCAGCAGGATGAGCGCGAACCGGTCGGCGAGCCGCATGAAGGGCGCCTTGGCAGTCTGCGCCGCCGTGACGAGGCGGATGATCCCCGCGTAGGTGCTCGAGTCTGCGGCGGCAGTCGCGCGCATCTCGAATGTCGGTCCCGCATTGAGAGTGCCGCTGCGGAGAGGATCACCCCGAAGGCGCGCGAGCGGCAGCGCTTCGCCCGTCAATGCTGCCTCGTCAATCAGGGCGCGGTCGGCGAGCAGCTTGCCGTCGACGGGGATCACCTCGCCGGAGCGCACGAGCAGCGTGTCGCCGATGACGACGGCATCGATGCCGACGTCGCGGACCGTCCCGCCGGCCAGGAGGTGCGCAATTCGCGGCGCGCGGTCGATGAGGAGACGGAGGTCGCGGTTGGCGCGCGCGACGGCGAGATCCTCGAGCAGCATGCCGCCCGAGTACATGACGGCGACCACGGTCGCGGCCAGCGGCTCGCCGAGGACGAGCGCCGTCGTCATCGAGACGAAGGCGATGGCATCGACGCCGGCGCGCCCGGCTGCGAAATCGCGGACGATCGAGGCGCCGAGAGTCGTCACGACCGGGAGCGTCGCGACGATCCACAGGGCATGCGCAACCCGGGGCTGACCGAGACCGTATGCGGCGAGGCCAGCGACCAGCCCGAGGATGACGTAGGCGACGAGCAGGCGGCGGAGATCGGATTCGCCCGCCGAGGCTACCCAATGCATCAGACGGGTACTCCACGAGACCTGGCGGACAGCCGTTCGAGCCGGATCCACATGGCCTTGTCGTGAGGCATCGGTCATGCGTACAAGCGCTCCTCGCTCGCCCGAAATGTCGAGCGCGATCGTCTGCACTCACTTCCCACGTTGTGCACGAATGGGACGGTGTGGTTGATCACGAGGAGTGAGCCTTGACAACGGTCAACACCCGGAAGTGGGCTCGCCACGTCGACGGGGCTCGATTCCGTCGATATGCGGCGAGTTCGGGCAGTAGTCCTCGCCATCTGTTCGGCTCGGCGATCGGGCAAGGTCGCGGGCACAGCGACGCCAGTGGGCACAGGTGTCGCAAGTGGCCTCGAGAGTTGCGATGAGTGATGGCGCGGCTCGTGCCACGGCGTCGACATCGGCGCCGCGCGCGGCGAGCCGCTCGCGCATCAGGATGTTCGGCCCCGCATGAGTGCGCGTCATGTGCCGCATGTCGGCAAGGGTTGCGTCGATATCGGCGAGCAGTCGCTCGATCTGTTCGTCGCTGAGGCCGGGGAAGGCCGGAGTCAGGCGGCCAGCCGCGCGCGCGTATGATGAGCGGAGCCAGGGCACCAAGCGGAAACGCGGCATCGCCACCTCCCATGAACGGGTCGATCGAGTGAAGACCGTATTTGCAAGCAACCGCTTGACCGAGGTCAAGGAAAGTGTCTGACCGAGGTGCGAGCTGTGGCCGCAGGCGCGGGTCGCGCAAGCTGTGGGACACATCACGCGAAGCGGGCGGTCGTGCGCGATGACCGCATACGATACCCAGACGGGAACGAGATGACGGGACAACGCCAAGCACGCAATGCGCGGCAGCTTCAGTTGCGGAGCATCGGCTTCGCTGCACTGGTCGCCGCGCTGAATCTTACTGCCTCGACTGCGGCTGCCCAATCGGCCGGTGATGCGGCCTACGAGCGCCGCTGCAGCAAGTGCCACGGCGCGCTTGCCGAGTTTGCCAAGTCCGATCTCGAGGTGCGCGACGGCGTGCTGGTCGGTCGGCAGAGCCACACAGCGGTAGCCGAGTATCTGAAGAATCACGGGCGTGCACGGGCGAGCGAGATCTCGGCTCTTGTCGAGCGCCTGCGTCAGGTGCTCGAGGCCGGAGCCGGCGTGCCGAAGACCTGACCGTCAGAGCCTTTTCACATCCGAGGCGAGCACATAGCCGACGCCGCGCACCGTCTTGATGATGCGGGGCGTGTCGGGAGATGGCTCGATCTTGCGTCTGAGGCGGACGACGAGGCTGTCGATCGATCTATCGAACGGCGACCACTCGTGGCCCTTGAGGAGGTCCATGATGTTGTCGCGCGAGAGGACGCGGTGCGGGCGCGGCGCGAACATCGCAAGCATGTTGAACTCGGCCGTCGTCAGCTCGAT
This sequence comes from Hyphomicrobiaceae bacterium, assembly GCA_035440865.1. GTDB lineage: Bacteria > Pseudomonadota > Alphaproteobacteria > Rhizobiales > Hyphomicrobiaceae > DAORNH01. Next base: position 1,141 of record DAORNH010000113.1, on the reverse strand, counting down.
GATCTGGCCATCGCTGTCGCGGAGCTCGCGTCGCGGGATGTCCAGGACGAGGCCGGCGAGCTCGTAGCGCTCGTCCGCCGCGCCGCCGATCACGGGAGACGAAGTCAAGGTCGTGCCGGCAGCAGCCGGCGGCGGTGCCAGTTGTCCCGGCAGCGCTGTGGTGCCCGTCTCGTAGCGGCGCAGTACGGCCTTCACCCGTGCGAGCACCTCGCGAACATGGAACGGCTTGGAGATGTAGTCGTCGGCACCGAGCTCGAGGCCGACGACACGGTCGATGGTGTCACCTTTCCCGGAGATCATGACGATCGGCACATTGCAGATGGCGCGGATCTCGCGGGCGAGAACCAGGCCGTCGTCGCCGCCGAGCTTAAGATCGAGGGTGACGAGACTCGGCGGAGCCGCCGAGATGTGCGCCTTGGCTGCTGCGGCGTCGGCGGCTTCTGCGACCACATAGCCCTCGGTCTCGAAGCAGTCGCGCAGCAGCGTGCGGACAGGCGCCTCGTCGTCGACGACCAGGATGTGCTTCGGCTGCCGGTCGGGCATTGACGGCTCACTCTCGTTGCTTGATCGGCAGGGGTGAAGGTCGGCTTCGCGCGATCGCTGCAGCTCTCACACACTCTCACACAGTCTCACCTGGACGGCATACGCCTAACCCGGCCGGGCCGTCATGTCACCCCATCGGTCAAACGCCAAGAACGATGGGGACACCATGCTGGTCGCTGCCTTCGCGCCTGTCGCCGCCGAGAGTGTCGCCGCTGCCGGGCATGCGCCGCCCGCGCAGAACCGGACCACGCCGCGCCTGGCGTCGCAGGCGAAATCCGACACGCTCGCCGAGCGCTTCGAGACGGCACCGATCCGCACGCTCGGCGCCAAGGAGCACCTCTTCTGCGAGGGCGATCCGGCGAGCCACGTCTACCGGGTCGAGGCTGGCCACGTCGTCCTCTACCGCACCATGCCCGACGGCCGCCGCCAGGTGATCGACTTCGCCTACCCGGGCGACGTGATCGGCCTCGGCGCGCTCGCGACGCACGGCCACAACGCGCAGGCGACCGGCACGGCCGTGCTGCGCTGCCTGCCGGTCGCCCTCTTGCAAGCACTCGCGGGCTGCGACCCGCGCCTCGGCCTCAAGCTCTACGAGGCC
>DAORNH010000112.1:1423-12622 GCA_035440865.1 Hyphomicrobiaceae bacterium | reverse complement strand
GCTTCACCCAAGCCGGGAAGCATCTCGGCAAGCTCGCGGCGGTCGAGGACCCTTGACAGAACCCCCGCGATGACGAGGAGTTTCACTTGCGCATTGCGAGAATGACGGGCAACGCAGAGTTGGTGAAGGCACTCGAGCAGATCAATGGGCGCATTCATTTTGTGCGCTGGATCGACTTACGCCTGCGCCCCCCTCCTCCCGGTGTCCGTCACAACGGCGAATTCATCGATATGCTGATGCGGCGCGATGCGGACGCCTGTGCAAAGCGTATCGCCACCATGATCAACCGCCGCTATGACGAGATTGTCGAGGTTATTCGAGCCGGCATCGCCGACATCTATGTTGGAGCCGAATTCTAACGCGCAAGATTTGGCGCAGTTCAAGTGATGTCAGGCCGCGCGCGTCGCATCGAGCGAGGGGCGTGGGTGACCCAGATGCCGCGTCGAAGGCTCCGACGACAGCGAAAGACGGAAATGATCGATGGCGTTGTTGAGCTGCGACGCCACGTCGTCCTCAACGGCCAGTTTTCCATCGACGACGGAAAACTGGGACTGCACGAGGAAAAAGCTCTGCACCACATGGCGTACGCCCATCGAGTGCAGGACGGGCCGCAATCCGTAATCTAGGGCGAGCACATGCGCAGGGCTGCCGCCTGTGGCAAGCGGCAGCGCAGCCTTCCCGGCAAGAGCGAACTGCGGGAGGATGTCGAGAAAAGCCTTCAGCAGACCCGTATAAGAAGCCTTGTAGATCGGCGTCGCCACGATGAGCCCGTCCGCGTTGCAGGTGGCATCCACTGCTTCCTTGAGCTTGGCATTGCTCAAGTCGCCGCGGAGCAACGCCTTCGGATCGAGGTCGATGACGTGAATATGCCTGCCTTGCGAGTCGCTTCGCGCCAAAACGTGTGCCAGAGCATACTCTGCCAGCTTAGCAGTGGTTGAGTTGCGCGATGGACTGCCGGAGATAGCCACGATGGAGTAGGTCATTTCCGCTTCCTCTTAAACGCATGGGTGGCATCCACTCACAGCCCAAATAAAGCATACAATTTTGTATTTGTAAATGTATGCAGATGTGGAACAAACCATGATTTTCGCTTGGTCAACCTAGCGGATTTCGAGGCAAACCCAACCTCTCACGCAAGGTCGACTCGGTGTAGCTGCGGGGAAAAACGCCTCGCGACTGCAGGATCGGTACGACCTGATCGACAAAAATCTCCAGAGCGTCGGGTAGCAGCGGGGCATTGATCACAAATCCATCCGCCGCCTCGTCTTGCCACCAATCGATGAGACGGTCGGCGACCTGATCCGGCGTGCCCGCAATCAGCCGCATGCGCAAAGCCAGTTGCCGCAGTGAAAGCTTCTCGTCGAGAGCGACGTCGACCATGGATTTCAGGATGCCGATCGGCGTGGCGGACTCCTTCGGAAGATTGAAGTCCTTCTCCTGCAGCACCTGGTCAACGTTGATCCTTTCAAGATCAATGCCCAATTGCTTCGACAGCGCCTCGATCCGCTGCTCGGCCGGATCGAGCCCGGCTTCGTACTCGGCGACGAGCCGCTTGACCTCTGCCTCGGTCGACCCGATCAGCGGCACAAAGCTCGGCAGGACCAGCGTGGAGCCCTCGGGGCGGCCCTGCGCGCGAGCGGCCGCTCGCGCCTCGGCGACGAAGCGCCGGCCGGCCGGCTTGCTCCCCAGGAACGCATAGATGATCTCGCCGAAACGGCTGGCGAGCCTTTTGCCCTGGTCCGAGCCGCCTGCCTGCACGACCACCGGCGGGCCGTAAGGCGGCAAAGGCACGTTGAGGGGACCCGCAACCTTGAAATATTTCCCCTCATGGTTGATCGGCATCACTTCGCCGAACGGATTTGGATTGGGGCCGATCGCCTCATCCCACGGGAATTTCCAGCTGTTCCAAAGGCCATGGACAACCTCCAGGAACTCTTCCGCCCGCTCATAGCGATTGTCATGTGTGGCAATCGCGGCGCCGTAGTTGGCCGCGACGGCGGGGTTGGCGGTTGTGACCGCGTTCCAGCCGATGCGGCCGCCCGAAAGCAGGTTCACCGAGGCGATTTGCCTGGCGAGCGTGTAGGGCAGGCTGAAGCTGGTGGAGGCAGTCACAATCCCGCCGATGTCTGGCACGCGGCCTGTGATCGCTGCCGCAAGCACGATAGGGTCGAACGGATACTCAGGACGAACCTTCGGGTTGGGGGTTAGTTGCGGCTGGTCGGCTAGAAAGAAGGCATCGATCCGGCCGCGCCGGGCGATCTCGGCGCTGCGGATATAATTCTCCAGGTCAAAGATCCTCGCCCGGTTTCCCCGGCCCTCATTCCAGGAATTGGGGAGAACCCCCGAGGAGTTCAGCCAGCTGACAAGATACATCCTGCGTTTGCGCATTAAGAGGCCTCCTGGGTTCTGCCGCCAAAAAGACGCCGCCACATTCCGGTCCGTTCGACCGGCGTGATCGGGCTGGCAAGGGTGTCGCTATTGAAGACGATCCGCTCGCGCCGACGCTCCGTCCTCGGGTCTGGGATCGGAACCGCCGAAAGCAGCGCGCGTGTGTAGGGGTGCTTCGGATTGCGGAAGAGCTCGTCGACCCGGCCGCGCTCGACGATGCGGCCGCGATACATCACGATCACGGAATGGGCGATCTCAGCGACCACCGAAAGATCGTGCGAGACGAAGAGGTAGGAAAGGTTGAGGTCCTTCTGCAGTTCTTTGAGAAGCGTCAGCACCTCTGCCTGAATAGACACGTCGAGAGAGGAGACGGGCTCGTCGAGCACCAGGAGCCGCGGATACAGCATCAGCGCACGCGCGATGGCGATGCGCTGGCGCTGCCCGCCGGAGAATTCGTTGGGATAGCGCGCGGCGTGCTCCGGCTTGAGGTGCACCCGCTCGAGCAGCTCCATGACGCGGCGCTCAGCGAGCTTGCGATCCATTCGGTTGATGACCGCCGGCTCCATCAGGATGTCCCTGACCGTCATCATCGGGTCTAGCGACGCATATGGATCCTGGAAGACCATCTGCACGCATTTGCGCATCCGCCGCCTATCGCGCGGCGGCATTCGGTGAACGTCCTGGCCATCGAACAGAATAGTGCCGTGGGTGATTGGCTCCAGGTTGAAAAGCGATCGGATGAGCGTCGTCTTTCCCGAACCCGACTCGCCGACGATGCCGAGCGTGGTGCCCGCCTCCACGTCGAGATCGACGCCGGCGACGGCCTTGATCACCCCCACCCTGCCCCGAATAACGCCGCGCGAATAGACGGGAAAATGCTTCCCGACATTCCGCATCGATAGGATCGGAGCTCCCTCAGCACCGACCTTCCTTTCAAAGGCTGAATGGATCACCTCGGCATCGGGCGCGACATCGCTGGGGGCACTCAGGTCAGGCGTGTGGTTCAATCGGGGGATGCTGTGGAGCAGCTTGCGTGTATAAGATGACGCTGGCTGGTAGAAAATCTCATCCACCGTGCCTTGCTCGACCACTTCGCCGCGCTGCATGACCGCGACGCGATCTGCACGGCCCGCCACCACACCAAGGTCGTGCGTTATGAGAAGCAGCGCCGCCCCGGTGAGCGCCTGTGCTTTCTTGAGCGCATCCAGCACCTGGGCCTGCACGGTCACGTCGAGCGCGGTGGTCGCTTCGTCGGCAATGATCAAATCGGGGTTGTTCGCCATCGCCATGGCGATGACTACGCGCTGGCGCATGCCGCCTGAAAGCTCGTGCGGATAGCTGTTCATACGCTCGCGCGCATGCGGGATGCCCATCGTTTCGAGAAGCTCCAGCGTGCGCTCGGCCATCTCCCTCTCGCTCAGCTTCTGGTGGGCCCTAATGCCTTCCCTGATCTGTGCGCCGATGGTGTAGACGGGGTTGAGCGACGTCATCGGATCCTGCGGCACGAGGCCGATGCGGCTGCCGCGCAGGGCCCGGCGCCGCTTCTCGGAGGCACCGAGCAGTTCCTCCCCGCGCCAGCGTATGGAGCCGGCCACGCGCGCGTTCCTGGGAAGGAGGCCCATGACGGCAAGCGCCGAGACCGACTTGCCCGAGCCGGATTCGCCGACCAGCGCCAGCACCTCGCCCGATCCGATAGACCAGCTTACGTCGCGCACTGCCTCGATCGGCTCTTCCCTGTGCCGGTCGAAGCTGACGGTAAGGCCGGAGACGCTGACCAGCGGCGCGCCGGTGCCGCCCGCGATATGGACGCTCTCGCTCATATGGGGCCTCATTTCCTCTGCTGCTTGGGATCGAGGGCGGCCCGCAAGCCGTCTCCGATGAAGGCCACGCAGAGCGCGATCAGGATGATGAAGAGCCCCGGGAAGTAGAAGAGCCAGGGGCGGGTAGAAATCGCACCTTGGGCCTGGTTGATCAGGAGCCCGAGCGAGGTGTCCGGAGGCTGCACGCCGAAGCCGAGGTAGGAAAGAGCGGTCTCCGACAATATGGCGCTCGCCACCAGCACCGTGGCCGCGACGATGATCGGCCCCACCGTGTTCGGAAGCAGGTGGCGGAAGATGATGCGCACCGGCCCCGCTCCGGCGATCTTCGCCGCGATGACGAATTCGCGCGTTCTAAGCGAGAGCACTACCGAGCGCACGACACGCGCCAGCACCGTCCATGAGAGGGTCGCCAGCACGAGCGCCACCAGCAGCCAGCCGTGCTCCCCGCCCTGAGACTGCCGGGCGAGGAAGGCGGCGACCGCCAGGAGTGGGAAAATCATGATGAGATCGACGATCCGCATCAGGAGCGAGTCCGCCCAGCCGCCGACATAGCCGGCGACCGCACCCCAGATCGAGCCGATCAGCGTGGCGAGCACCGCCACCGTTCCAGCGATGGAGAGCGAGCGCTGCGTGCCCCGCATCACGCCCGCCATGAGATCGTAGCCCAGATGATCGGTCCCGAAGGGATGCTCCCAGCTCGGCGGCGCCGACAGGTCGGACGTCGATACGGCATAGGAATATTTCCACAAGGGCCCGCCGGCGAAGGCGAAGAGCACGATCAGGATCAGGATGACGAGCGAGACGACTGATGCCTTGTAGCTAAAGAACTTGCGCGCAATGGCACGCCAGGGACGGTAGACCTGCTCCTGCGCAGGCGCCTGTCCTATTTCCACTGCTCTATCGCTCATAGCGGATGCGGGGGTCGAGGACGGCATAGAGGATATCCGCAATCAGATTGAAGACCATGATGATGAGACCGGCCACCAGCAGCCAGCCGAGAACGACATAGACGTCGTTGTTCTGGATTCCGGTGACGAGGAGGTCTCCCATCCCGCGCCATTGGAAGACCGTCTCGGTGACGACGGACTCGCCGAGAATGCCGGCGCCGCCCGCAGCCACAACGGTAAGCATAGGCGCAAGCGAGGTTCGCAGGCCGTGCGCCAGCACCACGCGCGTCTCCGAAAGGCCCTTGGCCCTGGCAAGCTTCACATATTCGCTGTTTAACGCGTCGATTAGGGCCACACGGCCGTAGCGGCTCCATGTCCCGAAAGCCTGCATGGAAAGCGCGATCGTGGGGAGCGCCAGCACACCGATGAGAAGCAGCACCCGATCCCACGGTGTGCTCGCCGTCATGCCCGCGCCATCCCCGGACGTATAGAGCAGCCTGAACCCAAGCTCCTGATTGATGCTGATCGCCAGCCGCTTGAGCTGCAGCGCAAGCCAGAACACCGGCATCGATATCATCGCGACGGCGACGAAGCTGATAATATGGTCGGCCCAGGAAAACTGCAGCACTGCGCCGATAACCGACGCCGCGACAGCCATCAAGAATGCGAGCACGATGCCGAGCGCCAGGAGCCGCAGCGAAACACCAAGGCGCTTCACGAGCTCCGCACCGATATCGATATTGTGAATGCTCGGCCCGAAATCCCCGACGAACAGGCCGGAGAGCCACATCCAGTATCGGTCGAGAAGTGGCTGATCGAGCCTCAACTTGACCGCCATGGCGTGCAGCACCTCGGGCGGCGGAGGCGGCTGCATGGTCTTCAATTCCGCGAGCGGATCGCCGGAGAAGCTGATGACGACGAACATGAGAAAGCTGGCGATCAGCATCATCGGGATCATGACAAGCAGTCGCCTGACCAGATAGGCTAGCAAGCTCAACTCCCTGCAGCTTGGAAAATCATCGGCGGAACGATTTGGGTGAAGGGGCCGTCATGCCGGAAGCTGCCCGGCCCCTTCCGCCCATTCACTCCGCTAAACCCCATTCGGCCGTGTTGTAGGCCGGACCAAGTTGGTTCGGATTGTCGCGCAGGTTGAGGATCGCTTCCTTGTAGATCAGCGCCGTCGGCAACTGATAGATCGGGAATAGCGCCGCGTAATCCATCGCGAGCTCGTCGGCCTCGGACAGGATTGCGGCAGATTCCTCTATTGACGAGGCTGCCAAAGCCTTGCCGATGATCTCCTCGATTTTCGGATCATTGAAGCCGAAATAGTTCTGAAGGGCATCCCTGAGGAAAATCTGCCCCGCCTTCACCGCGGGAAAGACCTGCTGCGAGAAATAGTTGAGGTAAAGGTCGAAATTGCCGCTCAGGAGATAGTCGGCGTGGGCGTTCGGGCCGGTCAACAAATCCGTCTTGAGGCCGAGCGGGGCGATATAGCCTGTGATCAGTCGTGCCATGTCGTTGGCCGCCGGATAGCCGGGCGGAAAGCCAAGCCGAAGCGTGGATACAGGCTTGCCGGAGGGATCCAGCAGACTGCCTCCGCTGAGCTTGTAGCCCGCCTCGGAGAGGATCCCCTTCGCCTTCTCCACGTCCCCCGTACCGTAGCCGCGCGCTCCCCTGCGGTCGGCATAACCTGCCTCGTTGGGCAGGAACATCACGCTGCCCATATGGGGCCAGTTGCGCAAATACGGATCAGCGGTCTTGGCCTTCAGGTCACCGGCGTCAATAGCCGTCAGAACCGCCTTGCGCAGCGCGATGTCGGACATCGGGCCGGCTTTGGAGTTGAGGCCCATGAAATACCAGTTGGCGGCCGGATTCATCTGGAAATCGATGCCGAGATAATCGAGGCCCGCCGCCTGCTCGACCATGTCCTGGGTGGCGCCCTGCGGATAGATCACATCGACCTCGCCGTTTTCGAGCGCCGTCAGCTGCTGAGTTGAATCGGTGATGATCCGGAATTTCAGCTTGTCCAGATAAGGCCCTTTTTCGCCATACCATTTCGGATTTGGCACAAGCGTGACGAGTTGCCCCGGATCGAACGACTCGACCATGTAGGGTCCGCCCGACCAGGCCGGCACCTCATTGGAGAGGAAGTTGTTGTAGCTCTCCGCGATGTCGCCGTGCTTCTCGGCTAGATGAGCCGGATAGAGGAACATGAAAAGTCCTTGCCAGCCCACGAACGGCTCGCTGAATGTCGCCGTCACGACTTTTCCGGTCTCGTCCTGCTCGAGCGTTTCGATGAAGTCGTGGCCATAGCTCGCATTGATCAGGCATTCCGGGCAGTCGCGGCGGTTTTGCGTCTTCCAGAAATAGATGAAGTCGTCGCCCGTTATCGGGACGCCGTCGCTCCACACCGCATCTTCCCTGATCCTGTAGACCACGGTTTGGGGATCGGTCGATGTAAGCTCGGCGCTCTCCAGGAGGTCGGTGTTCATCTTCAGGGTGAAGTCCGGCTGCACCATGAAAGCCGACGGAACGATTGGCAGCGTTACCGTGCGGACCACGGCGTTGTTGCCGAGGGCCGAGGTGACGTTCCAGTTGGTGATGTCGCGCGTGACTGTGAAGGTAACCTCACCGCCCTTTCCGGGCGTGCCCGAATTGACGGTCGTGATCAACTCCCCGGTGACCAAATTGTCCTGAGCAAGGACAGCGGTCGGCGCCGTCAACACTACCAATGCAGATAGAATTGTTGTTAGACCATGTAGTCGGATGTTCATGTATTACTCCCATCCATACGAGTACATATTTCTATTAACCCGATGCAAATCGGACCCGAATTGAGATTTTTTGTTGTACGACTTCTCAATACCGGATCACGACTGCGAGTGTTCCCCGTATTGTTTTTCAACACAATACGTTCTTCGCTGCGTTTTTACTGTTGCTTGTTTTGCAGCACGGCAAGCAGAGTTTCGTGAGATGACCGCCCTGTCAATGGAGCCACGGCTGGATTCCCGCATCGTAGGACCAGGCAGCCATTGACCGGCGGACCCGGATTCCTACGCAGTCTTGGCTGCGGACACGACCACCTCGATCAGGACGTTTTCGCCGAGGTCAGCGACGCCGATGGTCGCACGGGTGGGCAAAAGCTCACCGGGCAGCCATTCGAGCCAGGCCTCGTTCATTCCTTCCTTCTGCGAGAAATCGGAGATGTAGATCATCGCCGTGAGCAGATGCGCCTTTGAGGAGCCCACCTTTTGCAGCAGTTCGTCGATCTTGCGGCAGATCTGCTGTGTCTGGCCCTTCATGTCGACGCTCAGGTCATCGGCAATAAGGCCGCCAAAATAGAGCACCCTGTTGTGCTCGACCACCCGATGGTTGATGCGTGTCTGCATGTGACGCTTGATCATAACCTTCTCCTTCATTGTTCGCTGGTGTTGATGGAAATTGCAGATTCAGCAGCACGGCCCTAGTCCAGGGGCTGGCCCTCCGCAGCCGGCGCCAGGCCCGCTATCTCGGCTACGGAGAGTGGCTTAAGCGGGGGGCGGATGCGGTAGTACCCAACAGCATCCTGCGGGGTCCGGCGCGCCGCTGCGATGACTTCCGTGACCACGGGGCCGCAGATGCGGCCTTGGCACGGCCCCATGCCGCACCGCAGGAAGGCCTTCGCCTGATTTGGCCCGGGCGCCCCAAGCGCCACGGCTTCGCGGATCTGTCCGGCGGTTACTTCTTCACAGCGGCACACGAGCGTATCATCCGCGGGCACAAGCACTTCATCGGACGGCGCATAGAGCGCCTCCAGGAAGGGGCGGATCGCCCGATCGCGCGCGAGCCGCGCCATTACGGACCGGGCTTCGCCCGTAGTAGCCTTGCCCGCCCTGGCGGCGATGCGCAGGGCCGCGAGCCTCCCTCCGAGAGCGGCGGAAACGGCGCCGCCGATTCCTGCTCCGTCGCCGGCGACGTAGACATTCTGGATTCTCGTTTCGCCGAACGGATCCAGCCTAGGCACGAAACAGCGCTGACTTGCGCTCCAATCCTGCTCGCAACCGAGGAGGCGCGTGATCTGCTGGTTGGGTATCACGCCCTGGTGCAGGCCCACGGTGCCCGCCGAAATGCGATGGCGCTGGCCTTTGATCGTGAAGCTGACGGCTTCCGCCGCCTCGCGGCCCTCGATCGCAACCGCCTGCGCATGGCGATAGACCGGCACGCCCGCGCGGGCGAGCTGCCGGATCATGGCCAAGCCTTTCCTCAGATAGGCCGGAGCGCGCAACGCCCCGAAGAGATGCGGCAGCGCCCGGCGGAGCGCGCCAGGCGCTGTGGTCTCGACGACCGCTCTGGGAGGCGATCCAGCCTCCGTCATTTGCTGTGCCACCAGGAAAAGGAGAGGGCCACAGCCGACCAATACCGTATCGTCACTGACGAGCTCGTGCGCCTTAAGCAGGATCTGCAACGCGCCGGCCGTCATCACGCCCGGCAGAGTCCAGCCCGGCAAAGGCGTGGCGCGCTCCATGGCACCCGTGGCTATGATCACCGATCCCGCAGTGACTTCGCCACTGCCAGTCGCGCCGCTGTAGTTGATACGGAGCGACGCATCGACATTCCAGACAATCGTGCCTGGCATGTAGACCGCGGAACTCGTCCTGAAAGCCTCGGCAAGAGCTCTACCCCTGGCATAATCTTCACCCATCAGCGCCAGCCGCCCCGCATCCGCCCGCTCGATGGCGCGATAGATCTGCCCGCCAGGCGCGTCCTGCTCATCGAAGACGACTACGGAAAAGCCGGCGCGAGATGCCTCCACCGCCGCGGCCATACCCGCGGGGCCGGCGCCGATTATCGCGACATCATATGCGCTCATGTGCTTCCCACCCGCGCCGCGCCGCGCTGGCGGCGCACCCGCATACCTGGCAGCACCTTCACCATGCAGGCCTGCCGGTTAGGGATCCCGTCGATCTCGACCAGGCATTCGAAGCACACGCCCATGAGGCAGAAGGGCCCGCGTTCGGACGCTGAAACCGCTGTGCTGCGCAGGACCCTTTCGCCGGCAAGCAGCAGCGCGGCCGCCACGGTATCGCCGTCCTCCGCCTCGAGTCTGTGCCCTTCGAAATCGAAAGAGAGCCTTGCCTTACGCGACGTCGCGATGCGCTTGAACATCAAACCTCCCTGCGCTGAAGGCGGCGAATTCTTCATCAAGGCGGCCGCGCGCGATCATCGGCGCGAGCGCCAGCGCATGAGCGCCTGCCAGAGTGACGCCGGAATGGCAGTTCACCACGAAGGCGCCCGGATGAGTCCGCGATTGCTCGTAGATGGGAAACCCGTCGCCGGACATGACGCGGAGCGCGGCCCAGGCCCGCACGACCTGCAGCTTTCTGAGAAATGGAAAGGTGCGGGCGGCGCGTCTGGCAATCTCCGCCATGACGTTTGGCCGCGACGCGGTATCGAAGCCCGAGTCTTCGTAGCTGTCTCCCATGAGGAATGTGCCTTCCTCCGTCTGGCGAACGAAGGCGGTTGGCATAGGCAGGACCGTCGCTGCGCGCTCCGTGACAAGAATCTGCCCCTTGAGCGGAGAGACCGGCGCGCTGAGCCCCACCATTGGCGCGAGCGCGCGGTTAGCAAGGCCAGCGGCGAGCACCACTCTCTCCGCCGCGAACACCCCGGCGGCGGTCGTGACGCGATAACCCGAGCCGTCCCTTGCTATCGCGGTCACACGGGCGTCGGCATGATAGCGTCCGCGCCCTTGCAGGAGCCCAGCATGCAGCGCTCGCAAGAGGTGAAGCGGGCTCGCATGGCCGTCGTGCGGGGACCACGAGCCGCCAATGACTGCTTCACCCAAGCCGGGAAGCATCTCGGCAAGCTCGCGGCGGTCGAGGACCCTTGCTTCATAGCGCTCCGGCCCATGCACTTGCCGCATCCGTTCGATGAGATTGGTACGGGCCTGCAGTTCCTCCTCAGAAAGGCAGGTATGCACTCCTCCAGCCTTGTAATAATGCGGCGATACGCCGGTCTCCCCGGCGAGCTCTCCGGCGAATTCCGGCCAGAGGTCGGCCGAGCGGCGTGTCCAACGCGCATATTCGGACATGCCGTCGCCTTTCGACTGCACCCACACGAGCCCG
>DAORNH010000112.1:928-1299 GCA_035440865.1 Hyphomicrobiaceae bacterium | reverse complement strand
GACGACGATCGTATCGGCATGCTGAACCGCCATGGTGAAGCCACCTCCGCTGGCACCGGCCGGTTGGCACGGCGCATGTCAGAAACCGGCTAAACTCAATCAACAGCGCAGTCGATAGCGCGCTGCAAGGATTCCCGCGATGCGGGAGCAGATCGCGCCGCCTTCGACACACCGTGCAAAGTGGTCCAATCCTGAGTGAATGGGCAGAACGGCAGCGAGTGCGACTGATCGTATGACCGCATCCTGCTGCGCTGGGTGCGGCAGGGTGCGCCCGTTCAAAAGAAGCGGGAGCGCCGCCCGATGACAATTGACCAGCCACGGCTTGACCAGGAATCTTCCCCTGGTTCGCAGATGCCTGCCACCACCGTTAC
>DAORNH010000112.1:0-904 GCA_035440865.1 Hyphomicrobiaceae bacterium | reverse complement strand
GGCCAGGTGCTGAAGATTGCGTTGCCAATCACCCTGGCATCAATATCGACACCCCTGGTCGGCATCGTTGACACTGCAGTTGTCGGGCAGTTGGGGAACGAAGCCCTGATCGGCGGCATCGCTGCCGCCAACGTGATCATCAACCTCGTCTTCTTCACCTTCAACTTCCTGCGTTCCTCCACCACTGCCATGGTTTCGCAAGCGTTCGGGGCGGGACACGGGATAGAGATGCTCGCGCATGCGCTCCGCGCCATATGCTTGGCTTTCGCGGCAGGCCTCATCGCAGTGGCGCTACAGTGGCCGATTGCCTATGCCGGCTTTTCCCTGCTCGGCGTCGGCGAGGATGTAAGGGCAGCCGGAATGGTCTATTTCGGCATCCGCGTCTGGTCAGCGCCGCTGCTGCTCGTCAATTATGCGCTGGTGGGCTGGCTCTTCGGCCAGGGCTCTTTCCTGCCGGGCCTTGCCCTCCAGGCAGTGCTCAACCTCGTCAACGCAATACTCAGTATCGCTTTCGTCCTCCATTTCGATTGGGGTGTTGCCGGCGCGGCGCTGGCGACGGTGGCCGCAGAGACGGCCACCGCTCTCGCCGGCGGCATTCTGATAGCGCGCGCTCTTCATGGAAAGGCACGGGCAGTGCTTTCAGCCCTGCCGGACATGCGCCAACTGAAGCGGATACTCAGCATCAATGCAGACATTCTTCTGCGATCCATGATTCGCTTTTTCAGCATCGCTCTCTTCACGCGGGAGAGTGCCGCTTTTGGCACGGCGATGCTCGCAGCCAACGTCGTGCTGATGAACCTCTTCTATTTTTCCGGCGCGATGATCCAGGGGCTTGCCGTCGCCGCCCAGCACCTTGCCGGAAGGGCGGTGGGCGGGTGTGACCGCGTCATGTTCGAAACATCGG
>DAORNH010000111.1:10460-12736 GCA_035440865.1 Hyphomicrobiaceae bacterium | reverse complement strand
TATCGCCGACGACGCGGGTCCGGCTCCCGCGCACGCGCATCCCGCGCCGACCCTGCCCGCTCCAGCCTCGCCGGCACCGTGGGCCATGCCGCCGGCCGATTCGCCGCGTGTCCTGACATTCGCGAGTTGGCCGAGCGAGCCGACCGTCACCGTGCTCCTGGTGATGCAGCCGGGCTCCCGCGGCATCCGGCGGCACAACAAGACGGCCGATCCCATCCTGTGTGCCGACCATGGCTGCTACATCAGCCGAGGCAGTGATACGCCCGCGACGCTGCGCAGCGGCCGCAAGGCTTTCGGCTTCCTCAATACGTTCGGCGGCCGGGCCGGCGCCTGCCGCGACCAGCTCGGCTGCGTCTTCCGCGGTGTCCGCCTGGATGGCCCGGAGGCGACGCTCCAACCCGTTGACATGCGCCTCGTTCACCACGACCGCCGCGAGGCGCAGTCGATCACATCGGATTCAGCCTGCCGCATGGAGCGGGGCGCGCTTGCCTGCGCCCGGGCCATCGCGAGCGCCGACTACGTGATGTGGATCGTCCCGGAAGCGCTTGCCGAGAACGCCGGTGCCGAGCGCCTCGAAGCCGCAGTGGCCGCCGGCCTCGCCGCCACCTCGAGCACCGCCCGCGCCGACGTCTCGCGGCGGTGAGGGGTGCGCGACTACCTGTATCGACCTCTTCATGTATCAGCTGCCGCTGCGCCCCTTCCAGTTGGCGCCGCAAGCGCCTAGCATTGCCGCAGCAATCCACCTGTGCACTGCGAGGGTACTCCCATGCCGACCAAGCTCTTCCCTGGCGAGCGCGCGCTCGTCACGGGCTCGGCCTCAAACATCGGTCGCGCCATCGCGACCGCACTCGCCCGCGAGGGCGCGCACGTCATCCTTGCCGACGTCGACCCGAAGCGGAATGCGGAGGTCGGGGCCGAGATCAAGGCTGCCGGCGGAAGTGCCAGCGAGATCACCTGCGACCTCTCCAAGCCCGACGGCTGGAAGCCGCTCCTCGAGGTTGCGCGCGCGCCCGTCGTCTCGATGCTGGTGCACTCGGCCTCGCCGGCGCGCCGCGAGGCCGATCACACGCTCGCCGTGACGGAGGAGGTGTGGGACGGCATGATCAATACGAACCTGCGCTCGGGCTTCTTCCTGGCACGGGGCATCGGCCTCGCCATGCGGGATGCCGGCATCAAGGGGCGCCTGCTGCTGATCACCTCGCTCCACGCCGAGACACCGCGCAACCTGCCACACTACTCGGCATCGAAGGCCGGCATGACCATGGTCGTGAAGGAGCTTGCCCGTGCGCTCGGGCCGAGCGGCATCCGCGTCAATGCGCTCGCTCCGGGCGCGGTGCCGGGCGGCGGCTTCAATGCGTCCGCCTTCTCCTTCGACGGGATGATCCCGCTCGGTCGCCTCGGCGCTGCCGCCGACATGGCCGCAACCGCGACGGCACTGCTGTCCGATCGCTTCTCGGCCTATGTGACGGGGACAACGGTCGAGGTGGACGGCGGCATCAAGGGCCACAACTGGATCGCGCCTACGCGATAGCGTGGAGCCGCTCCAGGCGGAGCGGCCTGCCTACTTTAGGCTCTCGAGGAAACTTTGGTAGGCGCGGGCGAGGCCGGCATCGAGCCCGGTCGAGGCGCGCCAGCCGAGCGCAGACATGCGCGCGACGTCGACGAGCTTGCGCGGCGTGCCATCGGGTCGCGAAGTATCGTAGGCGATGCGGCCCGTGTAGCCGATCACCTTGGCGACGAGGCGCGCGAACTCAGAGATCGCGATGTCCTCGCCGGTGCCGATGTTGAGAATGCCGGCGCCCGAGTAGCGTTTCATGGCAAAGACCGAGGCGTCCGCCATGTCGTCGACGTAGAGGAATTCGCGGCGCGGCGTGCCTGTGCCCCAGACAACGACCTCGCCAGCACCGGAAAGCTTCGCCTCGTGGAAACGGCGGATGAGCGCTGCCACGACGTGGCTGTGCTCGGGATGGTAGTTGTCGCCCGGTCCGTAAAGGTTCGTCGGCATCACGGAGATGAAGTCCGAGCCGTACTGCGCGCGATAGGCCTCGCACATCTTGATGCCGGCGATCTTGGCTATAGCGTATGGTTCGTTGGTCGGCTCGAGCGGACCGGTCAACAGCGCGTCTTCGTTCATGGGCTGCGGCGCGAGGCGCGGATAGATGCAGGTCGAGCCGAGGAACATGAGCTTCTCGACGCCCTGGCGGTGTGAGGCGTGTATGATGTTCGTCGCGATGGCGAGGTTGTCGTAGAGGAACTCGGCACGCAGCGTATTGTTG
>DAORNH010000111.1:6734-10312 GCA_035440865.1 Hyphomicrobiaceae bacterium | reverse complement strand
CGGCGCACGATCGCCGAGCCGACCATGCCGCGGTGCCCCGCGACCCACACGCGCTTGCCAGCAAGGCTGTAGATCTCAGCGGACATTGGATGCCTCGCGTCGCGCGGCCGCCAGATCGCCGTCCATCATTTCCTTCACCAGGCCGGCAAACGAGGTTTGCGGCGTCCAGCCGAGCTTCTCGCGCGCTTTCGCCGGATCGCCGATCAGCAGATCGACCTCGGTCGGGCGGAAGTAGCGCGGGTCGATCTTGACGAGAACCTTGCCTGTCCGCTGGTCGACCCCGCTCTCCTCGACACCCTTGCCCCGCCAGACGATACGCTTGTCGACGTGGGCGAAGGCGATCTCGACGAACTCGCGGACAGACCTCGTCTCGCCGGTCGCGAGCACGTAGTCGTCGGGCGTCTCCTGCTGGAGAATGCGCCACATCCCCTCGACGTAGTCGCGGGCATGGCCCCAGTCGCGCTTGGCATCGAGGTTGCCGAGGTAGAGCTGCTGGTCGAGGCCAACCTCGATGCGGGCGACCGCGCGCGTGATCTTGCGCGTGACGAACGTCTCGCCGCGGATCGGGCTCTCGTGGTTGAAGAGGATGCCGTTCGAGGCATGCATGGCGTAGGCCTCGCGGTAGTTCACCGTGATCCAGTAGCCGTAGAGCTTGGCGACGGCATAGGGCGAACGCGGGTAGAACGGCGTCGTCTCGCGCTGCGGCACCTCCTGGACGAGGCCATAGAGTTCCGATGTCGATGCCTGGTAGAAGCGGCAATCCTTCTCCATGCCGAGGATGCGGATGGCTTCCAGCAGGCGGAGCACGCCGACGGCATCGGCATTGGCCGTATATTCCGGGCTCTCGAAGGAAACCGCAACGTGGCTCTGGGCCGCGAGGTTGTAGATTTCGGACGGCCGGATCTGCTGCACGAGACGGATGAGATTGGTCGAATCCGTCATGTCACCATAGTGCATGAGGAAGGGAACGTCGCCCTCGTGCGGGTCCTGATAGAGGTGATCGACGCGCTGCGTGTTGAAGGATGAGGAGCGCCGCTTGATGCCGTGCACCTCGTAACCTTTGGCGAGCAATAGCTCCGCGAGATAGGCGCCGTCCTGGCCCGTGACACCGGTGATGAGTGCTCGTCGTGTCATTTTGGCATGTCTCCAGGCCGTGGCGGCGTCGCCCCGGCCGCAGCTGTCATGATCGGGGACGCCGACGCAAGTGTCGCGCCAACGCGGGCCCGGCCGCCTGACCGGCGAGGCGCCTCAGGCACAAAAGGCGTGCGCCTTCTTCACTCGCTCGCTAGACGCCGGAAACTTCGCGAGACGATCGGCGGGTCGCACCGGGCGCTTCACGAGTTCGCCGCCGCAGTTCGGGCAGCGGCCGCCGGGCAGCCGGGTCGAGGCGCAGTCGCGACAGAAGGTGCACTCGAACGAACAGATGACCGCTTCGGCGGATTCCGGCGGCAGGTCGCGGTCGCAGCACTCGCAATTGGGCCTCAGTTTCAGCATAGCGCGTCTCCTCGTGCGGGTGGCCGGAGCATACTGCACCGCAGCATGCCTGTCGCGCGCCGGAAGATGGGGATGCGATGGGCCGAACGGCGCTCTGGCGATTGTCCGGCACGCTCGCGTGGTATAAGCGCCCACCATGATAACGAATCGCCAGAGTGACGCCGACTGGACCGCTGCCGACGGCCCGCAGGGGCCGGATGGGCACCAGGCATTGTCGATCTCCGCACGTGCGCTCGCCCGGACCGCGCCATCATATCTCGACGGCCTCAATCCGGAGCAGCGCAAGGCCGTCGAGACGCTCGACGGTCCCGTGCTGGTGCTCGCCGGCGCCGGAACGGGCAAGACGCGCGTGCTCACTACCCGCATCGCCCACATCCTGGCGTCGGGCCGCTGCCGCGGCTCGGAGATCCTCGCCGTCACGTTCACGAACAAGGCCGCCCGCGAGATGAAGGAGCGGATCGGCAAGCTGATCGGCGGCGCCGTCGAGGGCATGCCGTGGCTCGGCACCTTCCATTCAATTGGCGTGAAGATCCTGCGGCGCCACGCCGAGCTCGTCGGCCTGAAATCCGGCTTCACCATCCTCGATACCGACGACCAGATCCGCCTCGTCAAGCAGGTCATCGAGGCCGACGGGCTCGACAAGGACCGCTGGCCGGGACGGCAACTCGCGGCCCTCATCGATTCCTGGAAGAACCGCGGCCTCACGCCCGACAAGGTGCCGAGCGGCGAGAACTTCGCCTTCGGCAACGGCCGCGGTGCCAAGCTCTATGCGGCCTACCAGACGCGCATGAAAGAGCTGAATGCGGTCGATTTCGGCGATCTGCTGCTGGAGAGCCTGCGCCTCTTCGCCGGTCACCCGGACATTCTCGCCGACTACCAGCGCCGTTTCCGCTACATTCTGGTCGACGAGTACCAGGACACCAATGTCGTCCAGCATCTCTGGCTCCGCCTCCTTGCGCAGGGCTCGCCCAACATCTGCTGCGTCGGCGACGACGACCAGTCGATCTACGGCTGGCGCGGCGCGGAGGTCGACAACATCCTGAAATTCGAGCGCGACTATCCGGGCGCAACCGTGATCCGCCTCGAGCGCAACTATCGCTCGACCGGCCACATTCTCGGCGCCGCCTCGCGCCTGATCGCCGCCAACAAGAGCCGGCTCGGCAAGACGCTGCACACCGACGACCAACTCGGCCAGAAAGTGCAGGTCACAGGTGTGTGGGACGACGAGGAGGAGGCGCGCCAGATCGGCGAGGAGATCGAGCGGCTGGGCAAGAGCGGGCACAGGCTCAATCAGATTGCAGTGCTGGTGCGGGCTTCCTTTCAGATGCGCGCGATCGAGGATCGCTTCGTGACGCTTGGCCTTCCCTATCGCGTTGTCGGCGGCCCACGCTTCTACGAGCGCCAGGAGATCAAGGACGCGATCGCCTACCTCGAGATCACGCTCAATCCGGCGAACGACCTCAAGTTTGAGCGCATCATCAATGTGCCGAAGCGCGGCCTCGGTGACACGACGGTTGCGCGCATCCACGATCTCGCCCGTGCCCGGCAGGTGCCGATGGCGATCGCCGCACGAGAGATCGCGGAGACGGAGGAGCTCGCCGCCAAGGCCCGCCGGTCGCTGCGCGATCTGATGCTCTCCTTCGAGCGCTGGCGCGGCCACGTGCCGACCATGAAGCACACGGACCTCGCCGAGCTGATCCTCGATGAGTCGGGCTATACGGCCATGTGGCAGGCCGACAAGAGCCCGCAGGCGCAGTCGCGGCTCGAGAACCTTAAGGAGCTCATCCGCTTCATGCACCAGTTCGAGACGCTGCCGGGCTTCCTCGAGCACGTCTCGTTGGTGATGGATACGGAGACAGGCGACGACGGCGACCGCGTCTCGCTGATGACGCTGCACGCAGCGAAGGGGCTCGAGTTCGATACGGTGTTCCTGCCCGGCTGGGAGGAGGGGCTCTTCCCGCACCAGAGGAGCCTCGACGAAAACGGCGTCGCCGGCCTCGAGGAGGAGCGCCGCCTCGCCTATGTCGGTCTCACGCGCGCCCGCCGGCGGGCGATCGTCTCCTTTACGCAGAACCGGCGCAATC
>DAORNH010000111.1:5757-6724 GCA_035440865.1 Hyphomicrobiaceae bacterium | reverse complement strand
GCGGGCTCTATCAGGCGGCAATGGCCTCGCGCTTCGTCGACGAGCTGCCGGCCGACCACGTCGACGTGATCGAGGCGAAGAGCCCGTTCGGCGGCGTCTATGCGAACCTCGGCCGAAGCAATCCCTTCGGCCGCAGCCGCTTCGACGAGCAGCCACAGGCGAGCTACCAGACGCCCGGGTGGCAGCGGGCGCAACAGCGCTGGTCGTCGCCCTCGGGCCAGTCCCAGCGCCCGTCGCGGGGGCCACTCACGATCGATGGGGAGCTCGTTGCGTCGTCTACGGGCCGCGAGGCGAGCTATGTCGTCGGCGACCGGGTGCTGCACCAGAAATTCGGCCCCGGCCGCGTGACCGAGGTTGACGGCAACAAGCTGACGATCGAATTCGAGAGGGCAGGACGCAAACGCGTCGTCGACAGCTTCGTCGAGCGCATGGCTGGCTGATCGGCGTGGAACGTGATCTTCTGCTGTAGGAGCATACGGCTTGGTGGCGGCGTAGAGGGTGGAACCGGGCGGCATGAGGACGGGCACGAGAATTCGGCTGATGCGATTGAGCAGCGCGAGCGTGGCGGTTGTCCTCGCGCTCGCCGGCCTCTCTGCAGTCCCCCCCGCATCGGCCCAGACGCTGTCCTGCCCGCGCGCCGACTTCGAGACGGTGGTCGAGGCGGCATCGGCAGCACTCCGCGACCTCAACGCCAAGAATAAGCCGCGCTTCCAGAGCGAGTTGCGCGAACTCATGAAAAAGCGCGGCTGGGCACCCGACCAGCTGATGCGCGAGGCGGCGCCGATCGTCCAAGACGACAAGGTCGCGGCCTACGACAAGCGCACGAGCGAACTCCTCGACAAGATCAATGCCATGGCGACGGGGACGAGCTCGGATTGCGTGGCGCTTGCCGAACTAAAGGGGCACATGGCCGCACTCGTCGAGACACAGCAGGCCAAATGGGCCTATCTTTTCGAGAGGCTCGCGG
>DAORNH010000111.1:0-5744 GCA_035440865.1 Hyphomicrobiaceae bacterium | reverse complement strand
AAAATAGCGCTCCGGCCCTGCAGCAGGGGAGCGCCATGAAGATCACCGACGTCACGATCCGCATTTTTGCCTGGGACGGTATCCCGGCAACGCAGTACGGCCGGCACACCGGCGCGTTCTCGGGGAAAAGCGACCTCGGCCTCGTCACGATCGCGACCGACCAGGGCCTCGAGGGGCATGCCTTTCTCGGCTCGTCGAGCCGCCCGGCGAGCAACGATGCCATCACCATCATCCGTGCCCTGAAGCCGCTGCTCATCGGCGAGGACCCGCTCGACCGCGAGCGGCTGTTCGAGCGCATGTGGACGCGCATGCGGGTCGGCTCGCTGCGCTGTCTCGGCGCCTGCGACGTGGCGCTCTGGGACCTTGCCGGCAAGATCGCGGGTCTCCCCGTTCACAAGCTTATGGGCAGCTACCGCCGCAGTGTGCCGGCCTACGCGAGTTCGGCCGTGCTCGGCGAGATCGAGGCCTACTGCGAGGAGGCAAAGTCCTTCAAGGCGGCAGGCTGGCCGGCCTACAAGATCCACCCGCCGACGCTCTGGGAGAAGGACATCAAGGTGTGCGAGGCGGTGCGCAAGGCGGTCGGCGACGACTATCGCCTGATGCTCGATTCGACCTGGGCCTATCGCTATCCGGAGGCGCTGCGCGTCGGCCAGGCGGCAGAGCGGCTCGGCTTCTACTGGTACGAGGACCCGCTCGCCGAGGACGATCTCACCAACTGCATCAAGCTCCGCCAGAAGCTCGCGATCCCGCTGATGGCGACGGAGTACTCGCCGGGCGCTCATACCGCCTACGCGCCGTGGCTCGCCTTCCAGGCGACCGACTACCTGCGTGGCGACGTCGCCGTGAAGGGCGGGCTCACAGCGTGCCTCAAGACGGCGCACATCGCCGAGGGCTTCCACATGAACTTCGAGGTGCACCACGGCGGCAACTCGCTCAACAACTTCGCGAACCTCCATCTCATCATGGCGATCCGCAACTGCGAGTATTTCGAGGTGCTGCTGCCCTCAGGCGCGCAGAAATATGGCATCCTCAACGATATCGAGGTGGACGCCCACGGCATGGTGCATGCCGTTGACACGCCGGGCCTCGGCGCCATGATCGATTTCGACCTCATCAAGCGCAAGGAAGTCGCCATCCTCGCCTGACCCCAGAGAGACCGAAAACAGCTGAGCTCAAGCATGGCCACCAAAACAAAAGCTGCGTCGAAAGCCGCGAAGCCGGTGCCTGCCGGCAAGCAGAAGATCCGCGTCGCGACCTATGACGGGCCGGGCGCTGAGCCGGTGATCCGCGAGGTGCCTTGGCCGAATGTGCCGCCCAAGGCCGCGCTCATCCGGATCGGCGCCTGCGGCGTGTGCGGTACCGACCAGCACATCCTCAAGGGCCATTGGCCGAAGCCGCTGCCCTGGCCCTTCACGCTCGGCCACGAGCTTGCCGGCGTCATCGTCGAGATCGGCGCCGAGCTGAAGGCGGATCACTCGGGGAAGCCCCTGAAGGTCGGCTCCAAGGTGATGCTGCCGCCGCTCATGCCGTGCGGCTTCTGCGACTGGTGTAAGAAGTATCCCGAGCAGTCGAACAAGTGCCTGACTCCGGTCTACTACGGCCGCTATCTCGGCTTCGAGAAGCCCCCGCATCTGTGGGGCGGATGGGCCGAGTATGTCTACGTCGATCTCGGCGAGCTGCCAGGGACGAAGATCTACAAGCTCCCCGACGACATGAGTCTCCTGCTCGGCACGCTGTCGGAGCCGCTCACCTCCTGCATCCGGGCCTTCAACCGTGCGGCGCGAGCGGGCGGCTTCAAGTGGAACGATACGGTCGTCATCCAGGGGACCGGGCCGATCGGCATCCTCGCCATCGCCGCCGCGCAGGAAATGGGCGCGTGATTGCGGTCGGCGCGCCCGAGGAGCCGCGCCTGAAGCTCGCCCGCGAGTTCGGCGCCGAGGCAACCGTCAACATCGACGAGCACCGCACGGCGGAGGCGCGCATCAAGGCCGTGCGCGACATCGTCGGCGGCTATGGCGCCGATCTCGTCATGGACTGCTCGGGACACCCGACCGCTGGCCCGGAGGGCATCGAGTTCCTGCGCGACGGTGGCACGTACGTGGAGATGGGCCAGTTCACCGACGCCGGCTCCATCATGACCAGCTGGCACCGCATCTGCACGAAGGATATCAATCTGCTCGGCTCGTGGGCCTTCACCGCGAACGACCTCGTGCTCGGCGTCGAGATGCTCGACAAGGCACGCAATAAGTACCCCTGGCGCAGGATGCAGACGCTCTATCCCTTCTCGCTCGACGGCGTGAAGCGCGCCGTCGCCGACGCCATGGCCATGAAGACCGTGAAGAGCACGATCGTGCCGTGGGAGGAGGGCATCGGCTGAGCGGCATTGACCTGTATCAAGGCGGAGTTGTGAGAGCGTCGGCCTGTTTTGCGGCGGCAACTCCGGGGAGCAGGCACGATGTCGTCAATTTCAGGCAGGCCGGATCCCGTCGTACGGACGATCACTCGCAGCGACATTGTCGAGGCGCTGGCCCGGGGCCTTCGGGACTTCCAGGCCGCACCCCGCTTCGGGCTGATCTTCGGCGGGCTTTACGCGCTCGGCGGAATTGCGATCCTTCTCTGCCTGTCGCTGCTGCAGATGACCTACTTCGCCTATCCGATCGCCGCCGGCTTCGCGATCCTCGGACCGTCCATCGCGCTCGGCCTCTATCAGGTGAGCCGCGATCTCGAGAGCGGTACTGCGACCTCGTTCGGCCGCATCTGGTCGGTCGTGAAGAGCCGGCGCGAGGTCGGCTGGATGGCCTTCGTCACCGGTTTCATCTTCGTCATCTGGATGTACCAGGTGCGACTGCTGCTCGCCGTCGTGCTGAGCAACGCGGGCTCCTTCACATCGCTGCGCGAGTTCATTGAGATCGTGCTCACGACCAACGAGGGTCTCGTCTTCCTGCTGCTCGGCAACGTGATCGGCGCGGTGCTGTCGCTCCTACTGTTCTCGCTTACCGTGGTCTCCTTCCCCTTGATTCTCGACCGCGACGTCGACTTCGTCACGGCGATGATCACGAGCGTGCGGGCCGTGGCTGCGAGCCCGCTGCCGATGATCGGCTGGGCGGCGGTGATCGTGATGCTGCTGGTCGTCTCGGCGTTGCCGCTATTTCTCGGCCTCGTCATCACGCTGCCGATCCTCGGCCATGCGACGTGGCACCTCTATCGCCGGATCGTTTTGCCGGCCGAACCCGCGGTCGCTACTGCCACAAAATGATGGCCAACAGGTATCGCGGCGGTTACGGAGCATTTTGCCGGCAACCGCATTTTAGGCTAAGGAAGTGCCTACTGGGATTTCATACGGAGGCACTGGAGATGCGGAATACTCATGTCGTTTGGCTGTCGGCGGCGGCACTGCCGTTGCTCGCCGCAACAGCCGTCGCGCAGACCAAAGGGCCTGCGCCGAGCGGGCCACCACCTGTAGTGGCGCCAGCGGGAGCACCAACTGCACCGGCTGCAGCCCCCAAGGGGCCGACGGCGGTGTCATATGAGGAAGCGCTGCTCAGCGCCGCGAACAATCTGCTCTCGAAGGCCGTCCTGCCACCAGGCGACAAGAAACTGCAGGTGGTGATCGACCCGTTGATCGACGGCCAGACCGGCCACGTCTCGCCGACGACGCAGCGCATCGGCCGCCGCATCACCGATCTCATCAAGACCAACTATCCGCGCCTCGAGGTCGTCGCCTTCACGCCGGAGAACGTCGCCAAGAAGCCGCTCCTGCTCATCGGCACCTTCACGGCGATCAACCTCGCCGGAAAGGCCGATGCGCCGAAGGACGCCTATCGCCTCTGCCTCGCACTCGGCGATCTCAATACCGGCAAGCTCGTCTCCAAGGGCGTCGGCTTCATGAAGGCCGAGCAGATCAGCGTGGCGCCGACGCCCTCGTTCGCCGATGCGCCGGTCTGGACCAAGGACAAGAGCATCGAAGGCTACGTGAAGACATGCCAGGGCACGAAGGTCGATGATCCGATCAATGCCGCCTATGTCGATCGCATCGCCACCGCCGCGATGATCGCCGACGCCATGGCCGCCTACGATGCCAAGCGCTGGCCGGATTCGCTGAAGCGCTTCCAGGCCGCTCTGGCGGCGCCGGGCGGCGATCAGCTCCGCGTCCACAACGGCATCTACCTCGCCAACTGGAAGCTCGGCCGCAAGAAGGAAGCGGCCGAGGCCTTCGCCAAGGTCATCGATCACGGCCTGACCACCGATCGTCTCGCAGTGCTCTATCTCTTCCGGCCCGGATCGACATCTTGGGCCGCCGTGAAGGGCGGCTTGCCGCCCTACGCCATGTGGACGGACCAGATCGCCAAGCGCACGGAGGCAAAGAAGGCCTGCCTCGAGATCGTCGGCCATTCGAGCCGATCGGGTAACGAGGACATGAACGTGCGCCTCTCGGGCCGCCGCGCCGACCTCATTCGCGATCGCCTCGTGCGCGTCATCCCGGCGCTCAACACGCGCGTCATCGCGTCGGGCGTCGGCTCCAAGGAAGCCGTGGTCGGCACGATGCCGGACAGCGCGGCCAACAACATCGACCGACGCGTCGAGTTCAAGGTCGCGAAGTGCAGCTGATCCGGCGCACCAACGATAGCACCACGTCAGTGTTGATTTTCACCGGGGGCTGTCGCAAGACGGCCCCTGATCACTTTCGGAGCCGCATGCATGTCCGCCGAGACCCTGAGCCTCATCCGCCGCTACTACGACGCCTTCAATCGCGGCGACGCGACCGGCATGCTGGCGTGCGTCAGCGACGACGTCGTCCACGACGTCAACCAGGGCATGCGGCGCACCGGCAGGGAGGCCTTCGCGGCGTTCTGCAAGCATATGGAGCGCTGCTACAAGGAGGAGCTGCTCGATATCGTGCTGTTCGCGACTCCGGATGGCAGACGCGCTGCGAGCGAGTTCAACGTGCGCGGCACGTATCTCGAGACCGACGAGGGCCTGCCGCCCGCAAAAGGCCAGACGTATCTGCTGCCCGCCGGCACGTTTTTCGCAGTGCGCGATGGCCGCATAAGCCGGATTACGACCTACTACAACTTCACCGACTGGCTGCTGCAAGTCGGCGTCCCCGAGAGGTAATGGGATTGCTTTCATGTCGCCAACCGTCGAACCGCTGACCGGTGACGCCCTCGCTTCTGCACTGCCAGCGCTGGCAAGGCTCAGGATCGCCGTCTTCCGTGACTGGCCGTACCTCTACGACGGCACTCTCGCCTACGAGGAAGGCTATCTCAGGAAGTTCTCGAGCTCCAAGGACGCGGTCATCGTCGCCGCACGCGACCAGGGAGAGATCGTTGGCGTCGCGACGGGATCGCCGCTCCGGGACCACGCGGCCGAGTTTGCCAAGCCGTTCGAGGCAGCCGGCCACGACATCGACCGCATCTTCTACTTCGGGGAGTCGGTTCTGCTGCCGAGCTATCGTGGGCGAGGCATCGGACACCGCTTCTTCGACGCGCGCGAGGCGCATGCGCGTGCGCTGGACCGGTTTGCACACACGACTTTTTGCGGTGTGGTTCGGCCACCGGAACACCCAGCAAAACCCGCCGGATACCGGCCGCTCGATGCCTTTTGGGAGTCCCGCGGCTACCGCCGCATCGAGGGCCTCACGGCCGAGTTCACGTGGAAAGATCTCGGCGCCGAGGAGCCGACCGCCAAGCACATGCAGTTCTGGATGAGGGCGCTGTGAGATGAGTGAGCACCGCGTTCGCATC
>DAORNH010000110.1:11747-12793 GCA_035440865.1 Hyphomicrobiaceae bacterium | reverse complement strand
GGGCTCGGGCCCCGCTCGGCGCGCAAGGCCGCGCTGACCCTCATCAAGCGGCGCGACGACCTCCTGCGCCCGCTCGCGGCGGCGCTTGCCTCGGCCGCCGACCGGCTCACCATCTGCGCCGAATGCGGCAATGTGGATACGAGTGCACCCTGCACTGTCTGCGCCGACCCGCGCCGCGACCAGAGTCTCATCGTCGTCGTCGAGGAGGTCGGCGATCTGTGGGCGCTCGAGCGCGCGGCCGTGCTCAATGCCCGCTACCACGTGCTCGGCGGCCACCTCTCGCCGCTCGATGGCATCGGGCCCGAACGTCTGAACATCGCGAAGCTCATCGAGCGCGCGCGACCGCCGGTCGTCCGCGAGGTGCTGCTGGCGCTCAACCAGACGGTGGAAGGTCAGTCGACGAGCCACTTCATTGCCGAACAGCTCTCCGGCAACGGCGTAATCGTCTCGCGGCTTGCGCAAGGTGTGCCGATCGGCGGCGAGCTCGACTATCTGGACGAGGGAACGCTCGCCGCTGCCATCAAGGCCCGCCGCCAAGGCTGACGGCGGGCGCGCCCGGTATCAGTACGTCGCGCGGCCGCCCGAGATGTCGAGGACGCTGCCCGTGGTGAACGAGCAGTCGGCGGAGGCGGCCCAGGCGATCAGCGCCGCGATCTCGCTCGGCTCGACCGTGCGGCCGCGGGGGATTTTCGAGATCATGTAGTCGATGTGCGCCTGCGTCACCTGTCCGAGTATTGCTGTGCGGGCAACCGCCGGGGCGATGGCATTGACGGCGATGTCGTGCGTCGCAAGCTCCTTGGCGAGCGACTTCGTGAAGCCGATGAGTGCGGCCTTTGAGGCCGAGTAGGCCGACGCGTTGGGGTTGCCTTCCTTGCCGGCGATCGAGGCGATGTTGACGATGCGGCCGTAGTTGCGTGAGACCATGCCCGGCACGACGGCGTGGCAGCAGTTGAACGGGCCGTCGAGGTTCACGGCCATCGTTCGCCGGAGCTCAGCGAGAGGATACTCCCAGGCCTTGGCCGTCGGCCCGGCGATGCCGGCGTTGT
>DAORNH010000110.1:5027-11737 GCA_035440865.1 Hyphomicrobiaceae bacterium | reverse complement strand
CGATGCGCCCGAAGGCCTTTTCGGTCGCCTTGGCCGCGGCGTCCACGCTCGCGGGATCAGTGACGTCGCAAGCAACGGCAAGCGTGCCGCCGCCCGCCTCCTTGGCGAATTTCTCAGCGAGCGCCTTGTCGAAATCCCAGATCGCGACCTTGGCGCCCGAGGCGATGAACCGCTCGACGACGGCACGGCCGATGCCTTGCGCACCGCCGGTCACGACGCCGATCTTGCCGGCGAGATCAATCTTGTTGGCCATGCGTGCCTGCTCCACTGATCTGGTCTCTTGATGCAGTGACTTGGCGCCGGTCAGGGCCAATCCGTCAAGCGGAGAGCACGCGGGTCAGATACTCGCAAGCGCTCTCCGGGCGCCCGTCAGTCGCGGCTCCTGAGCAGGCTGTAGATGGCGCCGGTGCCAGCGCCGAATGCGCCGAGAATGAGGAGGCCTGCCAGCATGCGGGCCGGCACGAAGCCCGCAAAGAGCGCCTGATTGGCCTGGCCGAAGATCTTGCCCTTGATGAGCGGAAGCAGCGTCCAGTTCGAGATCAGCAGAATGACGAACCCGTAGATGAGGCCCTTGATCCACATCGCCGAGCCCGGGACCTTGTCCCAGACGAGCGCGAACAGGAGACCCCACAGACCGCCCCAGAAGATCGAGTTGACAAGCGTCGGCACGGAGAACGGCCCCACCGGCTTGAACGACCACGGCTCGAGTTTGACGAGGCCCGTCTGCGTCAGCACCCATTGCATGCCCTGGTGGATGAGCAGGACAGAGAGCGCAGCCGCGATGAAGCCGGCGGCCAGATTTCCGATCGATGTATTGGTCAAGTCGTCCTCCCGGACTGGCATTCAGTGATGAGTTGACGACCGAACCATATCAGCGTCATCTGATCCAAGTCAGGATTTCTTTTCCGGAAAGACTTCGCGAAGCTCAGTTTTCAGGATCTTTCCGTAGTTGTTCTTCGGCAGGGCGTCGACGAAGCGGTAGTCCTTCGGCCGCTTGAAGCGCGCGATATTGTCGAGGCAGAGCCGGTCGAGCTCCGGGGCTGTGATCCTCGTGCCAGGGCGCGCCACCACGAACGCCACGACCTCCTCGCCCCATTCGGGATGTATTCGCCCGACGACCGCGCACTCGAGCACGGCGGGGTGGCGGGCCAGAACCTCCTCGATCTCGCGCGGATAGATGTTCGAGCCGCCGGAGATGATCATGTCCTTGGAGCGGTCCTTGATGGTGAGGAAGCCGTCGCTGTCGGCGGCGCCCATGTCACCGGTCCAGAGCCAGCCATCGCGGATCGCCTTCGCATTCGCCTCCGGGTTGTTCCAGTAGCCTTTCATCACGCAGTCGCTTCGTGTGACGATCTCGCCGATCTCGCCCGGCGGCAGCTCGGCCCCGTCGTCGCCCACCACGCGGAAAGCGACGCCGGTGCGCGCGACACCTGTCGAGCCGAGCCGCTCGCGGTAGCGCGGTGGCGAGCGGCGTGCGCCGCCTTGCCGAGCCCCGTGATCGTCATCGGGCTCTCGCCCTGGCCGTAGAGCTGGAAGAGCTTCGGTCCGAAGAGCTCGAGCGCGCGCTCGAGGTCGGCCACGTACATCGGCGCGCCGCCATAGCTGATCGTCTTCAGGTTCTGCGTGTCGGTGCTGCCGGCGAGCGGATGGTTGATCAGTCGCGAGACCATGGTCGGCGCGGCGAAGAACGAGACGTCCGAGTGCTCTGCTATTGCCCTGTAGATGCGATCCGGCTCGAACGATCCGGGGATGATCACGTTGTGGCCGCCGCGCGCGACAAAGGCGAGGCCGTAGAGCCCCGAGCCGTGTGATAGGGGGGCTGCATGCAGGATGGTGTCGCTCGGTCCTAGGAAGTCGATGTCGGCGTAGTAGGCATGCACGGCGAAGAGGAGATTGCGGTGCGTGAGCACGGCGCCCTTCGGCCGTCCTGTCGTGCCGCTCGTATAGAAAAGCCAGGCCTCGTCCGAGGGGTCGGTCGGCCCGCGCGTCAATGGGTCCGCCGTCGCAAGTGCGGCGATTTCTTTGGCAGTCGCGGCAATCACGCGGGGCAGGCTCGCACCGGACGGCAGCTCGGAGAGCTTGGCACCAAGGGCGTCGGTGACGAAGAGGAGCTGCGCACCCGAGTCGGCGACGATCCAAGCGAGTTCCTTGGCGTGCAGCTTCGCGTTGACCGGCACGGCCGTGAGGCCTGCGCGCCAGATGCCGTAGAGCAGCGGCAGGACCTCGAGCGTGTTGTCCATCCACAAGGCGACGCGGTCGCCAGGCTTGAGTCCATGCCGCGCCCTGAGCCCGCCCGCGATGCGCCCGACGAGCACCTCCATGGCCCCGTAGTCGAGCGTGCGCCCCTCCTCCGATACGGCGGGGCGGTCGGGATACTGGAGGGCTGCAACCTGCAGGGTGTGCGCGAGGTTCATGGGCGGTCTCTCGAGACTGGACTGCCAGTCCTAAGCAATTTTGCCCGACCAAGACAACGGGGCTGTGCGCCCGATCAACCGCGGCCCTTGATCGTGTTCATGATGAAGCTGGTCTCGATCGAAGCAACGCACTTCAGCCGTGCAATGCGGCCCTTGATGAAGCGCTCGTAGTCCGGGAGATCGGAGGCCATGATTTTCAGGATGTAGTCGCGTGAGCCGGTCACGAGATAGCACTCGGACACTTCGGGCCACGCCTGCACCGCCCGCTCGAACATCTCGATGTCGTCCTCGTTCTGACGGGTCAAGCGGATCGTGGCGATCGCGGACATGAACCAACCGTGAGCTTTCGGATCGACGAGGACTGTGTACCCCTTGATGACACCGATGTCTTCGAGACGGCGCAGCCGTCGGAGGCAAGGTGAGGGGGACAGGCCGACTTTATCGGCGAGCTCTTGGTTCGTGATGCGGCCATTGCCGGCGAGCACATGCAGGATGCGCCTGTCGACGTCGTCAAGAATCATAGGCAGTTTCTGCTGGCTCACGTCGATCTTGTAAATTTATCTGCTGACCATTGGGCTATTGCCGCAGAAAATAGCACATTGATGCGGCAGAGTCGCAGCTAAATTGCCGGTATCGCAAACCAATCGCAGGATCATGGCCATGGCCGCCCCACGCCCTTCGAAAACGCACATCGGCAACCACGTGCTGAAACCTGAGACGCTGATGCTCGGCTACGGCTTCGATCCGATGCTGTCGGAAGGGGCCGTCAAGCCGCCGGTGTTCCTCACCTCGACATTCGTGTTCGGAACGGCGGAGGAAGGGCGTGATTTCTTCGACTATGTGTCAGGGCGCAAGACGCCGCCTGCGGGTGCGGGCGCCGGTCTCGTCTATTCAAGGTTCAACCATCCGAACAGCGAAATCGTCGAGGATCGGCTTGCAATCTATGAAGGCGCGGAGGCTGCCATCCTGTTCTCGTCGGGTATGTCGGCCATAGCGACGACGCTGATGGCCTACGCGCGGCCGGGCGACGTGATCGTACACTCACAACCTCTCTATGGCGGCACGGAAACTCTGCTGACCAGAACGTTTGCCGAGTTCGGCGTCAGATCGGTGCCGTTCTCCGATGGCGTCAGTGAAACAACGATCCGCAAGGCACTCGATCGGGCAAAGCAGGCGGGCCGCATTGCCGTGGTTCTCGTTGAAACGCCTTCCAATCCGACCAACACGCTGGTCGATATCGCACTCGTGCGCCGTCTGACCGACGACCTCGGCGCAAGTCAAGCGCATCGACCGATCATCGCGTGCGACAACACTCTCCTCGGCCCCGTGTTCCAGCACCCGCTCGATTTCGGCGCCGACTTGTCGATCTATTCGCTGACGAAATACGTCGGCGGGCACTCTGATCTGATTGCAGGCGCCGCGCTCGGGAAGAAATCGGCAATCGGCCCCGTGAAGGCGCTGCGCAGCGCGATCGGTACACAGCTCGATCCGCATTCGTGCTGGATGCTCGGCCGCTCGCTCGAAACGCTCAGCATCCGGATGGAGAAGGCGAACGCCAACGCGAAAATCGCCGCGGAGTTCCTGCGCGATCATCCGCGCGTCGGAAAGGTGCACTATCTGCCGTTCCTTGGCGCCGGTGCCGAGCGCGCGACCTACGAGCGCCAATGTACGGGCGCCGGTTCGACGTTCTCGTTCGACATCAAGGGCGGGCAGGCGGAGGCTTTCGCCTTCCTCAATGCGCTGCAGGTGTTCAAGCTCGCTGTCAGTCTCGGCGGTACCGAGTCGCTTGCGAGCCATCCGGCGACGATGACGCATTCGGGCATTCCGGTCGACGTCCGCCAGCGCATCGGTGTCCTGGAGACGACGATCCGCCTGTCGGTCGGAATCGAGCATCCCGACGACCTCGTTGCTGATCTCGCGCAGGCGCTCGCGCGGTAGCGGATGCACTTGCGAGGCGGCTCGATCGCCCCCTCAAGCCCAGCCCGCGAGCTCTCGCCTGACCACCGCCTCGATCACGTCGAGACCGGGGTCGCTGTCGTTGAGGCAGGGGATGTAGCTGAAGTGGGTGCCGCCGTTCGAGGTGAAGAACCCGCGGTTTTCGACGTCGAGCTCCTCGAGTGTCTCGAGGCAGTCGGCGGTGAAGCCGGGGGCTACGACTGCGATGCGCTTCACGCCCGATTTGGCGAGGCCGGTGATCGTCTCGTCGGTGTAGGGTCGCAGCCACTCCTCGGTGCCGAAGCGGGACTGGAACGAGGTCAACATGCGGCCCTCCGGCCAGCCGAGCTCGGCCGCTAGCAGGCGCGAGGATTTCAGGCACTGGCAATGGTAGGGGTCACCCTGCAAGAGATAGCGCTGCGGCATGCCGTGATAGGTGACGACGAGCCGCTCGGGCTCGAAATCAAGCGTGCCGAGATGGTGGCGGATCGATTGGGCAAGCGCACGGATGTACACGGGATCGTCGCCCCAGGCGGGTGCGAGCCGGATCGCCGGTTGCCAGGGCATCGACATGAGCGCGCGGAAGGCCTGGTCCGCGGCTGTTCCCGTGGTGGCGCCCGCGTAGTGCGGATAGAGCGGCACGATGAGGATGCGGTCGCAACCCTCGGCCCGAAGCGCCTCGAGCCGGCTCGCCGTCGTCGGGTTCGCGTAGCGCATGGCCCAGTCGACGACGATCTTCGCGGAGCCTGCCAGGCGCGTCGCGAGCTTCTCGGCCTGCGCGCGCGTGATCGTCTTCAGCGGTCCTTCGTTGCGCTCCTTGTTCCAGATCGCGGCGTAGTCGCGGCCCTTGCGGCTCGGCCGGACGGTCAGGATGATGAGGTTCAGGATCGGCCACCACTTCCACCGCGGCAAGTCGATGACGCGGCGGTCGGAGAGGAACTCCTTCAGGTAGCGCCGCATGGACCAGTAGTCCGTCGCATCGGGCGTGCCGAGGTTCAGGAGCAGCACGCCGATCTTGCCGAGCCTGACGTCGGGATGGCCCATTGGCCAGGCGCTCCGGTCGGGCGCGGCAGGAGGGGCAGCATCAATCATATCGCGGGGCATGGCTCGTCCTGAACTCGGGTCGAGAGACTCTAACGCAAATTCGAGGTGTCTGGATCGTTTGCCGCCATGCTCAACGCCGGACCAGCTCGAGCACGGTCCAGCCGGTATGGTCTCGACGCGAGCAGAGCTCGAACCCCTTCGAGACGTAGGAGGCGGCCACTGTCGCGGCCTCGCGGACAAGCAGGCCCGAGAGGATGACCGTTCCACCTCGGCGCACAGCGAGGGCGATCGGTGCCGAGAGCCTCTTCAGCGGTCCGGCCAGGATATTGGCGATGAGGAGATCGTACTGACGGGCCGGTGATCCCGCAGTGGCGGGTAGGCCTGCGCCCGTCCTGAAGCGGATGCGCGGGGCGACACCGTTGATTGCGGCGTTGGCTCGGGCGACCTCGACTGATGTCGCATCTATGTCGCTCGCCTCGATCAGCGCGGCCGGCCAGGCCTTGGCGGCAGCGATGGCGAGCACGCCCGAGCCGCAGCCGAGGTCGAGAATGCGACGGGGCGGCCTCCGCCGGGCGTGCCTGTCGATTGCGAGCACGCAGCCGTACGTCGTCGCATGGTGCGCAGTGCCAAAGGCTTCGCCGGCATCGATCTCGATCGCATTCCGCCGATGCCGAGTGCGTGCGCGATCATGGCTGCCGCGGACGATGAAGCGGCCCGCCTCGACCGGGGGCAGCGCCGCCTGACTTATGGCGACCCAATTGTAGTCCGGGATCGCCTCGAGCCTCGGCTCGAGAGTGGCGAGATCCGGATCCACTGCCAGCAGGCCGCGGATTGCGACGAGATCGGGTTCCGCCTCGAAGTAGCAATTGACGACCCAACCTGCGGGACCCTGCGTCTCGAAAACGGCGACTGCGCCGGGGGCGGGATCAAGCGCCTCCCCGAGCATGCCCCCGATCTTCCAGGCTGCATCTCGATCGCTCGTGTGGAAGCTCAGCTTGTGGTCAGCCACTGATCCTCGCTTTGTGGGGCAGCCTCCAGGGTAGCCGAGCGCGGATCAATCATCGTGTCCATCTCCTCGCCTTCGGCGCCCGCTACGTCGGGGAGCTCGTCGAGGTAGGCGTCCCAGAGGATGTCGATCTGCTTGGCTGCCCCGCTCGGGGGGAGTGCCACCAGGTACCCCTCCGCGTCCTCGCTGACAATGCCATCACGCATCAGCCGATCGAGCGCGTCGTAGATATCGTAGTTGGCGTCGATGCCGAAGCTGTTGACGAGGTACTGCTCGATCGCCTCGTCGACGTGATGCAGCTCGCTCCTGTG
>DAORNH010000110.1:0-4998 GCA_035440865.1 Hyphomicrobiaceae bacterium | reverse complement strand
GGAGCGCCTCCTCCTTTACGTCCTCCTCCGATGCGCGGTCGCAGAGCAGCGTCATCACGCCTCGGTTGTCGGCCATGGAGTGGAAATAGAGGTTCTGCGCGAGCGTCACCATGTACTTGGTGCGCTGATTGAGGAACGCGAAAACCTGACGCGCCGCGATGCCGCCGAGACCGGCGACGGCGCCCGCAAGTGCGATCGGGTTGGTTGCGACTGCAATCTTGCCGGCCGTGCCGAATACGCCCATGCCGAGACCGCCACCGGCAGTGACACCGAGCTTGAGCTTGTCAAACATGCGGAACTTGACCCGCCCGTTCGGGAACACCATCTCGAGATCGGACTGCGGCAGGCTCTTGAAGAGCTTCATGTAGACGAAATCGGTCTTCACTTCGCCCGGCAGGCTGCTCCTCGCCTTCTTGACGCGTTTCTCGGCGTCCTTGCGCTCGAGGTTCGCCTCGCGCATCACCTCGCCGACGCGGGCGTCGAACGACTTCAGCTTGAACAGGATGAACAGGCGCTGGAAGATCGGGACATCGTACTCCTCCTTGTAGATGAAGAGCTTGCGCAGTGTGCGCTTGGACGCCTTGCGTGATGTGGCCCCCCTGTAGAAGACGAGCAGTTCCTCGAAGTCGGCGAGATCAATCTCGAGGTCGAGGCCATAGTGCGTCTCGTTGGTGAGGATCTCCTTGATCTTCGTCGTATCGACCTGGACGAAGTTCGCTTTGCGCAGCAGCTTCGCCATCTGATCGACGACGCGGTGTTGCATCTCGAGCCGCTCGGCATCGGTGAACTTGCGCGTGACGAGAAGATCACTGTCCGGGCTGAAGGGCTCGTAGGTCTGCTCAAGGTCGAGGAGCACCTTGTTGTAGCTCTGGCCGCGCCAATACGAGAGATGGCCGAGAAACCGGCGCGCGTGCGCGGCCTCTCCCGCGGCCCACACGTGCGGCCGGGTCAGGCGCTCGATCAGCGCGTGCCGCGTGACGGGAATGAACTTCTCGCGCATGTCGCCGTCGCTCGGCGCCTTGCGAATCACCTCGGACATCTCGGGGGCGGTGCTCTCCGCTGTGCCGGCGGGTGACGCGCCCGCTGATGCAGGCTCGAGCCTGGCGGTTGCAGTCGTCATTGCGCCCTCCCCCTGTGCATGCGCTTTGGCGCCGTCGCGGCTTGTTCAGGCCTTGTGCCGGCGGTGACGGAGCGGCCCGTGAGCGCGAGACCTTGTGCCTCGGCCGCTTGGCTCCAGGCTCCGTCGGATGCAGATACTAAATGACGACACCGTCGAACAAAAGCCCGAGACCTCGGCATCCCTGGCTAAAGCGCTCATGCGATCCCATTGAAAATCGGGCTGCAACCGCTCACCGCAGCAGAGGTGTACCTTCCGTGTGGCGGCTTGACGCTCTAAACTTCAAATGGCATGCACCCCGCCTCATTCTGTCCGGAGTATGACGTTGGCAAGAGCCCCGCGGACTGCACTCGTCACCGGCTCAGGCAAAAACATCGGCCGAGCCTCAGCCCTTGTGCTGGCGCGTGATGGCTACAACGTGGTGCTGAACGGATCGCGCGACAAGCTCGCCTGCGAGACGGTTGCCCGGGAAGTGCGCCAGCTAGGCGTCGATGCCTATGTCGCGATGGGCGACGTCGGCGACAGGATCGCCATCGGCCGCATCATCGACGAGGCGCTGACGACGTTCGGCACGATCGACGTTCTCGTGAACAACGCCGCCGTGCGCGAGGACGGCGCGTTCCTGGCCATGAGCGAGCAGGCGTGGCGGCGCGCGATGGCGATCAACTTCGATTCCGCCTATTGGCTTTCGCGCGCGTTCCTGCCAGGCATGATCGCCAAGGGCTTCGGCCGCATCATCAATTTTGCCGGCATGAACGCCATACACGGCTATAACGGCCGCGCGCACGTCTCGGCCTCGAAGCATGCGGCCTGGGGGCTCACGAAGGCATTGGCGAAGGAGTTCGGCGGGCGCGGCGTGACCGCCAACATCATCTCGCCCGGCCCGATCATGGGCGAGGCGCAGGAAGCGCATCAGGCCGCGCACATCGAGGGCATGCGGAGCCGCGTGCCGGTAGGCCGGCTCGGCACGCCGGACGAGGTTGCGGCGGTCGTGGCGCTGCTCGCCTCGGAGCGTGGAGCCTTCATCAACGGCCAGCTCATCCAGGTGAACGGTGGCGCGGAGACCTGAGCTGACCTGCGGCAACGCGGCACTTGTTGTCCACAGGCTCGCCTGTGCGCTGTCCGAATCTATGCTCCGCACACAGCGATTGTGGTATGTACGACTGCACGATGTGTCCGCGTAAAGTTCGAGTATTCCAGCAGGTGTAAGTCGCTGGTCTCATGGATGCGTCAGGCCTCCGCATTCGGAGGGTAGCTCCCACGCGTTGATCAGGCGCGAACTCGGGAGCGGCCCCGAAAGCGGGGGCATTTTGGTTTGCGACGTCCGGTGCTGCTCAGAAGGCCCTTGAGCCCGTCGTGAGTGATGCCAGCAGGAATAGGGTTCCAAACGCCAACAAGGTGACGGCACCGGCGATGGTCGCGATCGACCGCAATGCGCCGATGCGGCGCCCATCGCCACCGAAAAGGCGAATGGCCAGCTCCCGCGAGCCGACGGCCAAGGCCGCAAGCGCTGACACCGTGATCGCGGTACCGAGCGACATCACAAATGTCGAGATAACGCCGGCCCAGAACAACCCGAGGCCCGAAGCTGCAACCAACACCACGATCGCACCGGTGCAGGGTCTGAGGCCAACCGCGAGTATGATCGGGAAGGCGCGCCGCCAGCTCCATTCGCCCTCGAGCGCCTCGGGGCCGGGCATGTGGGCGTGGCCGCAATGCTCATCATGCACGTGTCCGGGCGCCCCATGGGGTATCCGCCCGTGCGCCGCCGGGTGGGTGTGGTCGTGATGATGGGCGTGATCGTGGTGGCTGTGAGCATGGTGGCTGTGAGCATGGTGGTCGTGAGCATGCTCGCCAACTCCGCGGGCCGCGCGCACCCGTAGCATCCGCCGCACCTCACGCCAGAGGAGCCACGCGCCGACGGCGGCAACGAGACCCCAGCTGATGACGTCGAGCCAGGGCTCGATGAGCCGGGTCTCGAGTTGGGTCAAGCGCAGGACGAGCCGCAGCACGACGACGAGCAGGATTGCGACGATCGCCTGCGCGAACGCAGACAGGAAGGAGAGCACGATGCCGCGGCGCATCGTGCGTTCGTTGGCGAGCACGTAGGACGAGATGACCGCCTTGCCGTGGCCGGGCCCTACGGCATGGAGCACCCCGTAGACGAAGCTCAAGAGTGCGAGGAAAGCCGTCGCCTTCAACGGCTCGGTGGTCTTGATGCGCTCGAGTGCGCGCCCGAGCGCGGTCTGGACGTCCTGCTGCGCCGAGAGGATGGTTGCCCAGATCCCGCCAGGCTTGGCGACAGGCGGAGTCGATGCCAGCTGCGCAGCCACCTCGCTCGACAGTACGAGCGCAAGGAGGCCCGCGGCGCCAAATGCGGCCGCGCCTCGACCAAGCGTGACGATCTTCATGATTTGCCGTCGCACACGATGGTGATGCTCGAGCCGAGCAACTGGCTCCAGCGGATGCCGTCGCCGGCGCCCGAGAACGCCTCCTCGAGGCGCTTGGTCTCCGGGTCCAAGTCGGCGGCGTCGATGCGGGCCTTGCACTCCTTCGGCGCGCCGGCGCTGAGCCTCACGGGCTCGGCGGCGGCAAGACCGAAGGCGATGTACGACGTCGGGTCGCGCGTCAAGAACGAGAATCCCTCGGCCTCGGCCAGCACCGGTTGGCTCAACGGCAGGGTGAAGGTGAGCGCCAGCACCTTGGCCGGCTCGTTCTTCCTGGCGTCGTCATCGCCGACCATCCAGTTCCAGATGCCGCCGAGCATCGAGGAGGACTTCGGCTCGGTCTTCGTCGCGGGGCCGGCACCCTTCGGTCGCGGATTGGGATCGATGATGTGCTCGAGATAGAACTCGGTTGGTGCGCCGAACTTGAGGGGGGCGTTGTCGAGCTTCGCCGAGGTGAAATAGCCGAACTGGCCGACGCCATCCATGTTGGCCTTGGCGAGCTCCTGCAGCTCCTCGCGGGAAAAGACACCGTCCTTGTTCTTGTCGAGGCCGTCGATGGCGAACGAGGAATAGACCTCGTCGAACACCCATCGCTGCTTCAACGCGACGATCGTGCCGCGCTCGTAGACCACGGTCGTGTCGACCTTTACCCAGACATGGGGGTGTGCGGCGACAGGTTGCGGCGTCGCCATCAGGATCAAGGCGCCAGCGCCTGCGGCGACGAGTTGGCGTGTCAACATCGAGAACGCTCCTGCGATCCTGGCCGGTCACCCGGCTTGGCGACCACCGCGACCGGCTTGATGTTTGAGATCAAGCGATTATCACAAGATGATGGCGAAGTGCCATGTGTCAGTTCCGAATTTTCGGTTGATGCGGGCGATCGCCTTTTTCCGCTCGGGCTGTAGCATGTCCTCAGTCCGAGGCTCGACAATCTGGTAAGCTTCGGCCCGCTCGGCTGGTCTTGCGACGGCATGACGTGTAAAACGCGGGCGTGCGTCCTGATCGGTGACGGATGGAGACATCGGACATGCGTGCACATGGGGATCTGCGGGGAGACGTACAGGGGGACCTGCGGGCCTCCCGCGCTCGTGGCACGAGGTCGCGAGCCGCAACAGCCGTGGTGATCGCGACACTCGCCATTCTGGCCGGATCGCTGCCCGCCGAAGCCGAGGGCGTCCTCGTGACCGCGATCGGTCTACGTGGCCGTTCGGACGGCTTTGCCTATGCCTGGTCCGCCAATCATAGCTCGGCGCGCTCAGCAACGGAGGCGGCACTTGCCGAGTGCCGCAAGCAGGCGGAGCGGGTGCGCGTACCGACCTCTGCCTGCACGGTCACGTTGAACTTCACGGATCAGTGCGTATCCGTCGTCTTCGATCCGAAGAGCGGCGCCGCCGGCATCGGCTGGGCCACCGGCCCCGATCGGGTCAGCGCCGA
>DAORNH010000109.1:12474-12827 GCA_035440865.1 Hyphomicrobiaceae bacterium | reverse complement strand
CGGAACTGGAGGCAGGCGTTGACGACGCGGGTACCCTGGCGGCAGCGGCCTTCACGCTGGCAGCGCGCAGTCTGGCCTGTCGGGCAGCGGCGCGGCGCCGTCGCGCACCGGGGCGGCTGCTGTGCCTCCGCGGACCCGATCAGCAGTGCGCCGCTGATCTGGCTCGCTGGCGCCGAAAGCATGAGGGCAAATGCTGCGGCCGCTCCGGCCAATGACAATCGATTGAGCATGACCATCTCCTTGTCGCGTCGTTCCAATGAATGGCAAGAACCCAAGGCAAGCCTGACCATACAGCGCCGATCGCCTGCCGTCTGTTCCGATCGTGTTTCAGGCGCCGGCCTCAGACACCTGCC
>DAORNH010000109.1:0-12446 GCA_035440865.1 Hyphomicrobiaceae bacterium | reverse complement strand
CGCCGCCTCGAAATCAGCCCCGTCCCAGGCGCGATGCAGCCCCCGCGCGTAGTGCTCGGCGTTGCGATGATAGAGCCAGGCATTGAGCCGGTTCGCCGCGCGGCTGTCGATCGTTCGCACGACCTTGCCGGGCGTGCCCATGACGATCGAGTGCGGCGGGATCACCTGCCCCTCGCGCACGAACGCATGCCCGGCAACGATCGAGCCTGCGCCGATCACCGCGCCGTCCATGATCGTGGCACCGATACCGATCAGGCAATCGTCGCCGATCGTGCAGCCGTGCAGCACCACGCGATGGGTGATCGAGCAGTTGTCGCCGATCAGTGTCGGAGTCGTGTAGCCGATGTGGACCATCACATGGTCCTGCAGGTTGGTCCGCCGGCCGATCCTCACCTCCAGGCTCTCGGCGCGGATCACAGTGTAGGGCCACACACTCGCGCCCTCGCCGATGGTGACGCGACCCGTGATGCGCGCCGTCGGATCGATGTAGGCGGCGCCGGGAAAGCGCGGGTCGTGGCCGTGGCGCTGGCCGCCGCCCGTCATTTGCTGCCCCGCGGCCTCGGCGTCTCGGCCTTCGCTTCCGCCTTGCGGGCTGGTTTGGTCGTTGGCGCAGGCTCGTGCGCGTGGTCGTGGCAGCACGAGCCATCATGGGCATGATGGTGATGGCCGTGATCATGGTCGTGATGGTGGCCATGATCGTGCGCGTGGTCATGTCCGCAGCCGCAGGCGTCGCCGTGCGCATGATCGTGGTGATGGTGATGGTGATGATGATCGTGTCCGTGATCATGCTCGCCCTGGCCGCGGAGGCCCGCTGCCAGCGCCCGCTCGATGGCGACGGACTGCTCGCGGCTCGCCGTCTTCTCCTCGATGACGAGGCCCATCACCTCGGCCGCCACCTGCATGTCGTCCGGGCGCCCGAGATAGTGGCGCCGCAGGCGGCCCTGCCGGTCGAACAGCAGCATTGTCGGCGTGCCGCGCATCTCGTAGGCCGCCATCGTCTTCGGGATGCCATCGCCCGTCGGCTCGTCGGCGCCGACCGGGAACGGCCACTTGTACTCGTGCATGAAGGCGGCCAGCGCCTCGACCGTCATTACCTTGTGATGCTCGAATACCGTGTGCAGGCCGATCACCGCGACCTCGCTCTCGCGGAAGCGCTCGCGGAGCCGCTTCGCCTGCGGCAGCCCGTGCTCGATGCACCCCGGGCAGAGCATCTGGAAGGCGACCAGCACCACGACCCGGCCCTTGAGGGCGGCGAGCGAGACCGGCTCCTTCGCGTTGAACCAGCGCGTGACGGCAAGCTCGGGTGGGCGCTCGGGATTGAACATGGCGGCTCCTTGCCGGCGACTGTTGCGGTGCGCCATGAGTAGCCGACGCAAAGGGCCTGCTCAAGCGTTGGCCTCTCACTCAGGCGTCACAAGTGAGTGGCCCGAAACTTCGCGCCGCGCCATACGCCCGGTCCAGCTGATCAGCTTGCTCGTCGGCCATGTGCTCCCCACCGTTGCGAGTGGGAATTGCAGGTGCCGCCCCCTCGGGGTCTCACCCGCAGCCCCTGGACAGGCTCGCTCACGCCGGTCTAAGGGACCCGTATCCCGGGTTGCGGACCGAACACCATCGATTTGGCTCTCAATCCTGGCAGCAAACTCGGTAGGATCGCCTTCGATCAGGAGCTAGGACATGAGCCAGGACGACGACTACGTCTATGACGACGTCAGCGGCGAGTGGCTGCCAGCCTCCGAGCTTGCCAAGAAGCAGGCGGCCGCGAGCCGGGTCGACGTGCGCGATGCCGTCGGCAATGTGCTTGCAGACGGCGATCAGGTGACGCTGATCAAGGACCTCGCGGTCAAGGGTGCGGGCCAGACGTTGCGACGCGGAACCGTCATCAAGTCGATCCGCCTGACGGGCGACCCGCAAGAGATCGATTGCAAATTCGACGGCATCAAGGGGCTCGTGCTGCGTGCCGAGTTCGTGCGCAAGCGGTAGCGGGGGCCATGCCGTGCGGCGTGCTGAGCAAACTCACTGACGCGGGAGGATCGCGCTTGGCATTTCGGGGCGCTGCCCCGAACCCAGCCAAAGGCCGTCGATGCGGAGCATCGCTACAGGATGACGGCCTTCAGATCCGCTCCTTGTTCGGGTGCAGGGGCAAGGCCAAGCCTTGACATGGCGCCCGCCGCAGGCTCACTCGCCGCCGAGACAATCCAGCAGCGAGGCCCCATGCTCCCGACCGCATCCCGCGCCCGCCTGATCGAGATCATCACACGGCGCTCCTATGGCACCGGCGTCGAGATCAAGCTCGCCTCGGGCCGCACCTCGAACTTCTACTTCAACATGAAGCCGACGATGCTCGATCCGGAGGGCGCCTACCTGATCGGCGCGCTGCTCTCTGATGCAATCACGCCGGGCGAAGCCGACATGATCGGCGGGCTCGAAGTAGGCGCCATCCCGCTCGCCGCCGCCGTTGCTGCCGTCAGCCATGCCAAGGGACAGCCAATGCCGGCCTTCTTCATCCGGAAGCAGGCCAAGGGCCACGGCACACAAAGCCTCGTCGAAGGGCTCCCGCGCGGCGAGACGCTCAAAGGCCGCCGCGTCATCATACTCGAGGACGTAACGACGACCGGCGGCTCGGCGCTGAAGGCGATCGAGGCCGTCCGCGCTGACGGCGCCGAGGTCGTGCGCGTCATCACCATCGTCGACCGCGAGGAGGGTGCCGCCGAGGCGTTCGCCGCGGCCGGCATCACATTCTCGGCACTCCTCCAGCTCCGCGACTTCCCGCCGCCGCGTGACAAGTGACGACGCCCTACGCGATCGGTGTCAGACCCATGGGTCTGACACCGATCGATAGCGTTCGACACCCGCCCCTCAGGTGCTCTCGCTCGCGAGCACGTCGCCGAAGAGCTCGAAGCCTTCGCCCTTCACGCGCGCGAGCCGCACGGCCTGGATCGGATAGAAGTCCGTCGGGCTCGTGTTGATCTTGATCCCGGGCAGCAGCAGTGGCGCCTCGAAGCCCTTGAGGTTCGCGGCCTGGCGCATGACGTTCTCGCGCGTCAACTCGTTGCCGCACTTCTTCAGCACCTCGATCAGCGTGTGGGCGACCGAGTAGCCGTAATTGTGCAGGTCGTCCTTGTAGTCGGAGGCCGTCATGTACTTCGCCATGAAGGCGCGGAAGGCCTTCACGTCCGCGGCATCGGCGAACTGTGCGTCGGCGACGTCCTTGCGGTAGAGCGCGAGGATGATGCCCTGGCAGGCCTCGATGCCCGCGGGGCGCATCGTGGTCGAGAACGACGACGAGACGTTGTTGAGATAGTGCACCGGCTTCCAACCGAGCTCGTGCGCTTTCTTGATGGCCTGCGTCGCGAACTTCGGGATGGTGATGTTGAAGAACACGTCCGCGCCCGAGTTCTTCAGCTGGATCATCTGGCTGTCGACGGTCGGGTCGGTCACCTCGTAGGTGGCCCGCGAGACGATCATCTTCTCGTTCGCCTTGGTGAGCCCGGCGAGGAAGCCGTTGTAGTAGTCGCGGCCATAGTCGTCGTTCTGCATCAGCACGGCGATCTTGGCGCCGGGCTTGGTCGCGAGGATGTGCTTCGCATAGATCGCGCCCTCGGTCGCATAGTCGGGCTGCCAGCCCATCGTCCAGGGGAACTTCTTCGGCTGGCCCCACTTCGAGGCCCCGGTCGCGACGAAGAGATGCGGCACCTTCTCGTCGTTCATGTACTTGTGGATCGCCGTGTTGGGCGGCGTGCCGAGCGTCTGGAAGAGGAGGAGCACCTTGTCCACTTCGACGAGCTTCCTCACCATCTCGACCGTCTTCGGCGGGCTGTAGCCGTCGTCGTAGGTGACGAAGTTGATCTTGCGGCCGCCGATGCCGCCCTGATCGTTGACCATCTTGAAGACGGCATCGAGCGTGCGGCCGATGTTGCCGTAGCTCGAGGCGTTGCCCGAGTAGGGGTTGGTGTTGCCGATCTTGATCTCGGTATCGGTGGCGCCAACGTCGTACTTCTTCGCCTGGGCGATGGCCGGCATGCCGATCACCTGGCCCGCGGCGAGCGTCGAGCCGCCGATGATGACGCTGCGGCGTGTGGTCTTGGTCATTGGTTCCTCCCGAGTGACCGTCTTCTGTTCGTCGTTGGATGGCACACACGTTCGAGACGTTATCGTCCCCGCAATCGTGCCCAAAGCGAGGCAATGCCGCCGGCGATCCCGGACGGCATGACATAGATGAGGATGATCAGCACGATGCCATAGATCGTCCAAGGCTGCAGCTCGATCGGCAGGTGCACCATCTGCGAGATGGTCTTGGTCAGCGCGTCGGCATACTTCTCGATCACCTGCACGAAGGCGCCCCCGATCACGGCGCCGGGCAGCGAGGCGATGCCACCGACCACGCCGCCGACCAGGAACGAGATCGACAGCGGA
Source organism: Hyphomicrobiaceae bacterium (assembly GCA_035440865.1). GTDB lineage: Bacteria > Pseudomonadota > Alphaproteobacteria > Rhizobiales > Hyphomicrobiaceae > DAORNH01. Next base: position 8,033 of record DAORNH010000109.1, on the reverse strand, counting down.
AACGGGAAGCTGTCCGGCGAGACGAACTTGAAGATGATGGCGTGCAGCGCGCCGGCAAGGCCCGTGTAGAGCGCGCTGATGCCGAAGGTGATTGCCTTCGTGCGCGCGGTATCGATGCCCATGGTGTCGGCCGCCATGTGGTGGTCGCGTATCGCCATCATGGCACGCCCCGCGCGACTGTTGATCAGGTTGCGCGCAAGCCAGAACATCAGGACGGCGATCAGCAGGACCACGAGATAGAGCCACTGATCGGTGTTGAGGCCCGTCCATTCCGGGCCCCTGACACGGCGGAGGGTGATGCCTTGTACGCCAAAAGTCCAGGCCTCGAAATGGCGGTATTTCAGGAACTGCGGCACCGCGATCGCGAGCGCAAACGTGGCGAGCGCCAGATAATGCCCCTCGAGCCGCAGCGCGGGCAGCCCGAAGAGATACCCGACCACAAAGCAGGCGAGCGCCGCGACCGGCAGCACGCTCCAGTACGGAATGTCGAAGTGCTTGATGAGGATCGCGGCCACATAGGCCCCGACCGCGAAAAAGGCGCCATGGCCGAGCGAGATCTGGCCGTTGAAGCCCGTGAGCAGGTTCAAGCCGAGCACCGCGATCGAGTAGACGATCACCAGCGACAGCTGCAGGAACGAGAAGTTCGAGATAAGCCCGCCGCCCGCGTTCGAGATGAAAGGCAGCGCGACCGCAACCGCGACAAGCGGCCAGACAACGAGCGGCGCGAAATTGAAGGATGAGCGCGCGGCAGGCGCGGCCACGACTGCAGGGCTTGCCGTCTGCTCCGCCATCTCAGACCCTCTTCACGTCGACGCGGCCGAAGAGGCCGGAGGGCTTCAGGGTCAGCACCGTGATGACGATGATGAGGGCAACGGTGAGCTTCTCGCCATTGCCGATGATGTAGTAGCCGGTCCAGGTCTCGATGCGGTCGCCGATGAAGGCGACGAAGTTCTCGAGGAGACCGACGATGAAGCCGCCGGCAACCGCCCCCCCGGGGCTCGAGATGCCGCCGACCAAGGCACCCGCGAACGCATAGAGCAGGATGCCCGCCATCATATTGGGGTCGAGGTTGACGGCCGGCGCCACCATGGCGCCTGCGACAGCGCCGATCGCTGCGGCGAGCCCCCAGCCGAGCGCCAGCATCCAGTCGACGCTGACGCCGACCAGGCGGGCCGAGGCCGGATTCTGCGCCGCCGCCCGCATGGCAAGCCCGAGCGGCGTGAAACGGAAGAAGGCGAACAGCACGAACAGCAGCGCCACTGTGACGGCGATCATACCGATCTGATGCGGGCCGATGATGCTGGAACCCGGAAACTTCACCGCTGGAAACGGCGAGGCGACCGTCTTCAGGGTGTGCGTCCAGATCGAGCCCGCCATCGAATGGAAGATCGCCAGGAGGCCGATGAATACGACGACGATCGAGAGGACCGGGGCATTGTGCAGCGGCCTCAGAATGGCTCGCTCGATCAGCACGCCGACGATGAAGGAGGCGGCGACCGAGAGCAGCAGTGCCAGCCAGAACCCCGTCCCTGCCTGGATCAGTGTCCAGGCGACATAGGTCGAGAACATCGCCATCTCGCCCTGGGCGAAATTGATGTGATCCGTCGAGACGAAAATCATGACCAGGGCGAGCGCCACGCAGGCATAGATCGCGCCATTGGCGAGGCCCGCGGCCATCTGCTGCAGGAATTGCTCCATCCGCGGCACTCTCCCCCGGCAACCGGACCGTGATCGTCCCTATCGATGACATGGCCGGAGGCCGCGCACCAGACCTGCGCTGCGGCACTGCGGGATGACGGCGGCCCTTACATGTCGTCGGCACCTTTGCGGCGATGGCGCCGCTCCTCCTCGTCGACCGCCTTCGGATCGGCATCGAACACGAGCCGCTCCTCGCCCGAGAGACAGACGAAGCGGCGCCCGCGCACCCGCCCGATGAGCGTGAGGTTCGATTTCCTGGCGAGTTCCACCCCCCAGGCCGTAAAGCCAGACCGCGAGACGAGGATCGGGATGCCCATGCGCACGGTCTTGATCACCATCTCGGAGGTGAGGCGCCCGGTCGTATAGAAGATCTTCGAGGCCGGATCGACATGATTGCGGAACATGTAGCCGGCGATCTTGTCGACCGCGTTGTGCCGGCCGACGTCCTCCATGTAGACAAGCGGGCGATCCTCCTCGCAGAGCGCGCAACCGTGAATGGCGCCGGTCTTCAGATAGAGGCTCGGCGCGAGGTTGATCTTCTTCGAGATCGTATAGAGCCACGAGGTCCTGAGACGCCGGGCGGGATCGAGGTTCACGGCCTCGAGCTGATCCATGAGATCGCCGAACACGGTCCCCTGGGCACAGCCCGAGGTCTGCACTTTCTTTCGGAGCTTCTCCTCAAAGTCGGTCTGCCGGTGTGTGCGCACGACGATCGTGCCGATGTCCTCGGCATGCTCCACGCCGGTGATCTCGTCATCGGGCCGCAGCATGCCCTGGTTGAGCAGATATCCGACAGCGAGCAGCTCGGGATGATCGCCGATGGTCATCATCGTCACGATCTCGCGGGCATTGAGGAAGAGCGTGAGGGGCCGCTCGGCGACGACCGAGCTCTCGATCCGCCGGCCTTCATGGTCGAGCCCACCCACGACGGAATAGAGCCGCGTGTCGTCCGGGTCGGGTCGGATAAGAAACTCAGGTGCGCGCGGCTCATCCGTCATGGCTGCTCATGCACTGGTTGGGCCGGGGTCCAGGGAACAGTCCCTGGCGGGGTGCTCGAGGGGCAGCGCCCCTCGAGCGTTTCGTTGCCGTGCCGGTACGACTCAGGACGCCATCGACTGCGCGCTGGGCCCGCGCTGGCGCTTCATGAGAAGCTTGTTGAGCGCGCTCACGTAGGCCCGCGCCGAAGCCACCATCGTGTCCGTATCGGCGCCGCGTCCCGTCACGGTGCGGCCCGCCTCCTCGAGGCGCACCATCACCTCGGCCTGCGCGTCGGTGCCTTCCGTTACCGCCATCACCTGGTAGAGCGGCAGCTTCACCTCATGCGGCACGATGGCCTTGATGGCCTTGAAGGTTGCATCGACCGGACCATCGCCCGATGCCTCGCGCGTCTCGTGGCGGCCGTCGACCTCGAGCGTGATCGTTGCCTTCTGCGGGCCGCCGGTCCCGGCGATCACGGTGAGCGCCACCACCTTGATTCGGTCCGACTGCGAGGCGACCTCCTGGTCGACCAGCGCCTCGATGTCCTCATCGAACACGAGCTTCTTCTTGTCGGCGAGGTCCTTGAAGCGGCGGAAGGCGTCCTGGAAGGCGTTGTCGCCGAGCTCGTAGCCGAGCGCCTTCAGCTTGTCGCGGAAGGCCGCGCGCCCCGACAGCTTGCCGAGGCTCAGGTGCGATTTCGAGAGACCGACGGCCTCGGGCCGCATGATCTCATAGGTCTCGGCATTCTTCAGCATGCCGTCCTGATGGATGCCGCTCTCGTGGCTGAAGGCGTTCCGGCCGACGATCGCCTTGTTGTACTGGACAGGAAAGGCCGAGACCGCGGCAACGAGCTTCGAAGCGCGCACGAACTTCGTCGTGTCGACCTCGTTCCAGTAGGGCAGCACGTCGTTGCGCACGTTCATCGCCATGACGATCTCCTCGAGCGCGGCATTGCCCGCCCGCTCGCCAAGACCGTTGATCGTGCACTCGATCTGCCGCGCGCCTGCACGCACGCCGGCGAGCGAATTGGCGACCGCCATGCCGAGGTCGTTGTGGCAATGCGTCGACCACACCACCGTGTCGCCGCCGGGCACCGTCTCGCGCAGCATCTTGATGAGCGCGAAATACTCCTCCGGCACCGAGTAGCCGACCGTATCGGGGATGTTGATCGTGGTCGCGCCGGCCTTGATCGCGACCTCGCAGCACTTGAGGAGCACATCACGCTCGGTGCGCGTCGCGTCCTCGGCACTCCACTCGACGTTGTCGGTGTAGCGGCGCGCGCGTTCGACGCTCTTCGCCACCGCGTCGATCACCTGCTCGGCGCTCATGTTGAGCTTGTATTTGCGGTGCACCGGGCTCGTCGAGATGAAGGTATGGACGCGCGGGCGCACGGCATGCTTCACGGCTTCACCCGCGCGATCGATATCGCCGAGGCTCGAGCGCGCCAACCCGCACACAACCGCCCGCTTCACGACCTTGGCGATCTCCGCGACCGCCTCGAAGTCGCCATTGGAGGAGGCCGGAAAGCCCGCCTCGATGATGTCGACGCCCATCTCGTCGAGGAGGCGCGCGACCGACAGCTTGTTATCCAGCGTCATGGCGGCGCCGGGCGACTGCTCGCCGTCGCGGAGCGTCGTGTCAAAGATCATCACGCGATCGGTGTCGCTGCGAGGCTTTTGCGGCTGGGCGATATCGGTCATCGTTCAGGTCCGTTCCAAGGATGGCATGGGAAATCGGGAGGCGGCTTGCGCTTCCGGCTCGAAGTCTTCGGGTCCCCTGAGCGCACGTCTCGTTACCGAGACCACGAATGGCTCAGGGGCTGGTAAGGAGGAGGGTAAGGGACAGGCCCGCACCGGCCGGCTCCGTTCGGAGCAGCCCCAAAGAGGTGCTGGGCTCGTGGTCCCTGGTCATGATGGCGTTTTTGCCAATACCTGCTTCGCGCGGTCCTGCCGCTCGCCCGCGCATAGAGCCAGAGCAGTCGGCGATTTGCAAGCGTTTATGTCGACGTGGTAGCGAGGCGGCAGGGTAGTTTCGTTTTTGGATCGGCAGTAGGGGGCTCCCTCCCCCCTTGCGGGGGAGGTTTGGGGTCGGGGGTGCACAACGTTTGCAGTTCCTCACCAACCCAATCCCCGGCCCTTCCCCCATCGAGAGGGAAGGGACGTGTGCCACCTCCTATTGTCAGAGCGTGAACTAAATCACCCTGAGGCAGACGGACGGCGTCAACTCTTACCGGACGCGCGGCCACGGCGAGGCAGCCTCAACGCGTAGCTGCGACCTCCGACGGACCTGGATGACCAACCATCACCGCCAAGTCTCAGACCTGATCAGAGGCCGGCTGTCACAATCCCGCGAGGCGATCGCCGTCGCGGCGCTGACGTCGGCCATCCTCGTATGGATCGGGGGCCTCACATGGTGGCTCGCAGCCCTCGGACCGGCCATCGGCGCAATCTGGGTCGTCGTTGCGGCGTTCGTGACGCCAACCACCGCTCCCTCGCTCACACGTCACGACAGCAGCGCCGCCGACCCGGGCAGGCCGAGACCGAGCGGACCTGGCTGGCTTGCAGTCGTCGACATGCTCCCCGACCCGGTCCTCACCCTCGATCGCTCGGGGAGGGTCACGCACGCGAACACCGCTGCGCTAGCCTTGTTTCCGGGCGCCCCCGGCCGGCACGTCGCGCAGCTGCATCGATCGCCCGAGCTCTTCGCGGCGATCGATCGGGCCTGGAACGAGCGTGGCACGCATACCTTCGCTATTCACGATGTGGTCCCGCACGAGCGGCATCTCTCCGGAATTGTCGCCACGCTCGGCGATGGCGCGGTCGGGTTGCCCGAACCGGTCCAGGTCGTCATCCTGCGTGACCGCACGGAGGCAGAGCTCGCCGCCGAGATGCGCGCCGATTTCGTCGCCAACGCCAGTCACGAGTTGCGCACGCCACTAGCGGCCCTCAAAGGCTTCATCGAGACGCTGCAGGGTGCCGCAAAGGACGATCCGGTCGCCCGCGACCAGTTCCTCGGCATCATGCAGGAACAGGCGGCGCGCATGTCGCGCCTCATCGACGACCTCCTCTCGCTGAGCCGCATCGAGATGCGCGAGCACGTGGCGCCGACGGGGAGAGTCGATCTCAATGCCGCCGCCGCCGAGGCCGTCGCCCTGCTTCGCCCCCTCGCGGAAAGTGGCACAATCACCTTGACGCTGGCGCCCGTCGCCACGACCGCGATCGCCGCGGGCGATCATGACGAGATCGTGCAGGTCGCGCAGAACCTCATCCAGAACGCCATCAAGTATGGCCGGCGCGGCGGCAAGGTTGACGTCTCGGTGCTGCGGGAGCAGGCGCACGTCAGCCTCCGCGTGAGCGACGACGGCATCGGCATCGCTCCCGAGCACCTGCCCCGTCTCACCGAGCGCTTCTATCGCGTGAGCGCTCGTGAGAGCCGCGAGCGGGGCGGCACCGGCCTCGGCCTCGCCATCGTCAAGCACATCGTCAACCGGCATCGAGGCGAGCTCGAGATCGACTCGCAGCCGGGGCGAGGCTCGATATTCACAGTGCGGCTTCTGGCGGCCACGTAGCAATTTTACCTATCCTTTCCAATATTTTGTCCTGTCACACGCCTGTTGCAGGCGCCGGCTAGAAGGGCAGCGTCGAAGGGACCCACGACGACGCTGCCGCAGATGGGCTGCGGCACACCAACAGGACGAGGACCATGACGTCCATCGCACGCCATACCATGCGCACAGCCGGCCTCGCCGGCGTCGCGCTCGCCGCACTTGCGGCGCCGCTCCATGCCCAGCCGAAGACGATCACGCTTGATGGCTCATCGACCGTGTTCCCGATCATGGAGGCAGTTGCCGAAGAGTTTCAGAAGTCGACCAAGGGTGCCAACCGCGTCACAGTCGGCATCTCGGGGACTGGCGGCGGCTTCAAGAAGTTCTGCCGCGGCGAGACCGACATGTCGAACGGCTCGCGTCCGATCCTCAAAGAGGAGATCGAGGCATGCAAGAAGGCCGGCATTGGCTTCATCGAGCTGCCCCTGGCATTCGACGCGCTGACCGTCGTCGTGCACCCGTCGAACCCGCTAACCTGCATCAAAGTGTCCGAGCTCAAGACCATGTGGGAGCCGGGCGCCAAGGGAAGAATCACCAACTGGAAGCAGATCAACCCGAGCTTCCCGGATTTGGCCCTAAAGCTCTTCGGCGCCGGGGCGGATAGCGGCACCTTCGACTATTTCACCGAGGCTGCCGTCGGCAAGGCCAAGTCGAGCCGCGGCGACTATACCGCGAGCGAGGACGACAACGTGCTCGTCAAGGGCGTGCAGGGCGACAAGGGCGGCATCGGCTACTTCGGGTTTGCCTACTACGCCGCCAACCCGAAGGCGCTGAAGGCCCTCGAGATCGATTGGGGCAAGGGTCAGGGCTGCGTCGCCCCCTCGCTCGAAAACGTTCTCGCCGGCAAGTACAATCCGATGTCGCGCCCGCTATTCGTCTACGTCTCCTCGAAGGCCGTCGAGAAGCCCGAGGTGCAGAGCTTCGTCGAGTTCGTGCTCACCAAAGGACCTGCCCTCATCCGCGAGGTGAAGTATCTGCCACTGCCCGAGGCGATCTATCCGACGGTGCTCGAGCGCTTCAAGGCGCGCACCCCCGGATCGGCCTTCGGAGGTGTGCCCGAGGTCGGCGTCCCCATTGCCGACCTGATGAAGAGAAAGCCGACGATGTGACGCTGTACTGCGTAGTCGGCCGTAAGATCCGTCCCTCTAGGGAACAGCATCGCACCCCGCGCGTTGTTCTGGGGACGGCGAGAGCAGGGATACGGCCCGGCCGTATCTCTGCTCGGTCACGTGGAGATTGACGCATGGCATCTCGTCTCACGGCATTGCAGCGGCGGCGCCAGCACTTGAAGGAGCGCCTGATCAAGGCCGCGCTGTTCGCCGCGGCAGCCTCGTCCGTGCTGGTGACACTCGGCATCGTCGGCGTGCTGTTGTACGAGTCTTTCGAATTCTTCAGGAGCGTGCCGATACTAACGTTCCTCACCGACACCGAGTGGACGCCGCTCTTCGACAATCCACGCTTCGGCATGCTGCCGCTTCTCGTCGGAACCTTGCTCTCGACGCTGGTGGCACTCGCGATCGCTGCCCCACTCGGCCTCACGGCGGCGCTCTGGCTCAGCGAGTTCGCCCATCCGCGCACGCGCGAGATCCTGAAGCCGATCCTCGAGCTCCTGTCCGGCGTGCCGACCGTGGTCTACGGATTTTTCGCGCTGCTGTTCGTGACGCCGCTCCTTCAGAAGACATTCTTGCCGAACCTGCCCGGCTTCAACATTCTCTCGGCCGGCATCGTCATCGGCATCATGATCCTGCCCTAC
>DAORNH010000108.1:8080-13033 GCA_035440865.1 Hyphomicrobiaceae bacterium | reverse complement strand
GGTCGCCTTCGCCGGGCGCTCGAATGTCGGCAAGTCGAGCCTCATCAACGCACTCGTGCGCCAGAAGGGGCTCGCCCGCACCTCCAACACGCCCGGCCGCACGCAGGAGCTCAACTTCTTCGTCGCCGACGAGGTGGCGCTCGCGATCGTCGACCTGCCGGGCTACGGCTTCGCCGAGGCGCCCAAGGAAAAGGTGAAGGCCTGGACCGGCCTCATCAAGGACTACCTGCGCGGCCGACAGGCGCTCGCCCGCGTCTATCTGCTGATCGACAGTCGCCACGGCGTGAAGTCAGTAGACGAGGAGATCATGGCGCTGCTCGACGAGGCGGCCGTCTCCTATCAGATCGTGCTGACCAAGATCGACAAGATCGCGCCGAAAGCCCTCGACGCCGTCCTGGCCGCAACGCGCGCCGCGATCGCCCGCCACGCCGCCGCATTCCCCGAGATCATCGCGACATCATCCGAGACCGGCGCCGGCATCGACGCGCTGCGCGACGCGGCAGCGCAGCTGTTTGGCGAGATGAGGTGAGGTGAGGTGAGGTGCGGCAGCGGTGCGTCGAACCGACGATACTGAGCGAGTGACTGGTCGGTTTTGAGCCGATGCTGCTGTTCTTGGTGTGTGCTTTGGAAGGCAGTGGTACGCCTTAAAGCTGACGCTGACCTCAGCCCAGAGTTTTCGAGTTCATGGCCCCTGCATGAACCCAACTACTGTCACCAAGCTGGGTCAGTCGACGCTGAGCGCTAAGCCCGACGACTGGTCGCAAATGCATGACCTGCGCCGATGAGCATCGCGGCAACACGCGTGTCACGCCCATCGGCCCATCTTGCGCTCGGACGCGACACCTCACGAACTACGTGCTCACGACATTTTGGTGCGCTTCAAAAATAATTGGGAAATGCTTGCCTCCCCCCCCCCCTATGCCATCATGACCAAACTTGGTCAAATTGCGTGGAGGTAAATTCGTCACAATGAAAATCCCATGACGCGTACTTGGTTTCGTCTGCGCGGGCGTGGTGGCCCTTGGCGGCGTCGTAACAATGGGCGCCAATAGCGCCACATCGGCGACCAGCGAGCTGAGTGTCGCCGCCCAGGCCCTGGTCGTTGGGTTTAATGAGCTGAATGTTCCGGACGCTGGGAAAACCCAGTCTCTTCTCCGGACCGTTCAGAGCCGTTGCCTGCAGAATGGCTATGACTGCGACAGCGTGCCGGGCGCCCAGCCCTGTTGTCTTGGCTTGCGTTGCAGGGCAACGACCAAAGGCAGCGTCAAGACTTGCCAGTAAGAACGATCATATTCATCAATGTCACGTCAGCCATGACATTCGGTGGTCCGAATTGAAGCCCGTCTCGCCGTCTCTCAATGGCTGGGGTGGCCGAAGGGGCCTTCATTTGACTGCCCCACTCAATACGGGAGGGCGGCATTCCAGGGCGTGGAGTGGAAGTGGGCGGCGCGAACGGCGCGCCGTTCGTTTCGTCACCGATTGGCAAGCCGGCTACAGGACGAGGAGCCTCGGCGAGCGGCCCCACGACACCGTCGTCAAGAGCAAAGACGAGGGGCGCAAGGCGGACGTCGTGTAGGTCTGCCACTGGACGAGATTGCAGTGCACGTCGTCAGTTTAACGCCTGTGCAATGGGAGGGGAGCATGCTGTCGAGAAAATATCACAAAACAACTGGCCTGTTTATCGTAACGGCAATCGCCTGCGCCTGCGTCCTCTCCTTGGGCGCGGGGCCTGTCGTGGCGCAAGCCAGTTGCTTTGAAAAATGTGACAATATCCCTGACAAAGCCAAAGGCGCGAAATCGCGCGCGGCTTGCATGAAAAAGTGCAGTCCGGTCGGAGCCGTCAAAAGAGAAAGAGTGTGCGAGAAGGGCTTCGTTTCGGTCGACGGGAAATGCCTTGCGATAACCACGCGATAGCCCGCTGAGACATGTTGTTTTCGTAGTTCCGGCATAATCGTGCCGTATGTGTGGGGCTCACGCAGGATGCAATCCTATCCCCTCAACTTAGGCGACGGCGGGCTTGAAGCTCGTCCGCTTGTTGGGGCGATCGTCGCATGAGGCATCGATCGGCCGGATGAGAGCCGTGCGGGTCGAGAGGTGGTTTTGGCGGTGAGCAGTCTGCGACAGCGCCCAACTCTCTTGGCAGGCAGCCTACCGAGTGGGAAGGAGGCAAGGCGTGAGATGGCAATGATCTGAATATCCTAGTCTGAAGCTTAAAGAAACCCGTGGAGGAAAATTGGCATGAAATTCCTGAAAATCCCGAAACGCGTGTTCGGCATCATCTGCGCGAGCGTGGTGGCCCTCGGCACCGTCGCAACATTTGGGGCCGAACCGGCCCAGGCGAAGTGCAAACCGGCGGGCGCGACCTGCTCTGTTAGCGGGGATTGCTGCGCAGGCAATTGCTCGGCATCTTCGAAAGGACGGTTTGTCTGCGCCGGCACTACGCCGAGGAATCCGAACTGCAAACCGGGACGCACGACCTGCTCCCGTGAAGGGCCGAACAATGAGTGTTGCTCAGGTTATTGCGGGAAAGTGCCGAGCAGCGGGGCGTTGATCTGCTCCGGCGGCCAATAGAAATGGCGGTTGGCCCGAGGGGCAGGTCTTGACTGCCGCTCAACACGGCAGCCGCACACGCGTGCCTGCCGCAGGGCTATTGCTGCGCCCGGCGTCACAAGCAGCCAGCCCTGTTGCGCCGGTTTGAGAATGGTCTAGAGGGCTGATGGTGGTGGTGTCGGTCATGGGGAGTTCTGTCCTGAGTGAGGGTTGCTAGCGCCTCGATGCTCAGGGTGGGGCTCCCGGCCCCGTTACCGCCGTCATCTCAACTGGTTTCCGGCCTGTCGGCTCAAGCGCCCGCATCAGCGGGCTGTCGCGCAGCGACTTAGTGCATGGGCCAAGAGCCCCGTCTCAGCGTCTTCGTGTCTTTCCGCTCACCTACCAGGGACCGGACGCGCGGCAAGCCAGTGCTCGCCGTCCCGGCCATGCACCCTATTGGCCCAAAGCGGCCACTTCTCACGCCAACGCCATGGGTGCAAGTACACGCGACATCGGCGCCCGGCCCGCCACTGCCGCTACGCCGCCCACCCTGCCCGTCACCGCCCCTCGTTCCTCTTCCGCCGGAGCCCCTCCCAATAGGCGAGCCGCTTCCTGATCTCGCGCTCGAAGCCGCGCTCGGGAGGGTCGTAGTAGGTGGGGCGCGCCGCGAAGCTCTCGGGGAAGTAGTTCTGGCCGGAAAAGCCATCCTCGGCGTCGTGATCGTAGGCGTAGCCGGCGCCATAGCCTTCGTTGGCCATGAGTTCGGTCGGGGCGTTCAGAATGTGCTTCGGCGGGGCGACGCTGCCGCTCTCCTTCGCCGCCCGCATCGCCGCCTTGTAGGCCACATAGACCCCGTTCGACTTAGGCGCGGTCGCGAGATAGACGGTCACCTGCGCGAGCGCGAGCTCGCCTTCGGGCGAACCCAGGAAGTCGTAGGTGTCCTTCGCCGCGATCGCTTGCACGAGCGCCTGCGGGTCGGCGAGGCCGATATCCTCGACCGCCATGCGCACGAGGCGGCGCGCGAGGAACAGGCGGTCCTCGCCGCCGTCGAGCATGCGGGCCAGCCAATAGAGTGCCGCGTCGGGATCGGAGCCGCGCACGGATTTGTGCAACGCGCTGATGAGGTTGTAGTGGCCCTCGCGCGACTTGTCGTAGATCGGCGCGCGCCGCTGCACGATATGTGTGAGCGCCGCCCGGTCGAGGGGCGCGCGATCGCCCGTTACGGCCGCGAACACCTCCTCGGCCATGTTGAGGAGTGAGCGCCCGTCACCATCGGCCATGGCGAGCAGCGCCTCGCGGGCGTCCGGCACGAGAGGCAGCCGCCGCTTCATCACGCCCTCGGCGCGGGCGAGCAGCGCCTCGAGCGCCGCGGGCCCGAGCCGGTTGAGCGTCAGCACGATCGCGCGAGAGAGCAGCGCCGCGTTGAGCTCGAAGGACGGGTTCTCGGTGGTGGCGCCGATCAGCGTGATCGTGCCGTCCTCCATGAGCGGCAGGAAGCTGTCCTGCTGGGCGCGGTTGAAGCGATGGATTTCATCGATGAAGAGCAGCGTGCCGCGCCCCGTCTCGCGGCGCGCGCGGGCCCGCTCGAAGGCCTTGCGGAGGTCCTGCACGCCCGAAAAGATCGCCGACATCTGCTCGAGCTCGAGCCGCGTCTCGGCGGCGATCAGGCGAGCGATCGTGGTCTTGCCGCAACCGGGCGGGCCCCAGAGCACGAGGCTCGGTAGCCGGCCTGCCTTCAGCATGGTCGTGAGCGTGCCCTCGGGACCGACCAGATGATCCTGACCCGAAACGTCGGCGAGCCGCGCGGGTCTCAGGCGGTCGGCGAGTGGACGAGCCACGGCATCGGCGAGACCCGCGGCTGAGAACAAGTCTGACATCGAGCCTGCCTCTCGTGGCGAGAGCCGAGGGCGCCGGGCAGCCGACCGTCAGCGTCCTTTGGGTTTGCCCTTGAAGTGCGGATGGACGACGCGATCACCGGGCCTCAAACCGAGCCGCTCGGCGTTACCGCCGGCAAGTTCCAGCACGCCTGCGACGAGCCCGTCCGAGGAGATGACACGCTCGGAGAGCGGCTCCGTGCGCACCTCGATGCGGTGAATCACGCCATCCGCACGAATGAACACCATGTCCAGCGGGATGTAGGTGTTCCGCATCCACATCTGGATTTCCTGGGCGGGTGCGTAAGGGAACAGCATGCCCGCATCGTCGGCGAGACTCGTGCGGAACATGAGCCCGAGCGACTTCTCCTCGGACGTCTCCGCCACCTCGATATTGATCAGGCGTTCGCCTTTTGCGGTGACGAGCGTCAGGCTTTCGCGGCGCATCTCGGCATCCACGCCCGTGACGGCAAGCAAGCTTGCGAGGAGGGCCACCAACGCAACCAAGGCCGCGCATCGCGCGGCCTTGGGTGAAGATCGAATTGTCGCA
>DAORNH010000108.1:7753-8070 GCA_035440865.1 Hyphomicrobiaceae bacterium | reverse complement strand
TGGCTTGACCAGACTCAGTGCGCGTTGTGCACGTTGCTCGGCGCGCCGTCCGGGCGCAGGTCAGCAGCCATGCAGCCCTTGAGGCCCATGCCCCAGCGGACCTGAACGATCTGGCCAGGCCGAAGCTCAGCGAAGCCATGACGCCTCAACGTTTCCATGTGGACGAAGATGTCCGGAGTGTTATCACCGCGGGTCAGGAAACCGAAGCCCCGCACGCGGTTGAACCACTTGACCATCGCCCGTTCCCAGTCGCTCTCCGCTTCTACCACGACGTGCGTGCGCTGTGGAAGCTGCGAGGGATGGGTAGCGGTGCTCTC
>DAORNH010000108.1:0-7711 GCA_035440865.1 Hyphomicrobiaceae bacterium | reverse complement strand
CGAAGCACTTGGGCGTGAACCCGTGCACCCTCATAGGCGGTCGGGTAGCCACCGGCCCGGAGGCAGGTCACGTGCAGGAGCACGTCGGGCAACCCATTGTCTGGCACGATAAAGCCGTAGCCCTTTGAAATGTCGAACCACTTGATGGTGCCGGCGATCTCGAACACGTCGAGACTTGCGATCTCGTCCGGTCTGATGCCTTGTGCCTCGATCGCTCTGAGATCCAGGCCGCGCACGAGCCCCCGCTCGCCTCCGGATGACTCCGGAGGAAGTTTCGAGTCCCCCATTTCAGTACCCCTGCTCAACATTACCACTATAAGCTGTCTTCGCTTCGTCTGACTTGCTGCGGATGCCCAGTATTTGCCCTCTGGGAGCCGCTCAAATTCGAGGCGAATCGAAGACCATAAAAAGATACCACTGACCAGTTGCCGAGCAACGGCTTTTGTTCCGCTTCGCGCTGCCGCATGCGCTGCTGCGGTTTATCGCACTTGCGAGCACAGGACTTTTATAATTCTGATTTCAAAATATATTCTGAGACGCCGTCCGCTTACACCCAATCTATGACTATCCTGTGGGTTGCCACGAGGGTGCCGGCTCGCCGCCACTTTTCGGTCATTGAAATTGGGACGCGCCGGAGCGAACAGTTGCGAATCTGCAACGACAGCGAGTTTCGACTCGGCGCGTCGGTCAATTGCCAGCTAGGAACACGGACGCAACCGACGGTTGTCGTATTCCACCCTGCCCGGCAATCAACGCACCCCGGCGAGCGGGGCACGCGTCGATCCGCACTCGCTGATCCTCACACGGCGAGCGCCATGCCATCGCGACCCGGATCGGCGCCGCCGTCGAGCTTTCCGTCCATAATGCGAATCGCGTGGACACCGGCGAAGTGATAGTTCACCGGCCAGCGGCGGACCGGGTAGCCGCGTCGGACGAGCTCGGCCTCCGTCGAGCGCAGGATGCGGTTCGTGAGCTGGATCGTGTCCGAGGTCGCGCAGAAGCGCGCGGCCGAGACCGCCTCGAGTGCGCTCATGCCAAACTCGACCACGTTCAGGATAACCTGCAGGATGCCCATCGCGATGTAGGTGCCGCCCGGCGCGCCGAGCACGAGCATGGGCTTGCCGTCCTTGAAGATGATCGTCGGCGCCATGGACGAGAACCGCGACTTCCCCGGTGCCAGCGAGCCCGCGCGGCCTGGGCGCGGATCGAACACGGCCATGGCACCATTGTACATGAAGCCGAGCCCTTCGGTGACGACGCCCGACGGCGTGCCGAGCGTGTGCGTCATCGATGCGCAGACGCCATGCTCGTCGACCACCGTGACGTGGGTCGTATCTGCGCTCTCCTTCGATTTGAGGCGTGGGACGTGCGTCTTCACGCCACGGCGTATGAGCGCCGCCTTGTCGGCCGCGTAGGCCTTCGAGGTCAGCTCGGCCATCGGGACGTCGACGAAGCGCGGATCGCCGACCTTCTGATCCTTGTCGACGGTCGCGATCTTCATCGCCTCCGAGACCGTCGCAATGTAGTCGGCGGAGTTGTGCCCCATGCCCTTGAGATCGAAGCCCTCGAGGATGTTCAGCATCTCGACGAGCATCACGCCGCCGCCCGGCGGATGGTTGGAGGTGAGCGTCAGGCCGCGGTAGGTGCCTTGTAGCGGGGCGTGCGTCTCTGGCTTCGCGCCGGCGAGGTCGGCTGCCGTGATGAGCCCGCCATTTGCCGCCATGTCTGCCGTGATCTCGCGCGCGATGCTGCCCGAATAGAACTCGGCAACGCCCGCCGTCTGCACACGGCGCAAGGTGCGTCCCATGTCGGGGTTCCTGAGGAGCTCGCCGACCCCATGCAGGCGACCATCCGCCTTCTGATAGATGCGCCGCGTCGCGGGGAGCTTGGTCAGGAAATCGGAATGCGGCGCGCGGCCCTCGGTCGGCATCTGCGTCCAGTAGGCGTGGACGTGCGGGCGCACATTGAACCCGCCCTCGGCGTAGCGGGCCGCCGGCTCGATGAGGTCGCCGAGCGATATGCGCCCGCTGCCATACGTCTTGAGCGCCTCGGCAAAGCCCGCGAGCGTCATCGGCGTCGTGATCGCGCCATAGCCGATCTCGTTGACGCGGCCTTCGAGGAGGAAGCCGAAGCCATCCTCCGCCTCGCCGATCAGCAGATGCTCCCACATGTCGGGACGGACCGCCGCGGGCGCGCGGCCATAGAAGTCCAGACAGGCATGACGGCCTTTTGCCGGATCGTACACCTGCAGCGAGCCGAAGCCCGCGATGCCGCACATCTGCGGATCGACAGCGGTCTGTACGAGCGCGGTCGCGATTGCCGCGTCGACGGCGTTACCGCCGTTCTGGAGCACCTCGGCGCCGGCCTCGACGGCCTCGGGTTGCGCCGCGCAGACCATGCCGTGGGTCATCGGAAGCCTCGCCTCTCGAGCTACAAGATGACCTCACCGTAGCAGGGAGCCTTGCCCCAGACGAGCAGGCGATAGCGCCTCCGGAGGCCCTTCTGGAAATAGGGGTCGCCCTCGATCAGCCGCACGGCCTCCTCGCGGCTCTCGACCTCGAGCACCCACAAGCCTCCGACGAACCACTCGCCGGGTGCGGGTCGGAGCCCGCCGCCGAGTCTGATCTTGCCGGCGTGCTCGTCGAGGTAGGCGAAATGATCCTGGTCGTGGCGCTTGCGCACCCAATCTGCATCGGGATCATCCTCGAATATTGCAACCCATCTGGTCACGGCCGTCTCCCTTCAGCTCAGCAGCCTGACGAGCCAGAGCGCCAGGCCCGGGAAGAGCACGACGAGCGCCAGCCGCAGGATGTCCATCAGAATGAACGGCAGCACACCCCGATACGTCTCGGGCATCGGCACACCGCGCGCGATCGAGGAAATGACGAACACGTTGAGGCCGATCGGCGGCGCCGTGAGCCCGATGCCGACGACGATCAGCACGAGGATACCGAACCAGATCGCCACCTCCTCGGGCGGCAAGCCGAAATTGAGCTTCTGGATGATCGGGAAGAAGACCGGCAGCGTCAGCAGCAGCATGGCAAGCTCGTCCATCACCGCGCCGAGCACGATGTAGAAGACGAGCAGAGCGACCAGCACGGTGTAGGGCGAGAGGCCGAGCCCTGTGATCCATTCGGCGGCGTGCTCGGGCATCTGCGTGCGGGCGAGGAAGGCATCGAACAGGTCCGCACCCAGCAGTATGATGAACACCATGCCTGTCGTCTCGGCCGTTTGCAGCAGGCTTCCCCGAATCTTCGGCCAGTCGAGCGTGCCTTGCACGAGCCCGAGCAGCAGCATCGCAATGGCGCCGACCGCGGCCCCCTCGGTTGGCGTGAAGACGCCGCCGTAGATGCCGCCGACCACGACGAAGGCGATCGCGATCACAGGCAGCACGGAGCGGAGGGGATCGCTGCGCCGCGCGAGCCAGGCGAGCAGCAGGACGACAGCGGCGAGCGCGACGAGGCCCGTGCTGAGCGCGATCTCGAACGTGCCGAGCGGGCCTAGCGGAAGGCGCGCCAGGAGCAGGCGCGGCACCGGCTTGAACCAGAGCACCGCCGCGATGGTGGCCACGCCGGTCAGCGCCACGAGCATATCGCTCAGCGCGAGGTGCCGCCCGCCGACGCTGCGGGTTTCGACGAGCGGCGCTTTCTCCGGCGACGCGCGCGCGATCAGCGCAATGGCAATGCAGTAGAAGGTGGCGGCGAGCAGGCCAGGGATCAGCGCCGCCATGAAGAGCTTGGCAATATTCTGCTCGGTCGTGATCGCGTAGACGACGAGGATCACGGAGGGCGGAATCAGGATGCCGAGCGTGCCGCCGACCGCGATCGTACCCGTCGCAAAGCCGCCGTTGTAGCCAAAGCGCAGGAGCTCGGGCAGCGCCGCCCGCCCGAACGTCGCCGTCGTCGCGACGGACGAGCCGCAGATCGCGCCGAACGCGGTACAGGCCCCGATCACCGCCATGGCGAGCCCGCCTCGAACGCGCGCGAAAGCCTGCGCCGCTGCGTTGAAGAGGGCCGTCGAGAGCCCGGACTTCTCGGCGAGCGCCCCCATCAAGATGAAGAGCGGTATCACCGACAGCGTGAAGCTCGCGAACTCCGTGTAGGGTCGCGTCTTCATGAATGAGAGATAGGCCGGTAAGCTCGTGTACGAGATGAAGCCGATGCTGCCCGTCACCAGCATGGCGAGGCCGACCGGCATGCGGATCGCAATGAGTGCCAGCATGGCGCCGAAGCCGACGAGGGCCGCCGCGGTGCCGCTCATGGCCGCCGCCGGGCGCAGGCCGTCGCCAGCGCGACAATCGCAAGGATCGCGCACATCAGGGCACAGGCCGCGACCGCAGGCCACGTCGGCAAGGCGATCATTTGCGCCGTCGTGCCCGTCCGCCATTCGCCGATGGTGCCATTGACGAGGCAGTAGGTCAGCAGCGCCGCCATGCCAGCGTAGACGATATCCCAGATGACATCGATCGCCGCCTGCACACGGTACGGAAGCCACGAGGTGAACGTGTCGACCATGATGTTGCTGCGCCGCGCCTGGGCGAGCGGCAGGAAGGCGAACACCGAGACCGCCGTCCCCATCTGCACGAGGTCGAAGTCGCCGGTCACCGGCTGCGCGAACAGCCAGCGGCCGAGCACGCTCGTCACGACGAGGCCTGCGACGGAGAGCGAGATCAGGCCGCCGATCAGCGCGATCCTCTCGGCGAGCATCGCGATCGGGCCCGCCAGCGGGCGCATGACGGCATCGGCCGGCGGCGCGTCCGCGCCTGCCCCGGTGTCCTGCATGGGCATCCCTCCACGTGCCGGCGGTTCGAGCGCTCCGGTCGACGCACGGCAACGATGGCACGTGTCGCCACTACTTCACAACACTGCTGTTGCCATTGTGCCGGTCCCCGAGGGTGCCTCGACCCTATCGCGAGCCGAGCATGCGATGCCCGCCGGCGACCCTCCCTGTCATGCCGGCGACGACCTGGTGGCTCGCGAGCATCGTCTCGAGCCAGCCGCCCTCGGGCGCACGGCCCGCCATCCAACGCCGCAGCTGCTGGTAGAGATCGGTCGGGGCCAACGTGGTCGTCACATTCATCAATGGCGCGTCGTATTTCGAGAAGGTGAACTTGTACTCGAGAAACACGGTGCCGCCCGGCAGCTCGACCTCGAGGCCGACCAGCGCCTGCGCCATGAGGCCGGTCAGCTGGTACATGTAGGTGCGGACGGGATCGTCGATGAACTGCACCTCGGTGTGCGGGAGGTTCACGCCAGGACCGGCGCCGAAGTAGGGACGTACACGCGGCATGACTGCTGGCATACGGAGCACGGCGCTCGCCGCCAGCATATTGTGCCCGTGGCTGAACTCGAAATGGCGGAACGTCTCGCCGACAGTTGCGGATTTTGGAACCGCCTTGCCGTCGCGCGTCCCCGAAAGGGTCAGTCGCGCGTCCTTGGCCGGAATCGTCTTCGAATGCGTGAAGTCGAGCATGGCGGCGAACGCGTCGCTGCGCCAGGCGAGCCCGCGGATGCCGTAGTAGATCGGGTGGCGGAATGGGCGCCCTTCCCAGGGTACATCCTTGATGAGCACCTCGGTGCCGGGCGGCTTCCTGATGTAGACATCGCTCGGATGCGTATGGGGCGCGCCGAGATAGCCGCCGATGTGATACTCGCCGACGCGCGTACTCGTCTCCGACGCCCCGCCCGCTCGGCGGGCTGCAGCGGTCGCCTCGTCACGGCCCGCCATGTATACTAGATTGGGCAGCATGCTCGCGATGAGCAGCAGGGAGGCCGCCAAGCGCGAAATGAGCTCGAGCCAAGGACGCCCGCTGCATGTGCTGATGTCGACCGATCCGCTTCGGCGCGCCGCTGCCATTCCCGCCTCCTCGGCACTCGCGCCAACACTGTCTCCCGTCGAGTGCCGCGCTGACCGTAACGGCAGGAGTGCCGCGACGATGTCGCGCCTCTTCGGGCACGCGCGCACAGCAGTCCTCGCCCTCGTGCTAGTCCTGAGCCCGACGCCCCTCGTCCAGGCGTCCGACTGCCCGGGCCCGGCCAAGCCGCCCTACCCGATCGAAGTCGACGTCTTCTACGCCGACGCCAAGGGATCCAGCATCGATGCCGAGAAGCGGCGCCGGCGCGATGCCGCCATGGAGCCTTTCCGCGTGTTCCTGCAAAGGGTCGTCGACGATGCCGACCGAGCCATGCGCGGCAGCGAGGCGTCCGGTGAGTGCGCTCGCTCGTGGCTAGCGGCCTGGGCCCGGGCCGGCGCCTGGACCGGGCAGATGCA
The DNA here is from genome assembly GCA_035440865.1 of Hyphomicrobiaceae bacterium. Lineage (GTDB taxonomy): Bacteria > Pseudomonadota > Alphaproteobacteria > Rhizobiales > Hyphomicrobiaceae > DAORNH01. The sequence goes on along the minus strand of DAORNH010000108.1, from coordinate 1,441 downwards.
GAGCGCGCAGGCCGAGTACGAGCGCAAGTGGAACCTCGCGGGCTACGCGCTCGCCTGGCTCAAGGTGCGTGACAGCGCGAGCGAGCCTCAGCGCCGCGCGATCGAGCCCTGGCTCCGGTCACTCGCCGCGGGCTCACTCGCCTTCTTCGACGACCGACGCAACCAGCGCAACAACCATTGGTACTGGACGGGCCTCGCCGTTGCCGCGACCGCCCTCGGCACCGACGACGAGGCGCTCTGGAGCGCGGCACGGGCGATCATGGCCGACGCCATACGCGACATAGGACCAGATGGCACGCTCGCCAAGGAACTCTCGCGCGGCGCACGCGCCCTCCACTATCACGGCTTCGCGGTCATGCCCGTCGTGATGCTGGCCGAGCTCGGCGCCGCGCGCGGCGAAGACTGGTACAGCCTCGGCGATGGCGCCGTGCACCGCCTCGCCGCGGTCACACTCGAGGGCGTCCGCGATCCGGGCCTCTTCGAGCGCCTCGCCGGCGTCCCTGTTGCGCCGAAGGCGGAGCCCGGATCCGGCTGGTATCACCTCTATGTCCGCCGCTTCACAACTACGGCGCCGCTGCTCGCCCGCAAGATCGACGACGGCCACCCCTGGATCGGCGGCGATCGCGGCGCGCGTCGGCGTCGCGCTGGCACGTGGCGTACGCCGCGCGCTTGCCGTCGAGCGCGCGCTGATCGGCGGCGATGCCCGCCTGCTCGCGCTGGCGCTGGCCCGGAGGCCGAACCACATGCGATGACCCGCGTTGGTTCGATTAATGTTCTTGTTTTGATCCGAAATGTGTGCTTATTTGCAGACCCCGCTCAGCGTAACGGTCCGAGGGGCAGATGTACGGGCAGATCGCGACGATTGCATTCCAGGGGATCGAGGCACGGCCGATCGACGTGCAGGTCCGCATCAGCGGGGGCAAGCCGCATTTCGCGATTGTTGGCCTGCCGGACAAGGCCGTGGCGGAAAGCCGCGAGCGCGTGCGCAATGCGCTGCATGCCGTCGGGCTGGGGCTGCCGTTCAAGCACATCACGGTCAATCTCTCGCCGGCCGACATTCCGAAGGAAGGGAGCCATTTCGACCTGCCGATCGCGCTCGCGCTGATGGTCGCTATGGGTGCGCTCGCCCCCGATGCCGTCGAGGGCTACGCGGCGATCGCGAGTTGGCGCTCGACGGTTCGATCCGCCCCGTGCCTGGCGGCTTGCCGGCCGCCATCGGCGCCCACGCCATGGGGAAAGGTCTCGTCTGTCCCGCTGACACAGGTCCCGAGGCGGCCTGGGCCGGCGATCAGATGTCGGTGTTGGCGCCACCCCACCTCCTGGCCCTCATCAACCACTGGAAGGGATTGCAGGTTCTGGCGCCGCCCGTCCCAGATCTCGACGACAAGGCGGGACCGCTCGCCGATCTCGCCGACGTCAAGGGACAGGAGATCGCCAAGCG
>DAORNH010000107.1:7759-13078 GCA_035440865.1 Hyphomicrobiaceae bacterium | reverse complement strand
GGGGGTGGAGCCCGCTGGAGAGCAGCGCCTTCTTCCGCCGAGTTACGCGATGCGCCATCAGCACGGCTTCTGCGGCCGAGGTCGAGCCGTCGTACATCGAGGCGTTGGCGACATCCATGCCGGTGAGCAGTGCGACCTGTGTCTGGAACTCGAACAGATATTGCAGCGTGCCCTGGGTGATCTCGGGCTGATAAGGCGTATAGCTCGTCAGGAACTCGGAGCGCTGGATCAGGTGGTCGACGCTCGCCGGCACATGGTGGCGGTAGGCGCCACCACCAACGAAGAAGGGGACGCTGCCGGCCGGCGTGTTGCGGGACGCGAGCCGCCCCATCTCGCGCTCGACCTCCATCTCGCCCTTGGCTTTCGGCAGGTTGGGGAGCGCCGTCATCAACTTGCCAGGCGGCACGGCGACGAACAGGTCGTCGACCGCCTTCACCCCGATCTTGGCGAGCATGCTCGCGCGATCGGCATCCGTCAGTGGGAGATAGCGCATGCCCCTCACGCCCCCGTCTCGCAATGGGCGTCGTAGGTCGCCTTGTCCATGAGGCCGGCGAGTTCCTTCGGATCGGCGATCTTCAGCTTGTAGAACCAGGCGCGGGCCTCGGGGCTCTCGTTCACCATGGCGGGTGTCGTGGTGAGTTCGCCGTTGACATCGACGACTTCGCCCGAGACGGGCGCATAGATGTCGCTCGCCGCCTTGACACTCTCGACCACGGCGCACGCTTCGTGAGCCTTCACCTTGCGGCCGACCTCCGGCACCTCGACGAACACGACGTCGCCGAGCTGGCCGGTGGCATAAGCCGTGATGCCGACCGTGCCGACGTCACCTTCGACGCGAATCCACTCGTGGTCCTTCGTGAAATAGTCCTTGGCCATGTCTGCCTCCCTCGTTGTTCAGGTTGTCTTGCGTGCGTAGCGATGCGGCGTGAACGGCATCGCGGCAATGGTTGCAGGCAGCGGCTTCCCCCGCACCATGAGATCAATGTATGTGCCGAGCGCGGCGGAGGCTCGCTCGACGTAGCCCATGGCGACCGGCGCGTTCGCAGTGGGACCGAAGCCGCCCGACGTGATCTTGCCGATGACGCGACCATCCTTGGCGCGGATCTCGGTGCCCTCGCGGGCCGGCGCGCGGCCATCAGGCCGGATACCGACGCGCAGGCGCGATGGCCCATCACGAAGCTCTCGCTGGACGCGCGCCGCTCCCGGGAAGCCGCCCTCGACACGCCGCCGCTTCTGGATCGACCAGGCGAGGCCCGCCTCGATCGGCGACGTGGTCGTGTCGATGTCGTGGCCATAAAGGCAGAGGCCCGCCTCCAGGCGGAGCGAATCGCGGGCCCCGAGGCCGATCGGCTGGACCCGCGCGTCTCCAGCGAGCGACCTCCAGAAGCCGGCCGCCTTCTCCACCGGCACGAAGATCTCACAGCCATCCTCGCCCGTGTAGCCGGACCGCGAGAGGCCGACATCGACGCCGGCGATCGAGGCCGCTCCGGTGGTCATGAAGCCCATGCCTGCGACCCGGCGGTCATGATCGGAAAGCACGGCAACTGCCGCGGGTCCCTGCAGCGCCAGAAGCGCGAAATCGTCGGACGGCGCGAGCGTCACACCGCTCGGAAGGTGCGCCGCGATATGGGCATAGTCGGCCACCTTGCAGCCGGCATTGACCACGAGGCAAAGGGTCCCGGCGTGGGCCGGATCGACCGGCCGGGCCACCATGAGGTCATCGAGAATGCCGCCGTCGGCCGCGAGCAGCTGGCTGTAGCGCTGCTGACCCGGCGCCAGATTGACGAAATCAGCCGGGCAGAGCGCCTCGAGTGCTCGCGCGGCCGTCTCGTGGCGGTGGTCTGCCGCATGCACGTAGGCGATGCCCATGTGGCTCACGTCGAAGAGCCCCGCCTTGTCGCGGGTCCACAGGTGCTCCTTCAGCACGCCGAGCGGATACTGGACCGGCATCTCGTAGCCGGCGAACGGCACCATCTTGGCGCCGAGCCGCACGTGCTCATCGTAGAGCGGCGTCCTGCGGAGGGGTGAACCGGAGTTGTCGGTCATCAGGGTCCCGTGTGTCTGACGTGCGAATGTCTGACGTTCGAAGCGGCTTCGGCGCCGCGTCCCATCGGGACGCAGAGTGAAGCCCCCTCTGTCACGGGACCTGAGAGATTTCGGGCGATCCGGCCACCGTCCGGCAACCGAGGCCGCACCTTACCCCTTCGGTGAGCCAGGCGCGCGAGCGCCGGCTGCTTTCCAGAGTGCCATCGACCTGCGGTCCTTCTGCCTGAGAGTTTCCGGGGCGGTTGCTCCTTCGGCGGCCGCGCCGAACACTGGCACGGCTCTCTTCCGCAGGCGTCGACTGGCGAAGGCCGCAACCTTAAGGCAATCCCCCTCGAAGTCAACGATCGTGAACGCTTCGTTGTCGACCGCTTCGCATGGGGGCACAGCACAATTACTCAGGGTAAACTCGAAATTAGGGCTATCGCACTAAGGTCGGGCATGGAGCGGGCCAGAGCAGCGTCATCGTGCACGGCCCAAGGAGCGTGTTTTGACCAAGCGGACGGCAGTCATCGGCGCGGGAATGGCGGGCCTTGCCTGCGCGCGCGTCTTGCGCCGTGCCGGCTGCTATGTCGAGGTTTTTGACAAGGAGCGCATCATCGGCGGCCGCATTTCGACCGCCCGGCTTGGCGTCCATGCCTTCGACACTGGCGCCCAGTACATCACGGCGCGCAGCGACGTCTTCAAGACCTACATCGACGAGGTCGTCGGCACCGGCTATGCTTCGCGCTGGCAGCCCAAATTCTCGAACGGCCACGTCGGCAACCAGCTGACCCCCTGGTACGTCGGCACGCCGGGGATGCACTCCCTCGTCCGCCCTCTCACCGAAAGTGTCCGCCTCCACACCGAACGCACCGTCCACACGATCCAGCGCAGCGAGAAGGGCTGGCACCTCTGGTTCGAGGACGAGACGTCGGCCGGCCCGTTCCATGCGGTCGCGGTCGCGATCCCCGCGGCGCAGGCGCAGCTGCTGCTCGGGCGCATCGACGCGCTCGCCAACCCCCTCTCGCGCGTGCGCATGTCGCCGTGCTGGTCGCTGATGGCGCGCCTCGACGACCGCCTCTTGCCCGACCAGGACGTCTATTCGGACATGTCCGAGGTGATCCGCTGGATCTGCCGCAACAATGCAAAGCCCGGACGGCAGCCGCGCGGCGACCAGATCATCGTGCACGCGTCCCAGTCGTGGAGCCGCGAGACGGAGGACGCCGACCCGGAAGCGGTCGCGGACGAGCTGTGGGCCGAGGTCGGCAACGTGCTCGGCCTGCCGCCCGCTCGCCCGACGCAGATGGCGGCGACGCTCTGGCGCCACGGCCTCGTCGATCAATCGCTCGGTGAAACCTTCCTGTTCTCTTCCGAGCACATGGTCGGCGTCGCCGGAGACTGGTGCCTCGGCCGCCTCGCCGAGCACGCCTACGAGAGCGGCGTCTCCCTCGGCCGCGCCATAGTCAATTCGCTATAGCTCGCTCGAAATCCTATTTCAGTTGCGCCTTGATGAGGCGCAAGGCGTCCTCGCTGTCCCATTCGGTTGGGCCGACCAGGCGGCCGATCTCGCGGCCGCTCGCATCGATCAGGATCGTCGTGGGCATGCCGACTGCGCGCAGCGCCGCGCCTGAGCGCGCGGTTGCGTCGATGAAGAGAGCGAGCTTCTCGACCTTGGTGTCTTCGAGGAACTTCTTCGCCTTCTCCGGTCCGGCCCGGTCAACGGCCAGCGCCACCACCTCGAATTTGTCCGATCCCAGCGCCTTTTGCAGCCTGTCGAGGCCCGGCATCTCCTTCCTACATGGCGCGCACCATGTCGCCCAAAGGTTGAGCAGCACGACCTTTCCCTTCCAGTCGGCGAGCGTGCGCTCCTTGCCGGCCGCGTCCTGGAAGGTCACTGCGGGGAGATCCTCTGCAGCCTTCTTGAACACAAAGGTCGCCATCTCACCGCGATTGAGCTTGTCGGAGGTGGTTGCCGGGGGGGCCGCCGCCTTGACCGGCGCGGCGTTGTCAGCGGGGCGGAACGTGACGTATACCGCTGCGAAGCCGATCAGCATAAAGGCCGCAGCAGCGGCCACGACGATACAGAGGCGAGAGCCGCTGCCTGAATTCATATCCGGGGAGCTCATGTGCGGGACCTCATGACGACGGGGGTGTCGCCGTGACCGTGAAATTCGACCCCTGCCAGTGCCGCAAACCGAGAGCCGCAAGGACGAGATCGTGACAGACAAACCGACCAATCGAATGTGGGGCGGACGCTTCAATGCACCGCCTGCCGCCATCATGGAGGAGATAAACGCCTCGATCGGCTTCGACAAGGTTCTGGCCTCACAGGACATTCGAGGTTCCGAGGCCCATGCCCGCATGCTCGCGCGGCAGGGCATCGTCTCGGATGGCGATGGCAAGGCCATTCTCGAGGGCCTCGCAAAGGTGCGCGCGGAGATGGAGGGAGGCGCGTTCACATTCTCGCGAGCCCTCGAGGACGTTCACACCAACGTCGAAAGCCGCCTCAAGGACCTGATCGGCTCGCCCGCCGGCCGTCTGCACACGGCCCGCTCGCGAAACGATCAGGTGGCGCTCGATTTCCGGCTCTGGGTTCGTGATCGCATCGACGGCTTCGATGGCGCGATCGCCGCCCTCATGCTGGCGCTTGCCCGGAAGGCCGAGACCCACGCCGCCGTCGTGATGCCGGGCTTCACGCATCTCCAGCCGGCGCAACCCGTGACATTCGGACACCATTGCCTCGCCTACGTCGAGATGTTGGCGCGTGACCGCAGCCGCTTTGCCGACGCCCGCCGCCGGCTCAACGAGTGCCCGCTCGGCGCAGCGGCGCTCGCCGGTACATCGTTCCCGATCGATCGCGAGGCGACGGCGCACGATCTCGGCTTCGACCGCCCGACGGCAAACTCGCTCGATTCGGTCGCGGACCGCGATTTCGTGATGGAGACGCTGGCCGCGGCCACCATCACGGCCGTGCACCTTTCCCGCTTCGCCGAGGAGATCGTGCTCTGGATGACGCCGCAGTTCGGCTTCATCAAGCTCCCTGACAGCCTGACGACCGGCTCCTCGATCATGCCGCAAAAGCGGAACCCGGACGCGGCCGAACTCGTGCGCGCGAAGGTCGGCCGCATCGCCGGCGCGTTCCAGAGCCTCGTTCTCGTCATGAAGGGGCTGCCGCTCACCTATTCGAAGGACATGCAGGAGGACAAGGAGGTCACCTTCGACGCGCTCGATGCGCTGGCCCTCGCGCTCACGGCAATGACGCGTATGGTGGAGGTCATGGAGCCCAAGAGCGCG
>DAORNH010000107.1:5406-7719 GCA_035440865.1 Hyphomicrobiaceae bacterium | reverse complement strand
GACCTCGCCGACTGGCTGGTGCGCACGCTCGGCATGCCGTTCCGCGACGCGCACCATGTGACGGGCGCCGTTGTAAAGCTCGCCGAGAGCAAAGGCCTCGATCTCGAGCAGGTGCCACTCTCCGAGATGCAGGCGATCGAGCCGCGCATCACGAAGGACGTGTTCACGGTTCTTTCCGTCGAGGCCTCGGTCACAAGCCGCACCAGCTTTGGTGGAACCGCGCCACAGAGCGTCGGCAAAATGGCCGGAACCTGGATCAAGCGCTTGGAGACAGCGAAGTGATCGGGCTAGACTTCCTCCAAATTCGTGTGTTGGACTATCGCTCGGCTCGAAAATTGAGTGAGCGACGAACCTTACAGGGCTTGCCTCGATGAGATCGGTATTGCGCATTGCAGCGCTGGCAGCGGCAGCTGGGCTCATGCTCGGCGGCTGCGGCGTGCGTGGCGCGCTCGAGGCTCCGCCCGAGGCCAAGAAGGACGCGGAGGAGGCCAAAGCCGCCCGCTCCAAAGATCCGAACTACAAGCCCGAGCACAAGGGCTTCATCCTCGACGGGCTGCTGCGCTGATCAGCGCTACCGGCGGCTGACCGCTGTTTCGCGTGTAGAGTCCTAGAGCCGATAGACCCGCTTCGCGGTGCCGGCAAACAATGACTGCCTGTCCGCCAGCGCTAACCCGGACGTAGCCACCAGAAAGCCCGAATAGATCGCGTCGAACGAACCGCAGAGGCCGTCGACCGGAAAATTCGATGCGAACATCGCTCGCGACGGACCGAATGCGTCGATCGCCTCGAGGATGATGCGGCGATTGTCGTCGAGCGACCAGGGCCGCCCGCGAAGGCCGATCCCGGAAATCTTGATGGTCACCTGCGGCGCGCTCGCGGCGCGCTGCAACGCGGTCTTCCAGCCAGCCAGCGCATCCGCGCTTCGATCGGCCGGCATGAACGCGTGATTGATCACGACCGGCGTCTCGGGATCCGGGCGTGGCTAACCCCAGGAGGCCGATGAGCCGCCCGATCAGGTCGATGAGCTCGTCCACGTGCCACCACGGTGCCTGCAGCTCAAAGTGAAGGCCATGGCCCGCGAGACGTGCATACCCGCGCCGCCAATGGGGATCGGTCATGCCGCCCCCCGCACCGCGCTCGATCGCGTCCGGCCGGGCTGCCGCCGTCGGCTTGTGCCGGATGCCTCGCACGAACGGGAATGACGCCTGGGCGGCAAGCTCCGCCTCGGCTGTGACGCGATGCAGGAACGTGCGGGCGACATGCGCCGCGGGACGCCCGGTGCAATGCCTGAGATCAGCCATCCAGCGGCTTTCGCCGACGAGGTCGTCCTCCCGCCACTCGCCTTCCATGGTGACGGTCGCGGCGACTTTGTAGCGGGCAGTCGCGCGATCGTAGTCTTCGGGCAGGAAATCGCGGCAAATGTCGCCATAGTCGCCGTAGCGGAAGGGGATGCGCGGCATCTCGACCAGCCACGGATTGGCCTTGAGCGACAGGTCCCAATAATGGTGATGCGCGTCGACGATCTCGATGTCCGCGTGGGTCATGCCGTCTGCGCCTCGCTCGGTCGCCGGCCGATGCCGATATAGGCGAGGCCCGCGGCCCGCGCCTCGCGCGACTGGAAGATGTTGCGGAGATCAATGAGAATCCTGCCGCGCATGCGCTTCGCAAGCGACTTAAGATCGATCGCCCGGAACTCGTTCCACTCCGTGATGACGACGAGCCCGTCGGCGCCGTCAGCCGCGTCGGTCGCGTTTGCCGACCACGTCACGCCAGCCAGCAACTCCTCACCGTGCTGGCGGCCCTGCGGATCGTAGACGCGCACCTTGGCACCGCGCTCCTGCAGCATCGGCACGATCGTGAGGCTCGGCGCATCGCGCATGTCGTCGGTATTCGGCTTGAAAGTGACACCCAGCACAGCGATGATCTTGCCGTCAATCGTGCCGCCCAGCGCCTCGATCACGCGGTGCGCCATGGCGATCTTGCGCTCGTCATTGACGCGCTGGACCTGCTCGACGAGCGAGATCGGCGCCTTCGCCTCACGGCCGATGCGGATGAGCGCCGAGACGTCCTTCGGGAAGCACGAACCGCCGTAGCCGGGCCCGGGATGCAGGAACTTGTCGCCGATGCGCCGGTCCTTACCGATGGCGGTCGCAACCTGCTGTACGTCGGCGCCGGTCTTCTCGCAGAGATCGGCGACCTCGTTGATGAACGAGATCTTCATGGCGAGGAAGGCGTTTGCCGCATATTTCGCGAGCTCGGCCGATTCGGGGGATACGAACATCACGGGCGCATTGCGGAGCGCCAGCGGCTTGT
>DAORNH010000107.1:0-5258 GCA_035440865.1 Hyphomicrobiaceae bacterium | reverse complement strand
TCAGGCGACGCGCGATCTCACGGCTCGTGCCGACCGGGACGGTCGACTTGGTCGTCACGACGGTGAAGTTCTTTAGATGCGGCGCCAGGTCCTCGACCGCCTTGTATACGAAAGTGAGATCGGCGTAGCCGTCACCGCGGCGCATCGGCGTGCCGACGGCGAGAAAGATTATGTCGGCTTCCGACACTGCAGGTCCGAGTTCGCTCGAGAACGAGAGCCGTCCCGACTTGAGCGTGCGGGCGAGCACCTCGTCGAGCCCCGGCTCGAAGATCGGCACCTTTCCGGACTTGAGGCCGTCAACACGCACCCGGTCCTTGTCGATGCAGGCGACCGTCCAGCCGAACTCGGCGAAGCAGACCGCCGAGACGAGGCCCACATAGCCGGCGCCGATCATGCAGATCTTCATTTGGCCCTCCCGTTTCGGCTGGTTGATGCGCGCCGCATAACCGGCAAGTCGTCCCACAGGCCCTAGCCCATGGCCGTGTCAGCTTCAACAGAGACCGGATTTGCGCGCCCACCTCAGTGGATGGCGGTGAGGCGATCCGCCCCCACGCACGGATCAGCCGCTGTCGGCCGCTCGACAGGCCACGGCGGAAGGCTTAATTCCGGAGGAACCCCTGGAGGAGCCCGGCAATGGACAAGTTCAAAGCGCTCGTCGTCCGCAAGGCGGATAAGGCCCAGACCGTCTCCATGGAGGAGTTCGGCCCGGCCGATCTCATGGAGGGCGATGTCACGGTCCGCGTCAGCCATTCGACAATCAATTACAAGGACGGCCTCGCACTGACAGGGAAAGCGCCGGTCGTGCGGCGCTTTCCGATGATCCCGGGGATCGACTTTGCTGGGACTGTGACCGCTTCAAGCCATCCGCGCTGGAAGGCGGGGGACGAAGTGGTGCTCAACGGTTGGGGCTGCGGCGAGACGCATCTCGGCGGCTATGCGAGTGTCGCGCGCGTCAAGGGCGACTGGCTGGTGCGCCGGCCGGCCGCTTTCACGCCGGCGCAGACGATGGCAATCGGCACGGCAGGGTATACGGCCATGCTGGCCGTGCTCGCGATCGAGGCGCAGGGCGTTACTCCGGCCTCCGGCCCAGTGCTGGTGACGGGGGCAGCCGGCGGCGTCGGCAGCGTGGCGATCGCAGTGTTCTCGCGGCTCGGCTACGAGGTCATCGCCTCGACCGGCCGGATGGAGGAAGGCGACTACCTTAAGGGCCTCGGCGCCAAGGAGATCATCAATCGCGCCGATCTCGCTGGGCCGGCCAAGCCGCTCGGGCGGGAGCGCTGGGCAGGCGCCGTGGATGCGGTCGGCAGCCACACGCTGGCCAATGTGCTCAGCATGACCAGGTACGGCGGTGCGGTCGCGGCGTGCGGCCTTGCGCAAGGTATGGACCTGCCGTCGAGCGTCGCCCCCTTCATCCTGCGCGGCGTCTCGCTCCACGGCATCGACAGCGTGATGGCGCCGATCGCCAAGCGAGAGATCGCCTGGGCGCGGCTCGCCAAGGACCTCGACGTGAAGAAGCTCGACGCGATGACCGTGGCGCGCCCGCTTGCCGATGCGCCCTCGCTCGGGGGCGAGATCCTGGCCGGAAAGATACGCGGACGTGTCGTGCTGACGGTGTGAGCGGGTCGCGCAGTAAGGTGCGGGCTCAGGCGAGCTCGTGCTTCGCCCGCCACTCGGACGACACGTAGTTGACGATGATCGATTTCCGCACGCCGCGGATCGGACGCGGCGTAAACCCGTGCCATGTGTCCTTGCCCGGAATGAAGATCATTCCGGAGTTCCACCGGTAGGGCGCGGAGTCGACAAGCGTGTGCTTATCGCTCGCGTCGTAGACATCGGTGCCGGCATCGGCGAGGGCAGGATCGCGCGAGAGATAGATCAGCATCGTGAAGAGCTTCACCGGGATGTCCACGTGCGGCTCGAGCCAGAAGCCGTCGACATCCTGGCAGTACTCGATGCGCAGGTGCCCGTCGCCCGCGCGGCATCGCGTGCGCGCCTCGATCGCCCTCACGACCATGGGATGGCGGAACGCATCGGCGACCTCTCGGCAGACCCGATGCTCGGCCTGAACCTCCGGCGAGAAATAAACCCGCGTCGAGTTGTTGCTCTCGCGGCGCCCGCTGTGGATGGGCGCTGCGGGCGGCGCGTAGGGCAGGCTCGCGATACCGTCGCAGATGTCGCCTGGCAGCGCATTCTCGAAGAGCCAGTAATCATAGGGCCGGGTCACGTGCTCGGCCGCGGCAAGAGCTGCGAGGAAGGCTCGTGCGGTCGCATTCGGTTGGATCAACTGGTCCATGTCGGGCCTCAAAACCAGGTGCGCGGATCGAGCCGCTTGATTTTCGACGACAAGGTGTGACGACCGCTGTGACGGACGTGGGCGGCATCGGACACGAGCCAGTTGCACATCAGGTAACGGCGCTGGCCCTCGAAGGGGTGATGCCCGTGCCAGGAATTGTCGGACCGCTTGGCCTCGCAGGGAACGAAGCCGTGATAGGAGTTCTCCGAGCGGCGGAAGGCGACCATCGTGCCGCCGTGCGGCGGGATCTCGGCGAGCTTGTCCTCGAGATCAGTCCCGGACCTGAGCAGCCTCAGGCAGCCGCTCGCGTTGGCACCGTCGTTGCCCCATTGCTCATTCAGGTAGAGCAGGATGGTCGCGATCTTGTCCTTGCTGTCGGTATGGATCTTGCCGTCCTTGCGGTGGCAGTAGCCGCGCACCGTGATCATCAGCGGCCGGCCTTCGAGGGCGACACCGAGCTTCTCGGACATCAGCTGCCCGAACTCGGCCGAGCGCAGGTCGTCGACGAGAGACTGGAAAGCAGGCCCGAACGTCAGCTCGTGGAGCGGGTGGATGCCCGTGCCGACGATGCGCGGGAAATCGCGACTGATCCGAGTGAGGTCCGCAGGGTGCAGCGTGTTGCGGCAGGCGAAGTAGGTGAACGGCTCACGGGCGACGGGTGCTGCCCGAACAGCATTGAGGTCGATCACGGGGGGCCCCTTCGATGATGGCCATCAGTGGATCGAGCCTCGGTGCTTCGCCCGTGCTCTACGTTGATCCAGGTCAAGATTTGCGAGCCGCATCGTCGCAGGCACGTCAAATTCCGGTGGAGAATCGCGTGCTGCCGCGTCCGAGGTAGGCGTCGAAATGCGCGCAGACGGAGCGCACGAACGGCCGGCCCGCGGGCGTGATGCGGAAGCCGTCGTCAGCGCGCTCGACGATGCCGTCGCCGTCCCGCGCCAGCAACGCTTCCGCCTCGGCGAGGATTGGTCGCGCGCTCGATCCGAACTCACGCTCGAGCTCGGACGTCTTGAGTTCGAAGGAGCACATCAATCGCTCGATCACGCTCGCACGCAGCCGATCGTCTGCCGAGAGCGCAATGCCGCGCACGGCGGCGAGGCCGGTTTCATGCACTCGGCGCTGGTAGTCGCCCGTCGCCGTCGCATTCTGCACATAGCCCTGCGGCAGGCGGCCGATCGCCGAAGCGCCGAGCCCGATCAGCGCGTCGGCGGCATCGATCGTGTAACCCTGAAAATTGCGTTTCACCGGTTGCTTCGCGAGCGCATCGTGCTGGCGCGCGAAATGATCGAGCCCGATGCGCTGGTAGCCGCCGGCCTCGATACGATCCGCGATGTGTGCTGCAAACGCGTGCCGCTCGACGGCACCCGGGACAGTCGTGCTGTCGATCAGGCGCTGGTGCGTGAGGCGCTCGGGGAGGTGCGCATAGCCGAAAACGGCGATGCGATCAGGCGCGAGCTTCAGGACATCGGATAGGGTGCGATCGAGCCTCTCGAACGTCTGGCGCGGCAGGCCATAGACGAGATCGATGTTGAGCGAGCCGATGCCGTGCGCCCGCAGATCCCTCACCACGCGCGCCGTCGCCTCGAAGCTCTGTATCCGGTTGATGGCCGCCTGCACCTCAGGATCGAAATCCTGAACGCCGATAGAGACACGCGTGATGCCGGCACGCTGGAGCGCCGCGGCGTAGCCGTCATTGCAATGACGCGGATCGATCTCGACGGCGATCTCGGCATCTGCGGCGACAGTGAACTCCCTGCGCAGCTGGGCCACGAGCGTTTCGAAATCCGCAGCTCCGACAATGTTCGGCGAGCCGCCGCCGAAATGAATGTGGGCCACACCATGTACCGCCGGCAGCAGACGAGCCACGGCGCCGATCTCACGCCTCAAGGCTTGGAGGTACGTCGAGACCGGCTGATAGCGCTGCGTCGCCTTGGTGTTGCAGCCGCAGTACCAGCAGAGCGTCTGGCAGTAGGGAATGTGCAGATAGAGCGATAGCGAGGCGTCTGCCGGCAGGCTCTCGAGCCACCCGGCATAGGCCCGCGCGTCGATCGCGCCGGAAAAGTGTGGCGCGGTCGGATAGCTCGTGTAGCGCGGGACGGGCGCGGCGAGGCGCTCGATGGCCTCGGGCGTCAATGGGGTGTGCATGGCCGCCGGGTCCAATGGTTGCAGACGGCGCAAGATTTGCGCGCTCTGCCGCATCCGCGCTTGACCTCGATCAAGTGGTGCCGCGGCAGCCATGACATGCTGGGATCAGCCCGAACTCAGATTGGCGACACGAGGAGAGCGGCACATGTCATCGAATCTCGCGACACGCATGGCCGAAGCAGTTCCCGAGGCATGGAAGCGCTGGCGCAAGGCTCGCGCCCTCAAGGCCGAGCTGCTCGCACTGCCCGCGGGCGAGCGGGCACGCGTGCTGCAAGAGAACGGGCTCAGCGAGTTCGATCTCGAGCGCATCGACGTCAATCATGAGGGACCGCAGGAGCTGCTGCCGAGGCGGCTCGAGGCGATCGGGCTCGACAAGGTGACCATTGCCGCCGCGGAGCCGGCCGTCGCCCGCGACCTCGAGCGCGTATGCAGTCGATGCGGGCAACCTGGGCGCTGCGCATTCGACCTCGAGCAGGAGGACGCCGCCGAGCGCCTCGCGCGATATTGCCCCAACACGGGGACGATCGACGCATTGAAGCTCGAAAAGTCGCGCTGAGGCATCACAAGCGAGCGAGATACCTCAGGTTGGTCGGGGCTAGGCCCCGAGCCCCGCCAATGGTCGCCATCGCGGAGCGATGCTTCGAATCGACCGCCTCTGGAAACCAGCTACCGTCTGCAATGGACCGGGTCCTGGGGTCAGCGCCGCGCGAGGCGGCGCGTCAGCTTCAGCGTGATGACCAGGGCCACGACGAGTGCGATGGCGGCAGCCAGCCACCACATGGCCTCGCTGCCGAGCATCGAGAACTTGAGGCCGGCCTTG
>DAORNH010000106.1:6676-13158 GCA_035440865.1 Hyphomicrobiaceae bacterium | reverse complement strand
CCGCCATCTCCTCGCCCGGCCCGCCTGCGTAGACGTGCACGTCGGCGCCGGCCGCGGCGAGCAGCTCCGCCTTCCAGGCGGCACCCGCCGTCCCACCCGCGACGACCGCGCGCTTCCCGTCGAGATCGAGGAATACGGGGAGCTTGGCGAGCGCACCCATGCGGGGCGGCGCCACATCAACCGGCTTTCGCGACACGAGCTGCATGGATGAGCCTCCCGATCTCGGCGCGGCAGGAGCCGCAGTTGGTTCCGGCAGAGGTCGCCGCGCCGACGGCAGCGATGCTCGTCGAGCCTCTCGCGACAGCAGCAGCGATATCGTTGGCGCCGACCGCGAAGCACGCGCACACGATCGGACCGGCATCGCGCTCGCCCGCGCCGGGACGTCCAGCGAGGAGGCGAAGGCGGTCGGCGGGTGAGGCAATGTCGCGGGCGAGATGCTCGGCAAGCCAGACGCGCGACACCGCGACCGGCTCGGCAGCGACATAGAGGATGGCCTGGAGCCGATCGCCGGCGAACGCGGCAGACCGCGATTGCCCGCTGGCGCGATCGACGTAGGAGACGACATCGGCAGGGTTGCTCGCCTCGGACGGGAGCAGATCAGCGAGCACAACTGCGGACCCGCCGAGCGCGCCTCCGTCAGCCATCTCGATGCGCCAGCCGCCAGCAACGGGCGCGATCGCCCAGTAGTCAACCGCGATGTTCGCCGGCCGCTCGCGCGTGACGGCCACCGCGTACCAGCGCGCAGGAAATGCCGCGACCGTGACGCGCGCTTGCTTGAGTGCCGGCTGCCCCGAAACCGGATCGACCACAGCTGCAACCAGTGCATCGACGCGCCCGCCATTCGTCAGCTGATCCGTCCAGTGCATGGGCACGAAGACCGAGCCCGGCTGCTGGCGGCTGGTCACCACGACGCGGGCGAGCATGGCGCGGTCGGCGCTCGCGATGCGCGCGATCTCAGCCGGCGCCATGCCGAGGCGCGCCGCATCCACTGGATGCACCTCGACGAACGGCTCGCCGATGTGACTCATCAGGCGCGCCGTCTTCGACGTGCGCGTCATTGTGTGCCACTGGTCGCGGATGCGACCGGAGTTGAGGACGAAGGACAATTCTTCGGATGCTGCCGGCGCGCGATACGGCGTCGGCACAAAGCGGGCGCGGCCATCGGGCGTGTAGAACTGCCCATTCGCGAAGAGGCGTTTCGCGGGCGCGGTGTCAGACCCATGGGTTTGACACCGCGTTCTCGCCACCGGCCACTGCACGGGGGCGAGCGCGTCGTAATCCGCCGCAGTCAACCCCGCGAGGCCTTCGAGATCGAGATCGCGCGTGCCGTCATTCGCGAGTGCCGTGAGCCGCGCGTAGTCGTCGAATATCGCCGCCGCCGTTTCCCACGCGAATGCATCGCCAAAGCCCATACGCTTTCCGACCTCGGCGAGCTGCCACCAGTCGGCCCGGGCGTCGCCCGGTGGCTTGAGAAACGCGCGCTGGCGCGAGATGCACCGCTCCGTGTTGGTGACTGTGCCGTCCTTCTCGCCCCAGGCGAGCGACGGCAGCAGCACGTGACCGAGCGCCGTCGTATCCGTGTGATGCGCGACATCCGAGACGACGACGAACGGGCATGCCGCGAGCGCCGCCCGCACCGCGTCTGCCTCCGGCATGCTGTCAACCGGATTGGTCGCCATGATCCAGATCGCCTTGATGCGCCCATCGCCGACCGCGCGGAACATGTCGACGGCTTTGAGGCCGGGCTTCGTCGCGATCGTCGGCGCACGCCAGAAGTCCTGGACAATCGCGCGATGCGCCGCGTTTTCGATGTCCATGTGCGCGGCGAGCATGTTTGCGAGCCCGCCGACCTCGCGGCCGCCCATGGCGTTCGGCTGACCCGTGACCGAGAACGGTCCCATGCCGGGCTTGCCGATGCGCCCGGTCGCGAGGTGGCAGTTGATGATCGCGTTGACCTTGTCGGTACCCGACGCCGACTGGTTGACGCCCTGGCTGTAGACCGTGACGACGCGCTCTGTCCGAACGAACATGTCGTAGAAGGCCAGCAGCTCGCCCTTGGCAAGGCCGGATGCCCGTGAGATGTCGCTCACCGACATGGCCCGAGCCGCATCGATCGCGGCGCGGAAGCCGCTGGTGCAGCGCGAGATCCAGTCGCGGTCCGTCGCGTTGCCGCCGGCGAGCGCCAAGAGCAATCCGTTGAAGAGCGCCACGTCGCTGTCCGGCTTCAGCGCCAGATGCATGTCGGCGATCTCAGATGTCGCCGTCCGCCGCGGATCGATCACGACGACCTTCGGCAGCCCGCCACGTTTTTCCCGCGCCGCGACGATGCGCTGGTAGAGCACCGGATGGCACCAGGCGAGATTCGAGCCGACCAGCACGACGAGGTCGGCCGCCTCTAGATCCTCGTAGCAGCCGGGCACGGCATCAGCGCCGAACGCACGCTTGTGCCCCGCGACCGACGACGCCATGCAGAGCCGCGAGTTGGTGTCGATGTTGGCCGCGCCGATGAAGCCCTTCATCAGCTTGTTGGCGACGTAGTAATCCTCGGTCAGGATCTGCCCCGAGACGTAGAAGGCAACCGCTTCGGGGCCGTGCACCGCAATCGCCTCTGCAAAGCGCGTCGCGACGCGATCGAGTGCCGTATCCCAGCTCGCGCGTACGCCGTCGACGAGCGGATACAGCAGCCGGTCGTCGAGCGAGAGCGTCTCGGCGAGTGCCGACCCCTTCGAACAGAGCCGCCCGAAATTCGCCGGGTGATCCGGATCGCCCCTCACCTCGACACCTCCCGCTGCCGTGCGGGTCGCGAGGATGCCGCAGCCGACACCGCAGTAGGGGCAGGTGGTGCGCGTCACGGCTGTCATGCGGGTCCTCGGTCAGAGCGCGCGCGTCATGAAG
Organism: Hyphomicrobiaceae bacterium; assembly: GCA_035440865.1. Classification (GTDB taxonomy): domain Bacteria; phylum Pseudomonadota; class Alphaproteobacteria; order Rhizobiales; family Hyphomicrobiaceae; genus DAORNH01. Next base: position 10,263 of record DAORNH010000106.1, on the reverse strand, counting down.
ACGCTGAAGGGGTCGGGGGCGTAGTCTGCAAAGGGCGGGCAGCGGGTAAAGCCGGCGCTCTCGTAGAGCCCGATGGCAGGTGCGAAGGCTGGCGCCGAACCCGTTTCGAGCCAGAGCGACGCGAGAGAGCGCAGCCGCGCCTCGGACACGATGTGCTCGAGGATCGCGCGCCCCACGCCCTGGCCAAGATAGGAATCGGCGACGCGCATGGACTTGATCTCGCCCTCGGTCGCGCTCAGCATCTTGAGTGCGCCGCAACCGGCGATCTCGCCGCCGCTCCAGGCCGACCAGAAGGTCACGTCCGGCGCGCGCAGCTTGTCGATGTCGAAGGCGTGGACGCTTTCCGGCGGCGAATTTTCATGCATACCGCGCAGGTGACGCGCGATCAGGGCGCGGATCGGCGCGCCCGTGAGGTCGTCAAGGCGAAACTCCAGGTTCTCAATTCTCAACGTGCCCATGCTGCTGCCCCTGATGTGTCGACTCTCAGGTGACTTTGCACGGCTTGAGCGCTGACGTATCCAGCAGGATGCGGCCTGCCTCCACTTTCAGCGCATATGTGCGCACACGCCCCGTGTCCGCGCCTGTCGCCTCGCCGCTCTCGAGGCTGATCACCCAGTTGTGTAGCGGGCAGGTCACGGCCTTGTCGTGCACGATACCTTGCGAGAGCGGCCCAGCCTTGTGCGGGCATCTGTCGTCGATCGCGTAGACTTCGCTCTCGCCCGTTCGGAACACGGCGACGCAGCCTTGCGCCGTCTTCACGACGCGCGCGCCGCGAACCGGGACCGAGTCGAGCGCGCCGATGTCCACCCACATTCGGGTGGCGCCGTCCGGCTCTCCTGCGGGAACCCGCCCGGAAGCCGCCGACGCGACCCTGACTGCTGCCGATGTCATTCCGCAGCCTCCTTGAACGTCAAATCCGCGAGCGGGGAGAACTCGTGCGAGTCCTTCCCCGCGACGCGCTGGCCCCAAGGATCGATCTGTGCGAACTTCTGCGAATGAACGAAGCGCGAATGCAGCGCCGCGCGCTTCTCCGTGTCGTCCATCACCTGGCGGCGGATCGTCTCGACGCCGACGCGCTTTGCCCACTTGTAGATGCGCTCGAGATAGCGGCCCTGCTCGCGGTAGAGCTGCGTCAGCGCCGCGATCACCTCGATTGTCTCGGCCTCCGTCGCCACATGGCCGAGCAGCTCCGTGCCTTTGATGTCGAGGCCGGCCGCGCCTGCGAAGTGGATGTCGTAGCCGCTCTCGATGCAGATGACGCCGATGTCCTTGCAGGTTGCCTCGGCGCAGTTCCTCGGGCAGCCGGATACGGCGAGTTTCAGCTTGGCCGGAGTCCACGAGCCCCAGAGGAACTTCTCGAGCTTCACGCCGAGGCCAGTCGAATCCTGCGTGCCGAAGCGGCACCAGTCCGTGCCGACGCAGGTCTTCACTGTGCGCAGCCCCTTGGCGTACGCCGCTCCCGACACCATGCCCGCCTTGTTGAGATCGGCCCAGACCGCGGGCAGGTCCTCCTTCTTCACGCCGAGCATGTCGATGCGCTGGCCGCCGGTGCACTTGACCGCCGGGATCTTGAATTTCTCGACCACGTCGGCGATGGCGCGGAGCTCAGTGGCACTCGTCATCCCGCCCCACATGCGCGGGACGACGGAGTACGTGCCGTCCTTCTGGATATTGGCGTGCACGCGCTCGTTGATGAAGCGCGATTGATTGTCGTCGCGATACTCGCCGGGCCAGGTCGCGAGCAGGTAGTAGTTGAGCGCGGGCCGGCACTTGGCGCAGCCGCACGACGTCGTCCACTCGAGCGCCTGCATCAGGTCAGGGATCGTCTTCAGGCCCTTCGCGACGATCAGCCGGCGCACGTCGTCGTGGCCGAGGGTCGTGCACTTGCACATCGGCTGCACGGCCGACGGATTGTAGCCGTCGCCGAGTGTCAGCTTGATCAGCTGCTCGACGAGGCCCGTGCACGAGCCGCAGCTCGCCGAGGCCTTCGTGTGGGCGCGCACGTCGTCGAGCGACGAGAGCTTCAGCGATGTGATCGCGCCCGTTATCCTGCCCTTGCAGACGCCGTTGCAGCCGCAGATCTCTGCCTCATCCGGCAGTGCTGCAACGGCCGCCGTAGGGTCCAGAGGGCTGCCTCCGGCATAGCTCGGGCCGAAGATCAACGTCTCACGCAACTCCTTGATCGGCGTGCCTTTTTTTATCAGGTCGAAGAACCAGGCGCCGTCGCCCGTCTCTCCGTAGAGCACGGCGCCGATGAGCTTGTTGTCCTTGATGACGAGCCGCTTGTAGACACCGCGCGCCGCATCGCGGAGCACGATCTCCTCGCGGTCCTTCGCCTCTGCGAAGTCGCCCGCCGAGAAGAGGTTGATGCCCGTGACCTTCAGCTTGGTCGCGACCGCGCTCGGACTGAACGCGGCGTTGGCATCGCCCGCGAGCTGACCGGCGATCACGCTCGCCATCTCGTAGAGGGGTGCCACGAGCCCGAACACCTGTCCGTGGCTCTCGGCACATTCGCCGACGGCGAAGATGTCCGCGTCCGACGTTCGCATCGCCGCATCGACGACGATGCCGCGGTTGACCGTGAGCCCCGCCTCCTTGGCGAGCGCCGCGTTGGGCTTGATGCCGACGGCCATGACGACGAGATCGGCGGCAAGCCGCGTGCCGTCCTCGAGCAGCACGGCCTCGACCTTCTTCTCGCCGAGGATAGCCTTGGTGTTCGCGCGCGTGATCACGCTTATGCCGCGCGCCTCGATCGCCTTCTCCAGGAGATGACCTGCCGGCGTGTCGAGCTGGCGCTCCATCAGCGTCGGCGCGAGGTGCAGGACGGTGACATCCATACCCTGCTCCTTGAGGCCGACGGCCGCCTCGAGGCCGAGGAGCCCGCCGCCGATGACGATCGCCTTGCCGCGCGACTTGGCGGCGATCAGCATCGCCTGCACGTCGTCGAGATCGCGGTAGGAGAGCACGCCCGCGAGCTTGTGGCCCGGTACGGGAATGACGATCGGCAGCCGGTCGCGATGATGAGCCGGTCGTACGGCACCGTCATGCCGCGCGCCGTGGTGACCGTCCGCGTCGCGCGATCGATTCCGGTCACGCTGACGCCTTTGTGCAGCGTCACGCCGTGCTTCACGTACCAGCCGTCGCCGTGGATGACGATCTGCTCGAAGCTCTTCTCGCCCGAGAGCACAGGCGAGAGCATGATGCGATCGTAGTTGACCCTCGGCTCGGCGTTGAAGATCGTGACGTCATAGGCGTCCGGCGCGAGCTCGAAGAGCTTCTCTAGCGCGCGCCCCGGCGCCATGCCGTTGCCGATCACGACGAGCCGCTGCCGCTCAGGCGGCGCGACGCGCGGCGTCGACCTTTCCAGCATCTCCGTGCTCATGCCGCCGCCTCCACGTATCGGTGCCGCTCGTAGAGGAAGCGGAGCACCGCCTCGCGCGCGGCGATGTAGGTCGGGTCCGAGACGAGCTCGAGGCGCCGGCGCGGCCGAGGCAGATCGACATCGAGGACCTCGCCGATCGTCGCCGCCGGACCGTTGGTCATCATCACGATGCGGTCGGAGAGCAGCACGGCCTCGTCGACGTCGT
>DAORNH010000106.1:422-6608 GCA_035440865.1 Hyphomicrobiaceae bacterium | reverse complement strand
GCGCCCGCGTCAGCGCATCGAGCGCGCCGAAGGGCTCGTCCATCAGCAGCACCTTCGGTTCCATCGCGAGCGCGCGGGCGATGCCGACGCGCTGCTTCATGCCGCCGGAGATTTCGCCCGGACGCTTGTCCTTGGCGTGCCCCATCTGCACGAGGCCGAGGTTGTGCAGCGTCCACTCGTGGCGCTCGGTGCGCGACTTGTGGCCGGAGAACACCTTGTCGACGGCCATGCGCACGTTCTCGTAGACCGTGAGCCACGGCAGCAGCGAGTGGTTCTGGAAGACGACGGCGCGATCGGGTCCCGGCGCATTCACCTCCTGGTCCTCGAGCAGCACGGCGCCGCGCGAGACCCGAGTCAGCCCCGCGATCAGATTGAGCAGCGTCGACTTCCCACATCCCGAGTGGCCAATAATCGAGACGAACTCGCCCCGCTCGATCGCGAGCGAGACGTCACGCAGCACCTCGGTGTCCGTGCCGCCGCGCGAGAAGGTCTTGTCGACATGGTCGATCTTGAGGAGCGGTCGGCCCGCGCCCATCGGGCGGGACGTCGTATGCAAACTCGGCTCGAGCTTGGCGATCATGATGTGTCCCTTCAAGCCGTGGCCGTGCCACGCGTCGCGATACGCCCGACGAGCGCGACGATGCGGTCGAGCACGAAGCCGACGATTCCGATGTAGGCGAGTGCGACGACGATGTCGGAGAGACGGGAGGAATTCCAGGCATCCCAGATGAAGAAGCCGATGCCGACGCCGCCGGTCAGCATCTCGGCCGCGACGATCGCGAGCCAGGAAAGGCCGATGCCGATCCTGAGGCCCGTGAACATGTAGGGTGCCGCCGACGGGATCATGATCCGCCAGAAGAACTCCGCCTGATTGAGCCGCAAGACGTCGGCCACGTTGCGGTAGTCCTGCGGAATGTTGCGGATGCCGACCGCCGTGTTGATGATGATCGGCCAGATCGAGGTGATGAAGATCACGAATATCGCTGAAGGGTTGGCATCGCGGAACGCCGCGAGCGAGATCGGCAGCCAGGCGAGCGGCGGCACGGTTCGCAGCACCTGGAACACAGGATCGAGCCCGCGCATCGCCCACACGCTCTGCCCGACGAGCGCGCCGAGCAGGATGCCGACGACCGCCGCTAGACCGAAGCCGATCGCGACGCGCTGCAACGAGGTCAGCACGCGCCAGCCGAGGCCGATGTCCTGCGTGCCATTGACGAAGAACGGATTGACGATCAGGTCACGCGCTTCGACCCAAATCCTGCTCGGCGACGGCAGACTCGACTTAGGACCCGATGCCGCGACCTCCCAGACGAGCAGCGCCAGCGCGACGACGATCAGCGGCGGCAGCACCGCTACGATGATCGCAGCGAGGTGCTTCATGGGCTGGCGCTTGCGAGCGCCCTTGCGCGGCTCCATGGCGATGATCTCGGCGTGCGGTGCGGCGCTCACGGGTATGGCGGCGGCTGAACCTGTCGTTGCAAGCTTGACGGCGTGTGACGGCATTCAGAAGCTCCGATTGATCATGCAATGAGAGGCCGGTGGAAGGCGCCCGTATCGAGGGCACCGCTCCAGCGCTCACACCGTCGCGCGCTTGATGGCCAGCGACTTGAGGTAGGCCGCCGGGTCGGCTGGATCGAACGTCTTGCCGTCGAAGAACTTCTCGACTCCGCGGCTGTCGCCCGAGGGCGCGCCCGCAACTCCAAGCGACTTCGCCGCCGCGAGCCACAAATCCGAGCGATTGGTCTTGTTGACGAGCGCCTTGATATCGGTGTCCGGCGCGAACTTGCCCCAGCGGATGTTCTCTGCGACGAACCAGGTATCGAGGCTCTTCCAGGGATAGGAGACGGCGCCGCCGTCGCCCCAGAATTTCATGAGCAGGTTGGTCCCCTTGGCGACCTTGCCGCGGCCGTAGTTGATGTCGCCCTTGATGCGTCCGATGATGTCGGCGACCGGCACGTTGAACCACTGCCGCTTGCCGATGATCGCGGCCATCTCCTCCTTGTTCTCCATCTTCTCGCACCACATCTGCGCTTCCATCGTGGCCGCGAGAATAGCGAGCGTCGCCTTCGGGTTCGCGTCGACGAAATCGGCCCGCATGCCGAGCACCTTTTCGGGGTGCTTGAACCAGATCTCGCCCGTGGTCGCCGCCGTGAAGCCGATGTCCTGGTTGACGAGTTGCTCGTTCCAGGGCTCGCCGACACAGAAGGCATCCATGGTGCCGACCTTCATGTTGGCGACCATCTGAGGCGGCGGCACCACGATCGTCTGCACGTCCTTGTCGGGATCGATGCCGCCGGCCGCGAGCCAGTAGCGGATCCACAGGTCGTGCGTGCCGCCAGGGAAGGTCATGGCGACCTTTACCTCCTTGCCCGCGGCCTTCTTCCTGGCGAAGGCCTCCTTCAAGGGCGAGGCATCCGTGCCGACGGGCAGTGCCTTGTACTCGTTGGCGACAGAGAGGCCCTGGCAGTCCTCGTTGAGGTTGAGAAGCGTGTACATGGCGAGCGGTTGCTTGTTCTGCATCACTGCACCGGTCGCGTAGAGGTGCACCTTGGGTCGCAGGATGTGGCCGCCGTCGATGCCGTTGGCCTTGAAGCCGAGCGCCATGTTGTCCCGCGTCGCCCCCCACGAGGCCTGCTTGGCGATGTCCATGTCGGGGAGGCCGTGCCGGGCGTAGAAGCCCTTCTCCTTGGCGATGATCAGCGGCGCGGCATCGGTGAGCGCAATGTAGCCGAGCCGCGTCCCCTTCACCTCAGGCCCAGCCGCTTGTGCAAACGCGCCAGCAGGAAACGCCGCCTTAAGCGACGACATCAGCCCCGCAGTCGCCGCCGTGGCGGCACCCTGCCGAAGCAACGTGCGCCGATCAATAGGATTGGCCCGCGTCACCGTCGTCGGGGATCGTCCGTTCATGTCCCACCTCTGTCCCGCGTTGTCAGCTCGGGCCGACGGGGCATCCCGGTGAGGGAGCGAGTGCCGGCGCTCCGCGACCACCGCGCTGCCGGATCGAGGCCGGCACGCTTGTGTGCAACGCAGCGACCGCTGGCAGCAGCGCTGCCGCAAGGCACAGCATTCATCCCACCGAGACGCCGGGAGCCGGCGCGTCGGCAATGGTTAAGGCAGGATCCGTGCCAGTTTTAAAATTTCGACTGAATTACTTTATATTTCAAACCTCTATGACGATCTACCAGGCACCGAAACGCGTACATTTCGGCGTGGAGGTCGCCGGCTTTATGAGCGCTTCGCCAATGAATTGTGCAGCGCAATAGGTCAGCCTGAAATTCGTGCACGACCGACCACGCGCCTGACGAGCGTTGGCCGGTCCACGTGCCCGAACCTCCCCCTCACCGTCGAGCTAGCAGGCTCCTCCTCGCATAGTTCGCCCACTCCCTACTCACCTGCCGCATCGGATTGATCCTGCCCTGCACTGCGGGCAGAGTGGCGCCTTGTCATGACCCGCAAAGGATGCCCCATGCCCGTTTACGAGACGCTCGAGGTCGCGATCGGCGCCGACCGCGTCGGCCTCATCACCCTCAATCGGCCCGACGCGCTCAATGCCATGAACACGCAGATGATGCGGGAGCTGCGCGATCTCTTCATGACCTTTTACGTCGACGAGAGCCAGGCGGCCTGCCTCGTCCTCACGGGATCAGGCACCCGCGGCTTCTGCACCGGCGCCGACCTCAAGGAGCGCAAGGGCATGAGCGATTCGACCTGGCGCCAGCAGCACGCCATCGTCGAGCAGATGGTGCGCGCCATCATGGAGTGCCCGATCCCCGTCATCGCCGCCGTCAACGGTCACGCCTACGCGGGCGGCATGGAGATCGCGCTTGCCTGCGATTTCGTCTACGCGGCCGAGCATGCCCGCTTCGCGCTGACCGAGGTGACGCTCGGCATCATGCCGGGCGCCGCAGGCACGCAGAACCTGCCGCGCGCCGTCGGCGTGCGCCGCGCCAAGGAGATCATCCTCACGGGCACGCCGTTCACGGCCGCCGACGCGCTCGGCTACGGCATGGTGAATGCAGTCCACCCCGGCGACAGGCTCCTCGAGGCCGCGCTGGCGACGGCCCGCAAGATCGCCTCGAATGCGCCGATCTCCGTGCGCCAGGCCAAGAAGTCCATCGACAAGGGCGTCGAGATGGATCGCGCCATGGGCTACGCCTTCGAGATCGAGGCCTACAATCGCACGGTGCCGACGGAGGATCGCCAGGAGGGCATCAACGCCTTCAATGAGAAGAGGAAGCCGCAATACAAAGGCCGCTGACCCGGCCGGGGTCTCAGCCCGCGACCAGCGGGAACTCGACGCCGCCACTGGTGAGCACGAGTGTCCCGTCCGCGCGCGGCTCGGCGAGCTCGACGAGGTCGTAATAGAGCGCGCGCGTGACGAGGGCCTCGAGGCGGCCACGGACGTGGAGATAGGGCTTCAGCCCGCCGCTCCCGGCCTCTTCGACGAAGCGCAGGGGATGCTCGCGGCCGAGCGCCACCACGTCGTCCACGTTGGTGCGGAAAAGGAACTCGCGCGCTTCGCCATCCCCGCGTATTTCCATCTCGACCGCGAGGAACGGTGCGTCATCCACAGCAACGTCTACCTTCTCGACGGGCGTCACGAGATAGTGCCGCCCGTCCGCGTCACGCCTGAGCACGCGCGCGAACAGCTTGACCAGCGGCATCCGCCCGATCGGCGAGCTCTGGTAGAGCCACACGCCGTCGGAGCGGATGCGCATGCCGATGTCGCCGCAATAGGGCGGGTTCCAGCGCTCGACGGGCGGCAGAGTGCCTTGCGCCTTCAAGAGCGCCTCGAGCCCGGCGAGCCCGCCCGCCTTTTCATCCGACTGCGCCATCAAGGCCACTCTTCACGATTTCGCCAGATTACGGGTTGTTAAGACGACGCCCTTGCACCCTGCTGCTAAGGTCGCCGATAGTCCATAGTATCACCATGTTCGGGGCAGCAAGCTCCCCGGTCAACCAACCGCAGGTCGCCCAAATCCCATGAGCACCGTCACACAGACCGACGACAACATCGTCGAGCGCGTCGAAGCCGCCGGCGAGCGCATCCATCGCGTCCACAAGGCGGTGTCAGCCGTCATCTTCGGCCAGGATCAAGTGATCGAGCGCACGCTGGTCACGCTGCTTTCGGGCGGTCACGCGCTGCTCGTCGGTGTCCCCGGCCTTGCCAAGACGCTGCTTGTCGAAACGCTCGGCAAGGCGCTCGGCCTCGATGCCAAACGCATCCAGTTCACGCCTGACTTGATGCCCTCCGACATCATCGGCGCGGAGGTGCTCGAGGAGAACCAGACGGGCAGCGGCGGGCGCCGCAGCTTCCGCTTCATCAAGGGACCGATCTTCGCGCAGCTCCTTATGGCCGACGAGATCAACCGCGCGAGCCCCAAGACGCAGTCGGCGCTGCTGCAGGCCATGCAGGAGCATCACGTCACCGTCGCCGGCCAGCGCCACGACACCCCGCAGCCCTTCCACGTGCTCGCCACGCAGAACCCGCTCGAGCAGGAAGGCACCTACCCGCTGCCCGAAGCCCAGCTCGACCGCTTCCTTCTCCAGATCGACGTCGGCTATCCCGATCAGGCCGCCGAGCGACGCATGCTGTTCTCGACGACGGGCGTCGAAGACCGCAAGGTCGAGACCGTCTTCACGGGTCCCGAGCTGATGGCCGTGCAGCGGCTCGTGCGCCAGATCCCCGTCCCCGACAAGGTCGTCGAGGCGATCCTTGCCCTCGTCCGCTCTGCCCGTCCCGGCTCTGGCGCAGGCGAGGAAACCGACCGTCTGATCGCCTGGGGTCCGGGCCCCCGTGCGAGCCAGGCTCTCATGCTCGCCGTCCGCGCCAAGGCGCTGATCGACGGCCGCCTCGCCCCCTCCATCGACGATGTGATCTCTCTCGCCGACCCGATCCTGAAACACCGCATGGCCCTGACGTTCGCCGCCCGTGCGGAGGGCGAGACGGTCGGCGGCGTCATCGCGCGCCTCGCCGGCCGCGTCAGCTGAAGAGCGCGCGGAGGCGATGATGGCGGCGACACGCGGAGGGACGACGAGTGCTGCGGCCGGCGCTGCGGACACCAGCGTGCTGCGCCTCGAGGGCGAGGCACATGGCGTCGCCGATCGCCTCCCCGATCTCGTCATGGAGGCGATGCGCGTCTCCATGACGGTGACGCACGGCATCCACGGCCGCCGCCGCGCCGG
>DAORNH010000106.1:0-231 GCA_035440865.1 Hyphomicrobiaceae bacterium | reverse complement strand
CCCCGGTCACCAAGCGCGATCGTGCGATCGTGCTCCAGCTCGCGCTCGGCGAGCTCCTCATCCGCGGCGGCGAGCGCATCGGCTTGCTCGGCGTCGGCCCGCCCTCCGCCAGCCGCCGCGCGACAACGCGCATGGCCGAGCGCATCGCGCAAAACGCGACGCGGCCCGAGCTCACCGCCGGCCTGCCGCCGAAAGCGCGCCTCTCGCGCTTTTCCGGCACCGTGCTATTCT
>DAORNH010000105.1:12925-13177 GCA_035440865.1 Hyphomicrobiaceae bacterium | reverse complement strand
AGCGAGCGCGACGAAGTATTCTTCGACGCCGAGGCGAAAGCGGTCCGCGCGCGCCGCACCCGGTCGCTCGATGCCATCACGCTCGAGAGCACTCCGGCCGCCGTCGCGATCGATGCCGCCTCCGCCCTGGCGCTGGCAAAAGGCGCCGCCACTCTCGGCATCGACAAGCTCCCCTGGAGCCGCGCCCAGCGCCAACTCCGTGACCGCGTCGGCTTTGTCGCCGCCGCCGAGCCGCGCCTCGGCCTGCCCGAT
>DAORNH010000105.1:6691-12783 GCA_035440865.1 Hyphomicrobiaceae bacterium | reverse complement strand
AGCGATGCGCCGACCCACTACGAGGCGCCGACCGGCCAGCGTCACCCGATCGAGTACGAGGGGCCGGGAGCGCCCATCCTGGCGATCCGCGTGCAGCAGCTTTTCGGGTTGACCGTCCACCCTGCGATCGCGCGCGGCCGCTTGCCCCTCACGTTGCATCTCCTCTCGCCGGCGGGGCGCCCGATCCAGATCACCCGCGATCTCCCCGGCTTCTGGAAGGGTTCGTGGGCGGCGGTGCGCGCCGAGATGCGGGGCCGCTATCCGAAGCACCCCTGGCCCGAAGACCCGGCCACAGCGCCGCCAACCACACGCGCCAAGCCACGCAGCTGATCAGGAGCCGCGGCGCTTGACGTCCGGCCGCGACAGTCGTTGGATCGGCTCAAATCCCCAGCACCGGAGACATGCCATGCAGGATCGCCCCACCAAGCTGCAGACCTACCAGACCTACATCGATGGCAAGTGGACGGACGCGGCCTCGGGCAAGCGCTTTCTCACGTCGGACCCTTATTCGGGAGAGCCCTGGGCAGAGATCCCAGAATGCGACGCCCGCGATGTCGACCGCGCCTGCCTCGCCGCACACCGCGCATTCGAAAGCGGCCCTTGGGCCAGCATGACGCAGACGGCGCGCGGCAAAATCCTGAGGAAACTTGCCGAAAACATCGAGAAGCATGCGGAGCACCTCGCCAAGATCGAGGTGCGCGACAACGGCAAGCTCATCTCGGAGATGCAGGCACAGACGAAGTACATGCCCGAGTGGTACTATTACTTCGGCGGGCTCGCCGACAAAATCACGGGCTCGGTGGTGCCGGTCGACAAGGCGAACCACTTCACCTTCACGTTGCGCGAGCCTGTGGGCGTGTGCGCTTTCGTGGTGCCGTGGAATTCGCCCCTCCTGCTCGTCGCCTGGAAGCTTGCCCCGGCGCTCGCGACTGGCTGCACGGTCGTCATCAAGCCCTCCGAGTACACGAGCGCCTCGCTTCTCGAATTCATGAAGCTCGTCATCGAGCCGCTGGGCCTACCGCCCGGCGTCGTCAACGTGGTCACGGGCTATGGCGCGGTTGCGGGCGAAGCGCTCGTCACGCATCCTAAGGTCGCCAAGGTCGCCTTCACCGGCGGCTCGGCGACAGGTTCGCGCGTTGCCTCGCTTGCGTCTGCCGCCTTCAAGAAGGTGTCGCTCGAGCTCGGCGGCAAGTCGCCGAACATCGTGTTCGACGATTGCGTGCTCGACGACGCCGTGAATGGCGCCATCTCGGGGATCTTCGCGGCCTCGGGGCAGACCTGCATCGCGGGCTCGCGCCTCCTCGTGCAGGAGAGCATCCACGACAAGTTCATGGAGAAGCTCGTCAAAATCGCGGGCACGGCCAAGCTCGGCAATCCGCAACTCTTCGAGACGCAGGTCGGCCCGGTGACGACGCCGCCGCAGTACGAGAAGGTGCTCGGCTACATCGACATCGCCAAGGGCGAAGGCGCCACGTGTGTGCTCGGCGGGGGCCCGGCGACTGCGGCTGACGGCGGCGGCAAGTACTTCGTCAAGCCTACGATCTTCACCGGCGTCCACAACAAGATGCGGATCGCGCAGGAGGAGGTGTTCGGCCCCGTGCTCTCCGTCATCAAGTTCAAGGACGAGGAGGAGGCGGGCCAGATCGCCAATGACGTGATCTACGGCCTCGGCTCGGGCGTGTGGACGCAGAACATCAACCGCGCAATCCGCATGTCGCGGCGCATCCGCGCGGGCACTGTGTGGGTGAACACCTACCGCGCCGTCTCCTTCACGATGCCGTTCGGCGGCTACAAGAGCTCGGGCCTCGAACGGCGCGACGGCAATCGACGAGTACTTGCAGACCAAGAGCGTGTGGATGAACCTCGAGGTCGGCGCCGGCGGCAACCCCTTCGTCATGAAGACGGCGGCTCCGAGCTGAACATCGAGGGCGACCGATGGATGGAGAGCGCGCGAATGCGCTCGCATCCATGACAGCGGGCGATGTCGTGCCAGGATAATCGGTCTGGCATCGGATCGCGCGCGCTACACCAGGAGCCGCATGCGGCCGCCTGCGCGGCCCTGACGAGTGAGAGGCGGAGCGAACCCTCAACACATGCCTTGGCAAGTACGCGAGGCAGCAAGCGCCTCGCCGACACCGTCAGCGGGTCGGCGCCCGCTGCTCAATCCCGAGAGGCCGGGGTCACCACCTGCGAGTTGGCGCCGCCGGGGCTCCAGCCGGGCAGGATCGCGGAGAAGAGCCCCGCGGTGCCGCCCGCGCGCACGAAAGGTGCGATTCCGGCCAACCGTCGGGAAGCATCGGATAGAAGATTTGATGGGCCGTCTCGAAAGTCAGGTGGCGACGGTCAGATCGCCTTCAGCTTCTTGAAGGCGAAAACCACCATGCGCAGCAAGAGCCAACCGTCACGGAAGCGCGAGATCTGCGTCTCGCCGTAGGTGCGCGCCTTGTAGTGGATCGGCACCTCGACGATCCGCAGGTTGCGTTTTGCCGCGCCGAAGATGAGGTCGAAGTCGCCGAAGGGATCGAAGTCGCCGAAATAGGCGCGGTTGGCGACGATCTGGTCGTAGTCCGTCCGCCACAGCACCTTGGTGCCGCAGAGCGTGTCCGTAAAGCGCTGGTTCAGCAAATAGGAGAAGAGCGCCGCAAACGTGCGGTTGGCCGCATGGTTGAGGAAGCGCATCGCCTCGTCCTCCATGGGATAGATGAGGCGCGTTCCGTTGATGAACTCGCCCTTCCCTGTCGCGATCGCATCGTAGAACTTCGGCAGGGCGCCCGCCGGCATCGTGAGATCGGCATCGAGGATCATGAGGATGTCGCCCGAGGCATGGGTGAAGCCCTTGCGCACGGCGTCGCCCTTGCCGCGGCCGTCCTGCTTCAAGACCTTGATGTCCCATTGGCCCTGGTAAGCCTCCTTGACGCGCAGGCACTCCTCATAGGTGCCGTCACTCGAGTTGCCCTCGACGAACACGATCTCCTGGTGGCGGCCAAATCGCGGCAGCTCACGGACGGCGCGCTCGATGTTGCCCTTCTCGTTGCGGCAGGGAATGACGACCGACGTCGAGGGCGCGGGCTTCGGTGCAGCCCGCTTCGAGCGGGCGACGACGTACATGCGCAACCCGAAAGACCGGATTCCGGGCAGCGGCTGGATGAACCGGTTGATGAGGCGCCCGAGCCCGAACAGCCACAGCGGCACGATCTGCTTCCTCTCGATGCGGATCGGCTCGAACTCGGCGAGATCGAGGATGTTGAGGAAGTCAACCATGGAGATCAGGTTCGGCTTCGGTTGCGGCATGCGCTTGCCGAGCATCGTGCCGAGGCGAAGGAGCGGGTCCCAGGAGGGCGAGTAGTAGGCGATGACGATACGCGTCGAGGGCGTGCAGAGTCGGTGCAGCAGCCGGAGCGCCTCCTCGATATCCTCAAAGGTGCCGATCGTGTCGGACAGGATGATGAAGTCGAACGGCCCTTCGATTGCCGCCATCTCGCTCGCATTCTCGGCATCCGCCAGCATGAACTCGAGGTTCGGATGCGAGCGGCGCGCCTCTTCGATCATGCGTGGCGAAAAGTCGATACCGAGGCCGCGGGAGGGGTGAAGTGCCGCGAGGAGGTCGCCGTTGCCGCAGCCGAGATCGAGCACGCGCGCGCCGCGTGGGATCAGGAAGCGCATGTAGCGACGGTCGTCGCCGTAGTAGCCGCGATTGCGCTGCACCCACTTGCGGCGCTCCGGCGCCATGCGGTCGGCATTGTCGCGGAAGGCCTGCTTACGGGGGGTGAGCTCTGGCCCGGCGCGCGTGCCTTCGCCCGGAACGGTGATCATGGCGGCGCTCCTGTCGCAGCACGTTTCAGCTCGCCAAGCCCCGTCGCGCGATCGACGCGACGGTAGCCCGACGTCAGCCATACGGCGCCGCCGGCGATGCCGAGGACGGTGAGCGCGAGGCCAAACAGTATCGCGAGACTTACTGCCGCCGCCGCCTCGACGCCGGCAGCCTTCAGGAGGAGCACGGTTGCCCCTTCTCGGAGCCCCCAGCCTCCGACCGACAACGGTATGGCCCCAGCGATGACAATGCCGGTCAGCACGACGATCGCATCGACGGGCGAGAGCGTGACGCCGATCGCCCGCGCCGAGAGTGCGATGCCGGCTGCAAGTCCAGCTGCTGCGACCAGCATGGCGGCAGCGAGTTGCAGCATGGCGATGGGCCGCCGCGCGATCGTCGCGAATCCGGCGATCACGCTTGCGAGTGCGGCAAGCCAGTGCGGCAGCGACAGCGTGGCGACGAGTGGTCCGACGATTGCGAGCGCAAGCGCGCCGGCGACAACGAGGCCCGCGGCGATGGTGATGAATTGGAAGACCGGCGCTGCGACAACGGGCGCCGCCGACAGAGCGAAGGTGGCGATCACGATGAGCGCGATGAAGAGGAGGCCGAAAGCGCGATCGAGCAGCACGCCGAGGATCGCACGCCCTGCTGTCGCCCCGGCATCGTAGGCGCGCAAGGCCCTGACGGCGTCGCCGCCGATCATCGCTGGCATGATCTGGTTGACGAACTGTCCTTCGTAGACACCGATGAGCGCGTCACGCAGGCTCAGCACCGGGGTCAGCTCGCGTGCGACGATCGACCAGCGCAGTGCCTGCGCGGCGAGGCCGATGCCGGCCGCGCACGTTGCGCCGATGAACAGTAGCGGGTCTGTCCGGCGCAGCAGCGCCCCGACCTTGGCGATATCGACCTGCCAGACGAGGACTGCCAGAAGCGCGACGCCGGTCAGCAGTTTCGCGGCCGTGCCGAGCGACGGTCTTGGCATCACCGAGGCGCCTATTCGGGCCGCCATGGCTTGTAGTCGCCTGTCGCCTTGGGCCGGACACCCTTCGCGAGGATCGACCCCTCCGGTCTGTACGCCTCGCTGGTCCCGGTCATGTTCATGCGATGCGGCTTCTGCCAGGGACGCGGGGTGTATGATTCCTTGGTTGGCGGCGTGTCGACCGTATGGTGCATCCAGCCGTGCCAGTCGGGCGTGATCTTGGACGCCTCGGCGAGGTCCTTGTAGATCACCCAGCGCCGTGGCACGCCGAGCGGCCCGACACCCCGCGACTGCTCGTAGTATCGATTGCCCTGCTCATCGACGCCGACAAGGCGGCCTCGGAATGCGGTGTAGATGCGGTTCGACCAGGTGTTGCCACCCCACCAGCTGAAGATCTCGCTGAACACACCCATGATGCCTCGGCGCCGTTACTGAGACGCCGTCGCGCGTCGTCTCTCGTCCATTATCATTCGCGATATCGCACTCGGGCAGTCGACTGTCCACACCACGATTGACACATGGCCTCGCCGCTCCGGCGGCGTCCGGCCCTAGAGAGCCGCGCCTCGGAATGGAACGACGCTGCAGGGGAGGCGCCGTTGTTTCAGGGTGTTGCAGGCCTTGAGAGCATCGGCGTCGGCCTTGAGCGGCCCGGCGAGCAGCTGGTAGCTGCCGCCGCCCTCGACCTCGACATAGCGCGGCTCCAACCCGCGGAAGAGCGCCTTATTCTGGTCCGTGAGCAGGCTCCAGGCGAGGCGCAAAGCTTCGAGACTCGAGGCCGTCGTCAGTTGGAGTGCCTTCGGCTCGGCAGCTGGAGCAGCGGGGGCGGGACTGACGGCGAGCACCGCGGGCCCGATCGCGCCCGTCGTTACGCCCTTCTCGGCCGACGCGCCGCTGGGCGGCGGCGACATCGCGGCCATGCGGTCGGCGATAGCCTGGTCGCGGGCCTGTCTCTCGGCGACGACGCTGCGCAGGTCGTCGAGATCAGCCTTGAGGCCCTTCATCTCGCCTCGGAGCGCTGCGTTCTCGGACGCCATGCGCTCAACGAGGCGCTGCAGCTCCACGCCATCGCGCTGAGGGCGCACGGCGAAGCGGTGGATGAGGTCCGGCCGGTGGACGAATACGGCGAGATAAGCAAGCGCCGCTGTCGCGAGCACCGCCCATACTGCCATGTAGAGCGATCGGGATGGTCGCACAGTTCCCGACGATTGCGACATCGCGATGCCCCTTGTCCGTTCTGGTCCGGCCGCTCTCCCGTTGCCGGCAACCGAGGCCGGCACGGCGGAGCGGAGGGCCAAGTCAATC
>DAORNH010000105.1:0-6677 GCA_035440865.1 Hyphomicrobiaceae bacterium | reverse complement strand
GACACTGGCCACGCGAGGCATCAGACCCGAAGGCGCGGAAGACCGTCAATGCACGGCAGGGATCCAGCTGTGGACGTGAGCGAGCTCAGCGGCGTGCTGCGTACAGCTCTGAAGGATCTAGCGGCTGACCGAACAGGAAGCCTTGGAGATGCGTGATGCCGGCATCCTTCAGCGCCTCGACCGTCGGCTCGTCGGCGACCCACTCGGCGACCGTCGCCATGCCGAAGGTCCTGGCGATATCGACGAGCGCGCGGATGAACACCCTGTTGGTCGGATCCTCGGTCAGGTTCTTCACGAACGAGCCGTCGATCTTCACCATGTCGACCTTGAGGTGCTTCAGGTTCTTGAACGAGGTGTACCCCGCGCCGAAGTCGTCGATAGCGACGCGGCAGCCGAGCTCCTTCAAGGTATCAACGAAGGCCACGGTCTGGTCGATGTCGTGGATCGCCGAGGTCTCGGTGATCTCGATGGTGAGACGGCTCGTCAGCTGCCGTCGCCCGCCGGTGAGACGATGCAGGGCGACGAGCCAGTCGTGGTCGCTCGAGGTGAGGCTCGACACGTTGAGTGACAATGCCAGCGTCGGATGCTTCTTCAGGAGCTCGACGGCGAGCTCGAGCGTGCGTCTGTCGATGAGGCGGGAGAGTCCGAGCTGCTCGGCGACGACGATGAACTCGCCGGCCGAGACGACGAGGCCGTTCGGCTTCTCCATGCGCAACAGGCACTCGTAGAGCGCGGGCTCGCGCGTCGCCGTGTCGACGATCGGCTGCAGCGCGAGCCGCATGCGGTTCTCGTCGATTGCCGCGATCACCTCGTCGGCGATAGTGATGTTGCGGAGCCGCGCCGTCTCCTTCACGGCGCTCGGCTCGAAGGCCATGAAACTGTCTGAGCGCCTGGCCTTCGCGAGGTCAAGCGCCTGCAGCGCGTGGCTCAAGGCTTGGTGCACGGTCTGCGCCTGGTCGGGCACGATGACGCCGCCGACGGAAACGGTCGCGGAAAGTTGGGTGGCGGCCGTCTTGATCGGCAGCTCGCGGACCGCCTTCATGAAGCGGTCGGCGGCGGTCCGCATGGC
Organism: Hyphomicrobiaceae bacterium; assembly: GCA_035440865.1. Classification (GTDB taxonomy): domain Bacteria; phylum Pseudomonadota; class Alphaproteobacteria; order Rhizobiales; family Hyphomicrobiaceae; genus DAORNH01. The sequence continues at coordinate 5,608 of DAORNH010000105.1, read as the reverse complement.
AACGGGGCTGCAGTCATTCAGAATGATGCCAAATTTGTTCGACGAGTAGCGCCCGATGCTGTCGCCGCCGCGCAGCAGCTTGCGCACGGTCTTGGCGACCGAGGCGATCACCTCGTCGCCAACGTCGAAGCCGAAGGTCTCGTTGATGACGGCCAGATTGTTTACGGCAATCATCAGGAAGGCGCAGGTATGCTTCGTGCGCTCGGCGCGCGTCACCACGGCACCGAGAGCTTCGGTCAGGCGAATGCGGTTGAGCTGGCCGGTCAGTTCGTCATGGTCCGAGCGATAGAGGAGGCGCTGCTCCTCCCAATAGCGCTCATTGATGACGCGAATGACGCCCCGCGCGCGGACCGGCTGGCGGGCCTGATCGAACCAGCAGCGGCCATGGTCCTCGAGCCAGAGGGCGGCATCGCTGCGTCGCCCGGCGGGAGTGAAGCGATACTGCACGCGATAGGGAGCGCCGCTCGCCCCTTCGACCGGCTGGAGCTTCAGGATTGCATCCTGGCGTCGCTTGACGTGCTCGGGCGCGATCAGGAACTGGAAGTCGGCGCCGGTGCCGACCTGGCCAGCCGAGTGGAGGCCCAGCACCTCGAGGGCGTTGCTCTCCCAGTCGATGCGGTCCGACCGGATGTCCCAGAGATAGGCCGTCTCTTGCACCGAGGAGAGCAACCCGAGGAGGTCGATGCCGGCCTCGGGACTGCCGTCGTCGAGCGGCGAGGCGACCGGCGTATCGATCGCGTGATCGGCAATTCGAGCTTCGCGAGGTCCGCTCACAATCGATGGTCCCTGATCGGTGCCGCATGAACCCCGAAAGTATGGCCACAAATCCTAAGAATCGCTGAATTGCGGTCCCGATATCCTCCGTCGGTTGCCGATTGGTCGCCCCAAAACGCGCGATGGCCGGCGCTGGGCCAGCCATCGAACGTATTCGCTGCAGATCCGAGGAACGATCAGGCGTCGCCGCCGAACGACACGTCACGCCGGGCGACGCGAATGCCGATCGTGTATCCGGCGATCACGTCGATCAACGCCGCGACCATGATGAAAAAGAACACGGACGTGGCGGCTCGCGGCACCAGGATGAACTCGATCAAGCAGAAAATGAACACCAGCATCGAGAGACCGTGGTCGATCAGCGAAGACGAGCCGGTCCAGGTCGACTTGATGAGCTCGAAGAACAGGCACAGCATCACCAGGAGCATGACCAGATCGCCCTTGGAGAACGTCCACTTGCGACCACCGCCGAGCGGCAGATCGAACAGGCGATCGCGGAACACCGCATCGGCCTCGGTGCCCGAGAACGTATAGGCCAGGATATTGTAGATGATGAACGGGATGATCATCAGCGGCAGTGATCGAAGCGACATCATTGAGTGATCTCCGTTCGCTCTTGGTGTTGCGTCCTGGACTATGGAGTTGTCGGCAGGCAGCATGCTACGACGTCGCCATGGCGTGGCGGCAGTTTGGCCCGAGGCGCGCTCCCCCTGCTGCACGTGATCATCCCGGAATGGGCACGCGCGCTAGTTGGAGCAAAGGGTCACTCTTCCTCTTTCGGTGCCGGGAGAATCTGACGCCCGCGGTAGAGCCCGGTCTTCGGATCGACGTGGTGGGGGCGGCGCAGATCACCGGTCTTGGCGTCGGCGATATAGGTCGGCGCTGTCAGCGCATCTGCCGACTGGCGCATGCCCTTACGTGACGGGCTGGTCTTCTTCTTGGGTACGGCCATAACAAGCTCCTCGAGGCGCGCAACGGCCCCGTCGCCGCGCGTCGGCGCGGCAGGCGGAGCACGAAATCGCCCGCCTTATACTCACAATCCATGGCAATGACCAGCGGCAATCCGGACGCGCTCGCCATCGCCCGACTAGCGTGCGAGGCCATGCTCGTGATCGCGCTTCACCTCGAAGACTTCCATGATCCTGGCGCCCTTGTGGGGGCCATCGCAGACAAACTGCCACTTACCTGCGGAGAACGTGTCGCAGAGCTTCACGCCCTTGATCAGCACCCAGTGGCCTTCCTTGCCCTTGTGGATCGCGATGATGTAGTGCGACCAGGCCGAGCGCGGCTTCTGCATCCACGACCAGAGCGTCGGACGCGCCTTGCGCTCGAGGTGCATATACCCTTCCTTCAGGTCCATGCGATATCCGAAATGAGCGAGCGCTGCGCTCACTTCGCCGGCATTGGTGCCGCGGATGATCGGGCGTCGCTCGACCGGCGTCTCGCGGAATTTATGGATCTCCTCCTCGATCCGGCTGATCGGGAAGCCCGTGATGGCCGCGAGCACGTAAGGGCCGCAGAACGCCGTTCGGCCGGTGTCGTTGTTGACATTGTTCAAGGCCGACGTCGTTCGTCGGGCCTCCATCGTTGAAGCGACGTTCGCAATGTTCGTCTCATCAAACACGGGGGCGTCGAGCTCTGGCAGCATGGCAGCACCTCTTGACCAGAGAGCGGGGGAGACCGATCTAACGCCGTGGGGTTAACAAACACTTGCCATTTGTTTCGGATTGTTGCGGAGCCACCATGATGAACGGATCAATTCTACGCACGTCTCTGGCGACGGTGGCGGCAATCGTCTACGCGTTTCTTGGTGTGAGTGGGCACGCCGCCGCCTCCGACAGCCCGCGCTGGCTCACGGTCGCCGAGGTCCGAGGCGCCCTGCTCGGCCGACCAGCTGCCGGCATCTACCCTGATGGCACGCCATGGGCAGAGATCATCACCGCCAACGGCCGGGCCGACTACAGTGAACGCGGCGAGCGGCGCGGCGGCTCATGGAGCTTCAACCTCGAGGGCGAGCTCTGCTTCCGCTATGACGACGGCCGGGGTGGCGGCTGTTTTCGCTACGTCCAGATCAGCAGCAACTGCTATGAGCACTTCTATCAGGTGTTCGGCCCGAAGACCGACAGCACAGGCCCCGATGACCGCTTTCTCACCAACGGTCGCCTCTGGCGGACCGATGAGCCGCAGACTTGCGACGAGAAGCCGGCTGTCTGAGCCGCGTAAGACGGCAGAGGCCGTCGCTGCCGGCGTCGAGGCAGGCGGAGGTCCGGGGTGAGCAAGACCGTGATCGAGGACGGGCCGCCGGCTAAGGCCGCGAGTCCTCCGGCGCGCGCGGCGGTATCCCTGATCGTGATGCTCACACTGACAACGCTGCTCTCGCAGTTCTACCGGTCGTCGAGCACGGTGATCGCGCCCGAGCTGATCCGCGACCTCAGACTCACTCCCGAGATGCTCGGATTCGCGAATGCCTGCTTTTTCCTCGCACTTTTGGCGGTGCAGATCCCCGTCGGCCTCCTGTTCGACCGCATCGGCGCCAGGCTCACCGTGGTCGGTCTCAGCGTCGCAGCGGTCGGCGGCGCGCTGCTCCATGCATGGGTCGAGAGTGGCGCCGGCCTCGCCATGGCCCGCTTCCTGCTCGGCATCGGCCATGGTGCGAGCTTCATGGCGACGATCTTCCTCATCTCGCGCTGGTGGCCTCGCGAGCGCTGGAGCCAGACCATCAGCTGGGTGTTCGCGTCGAGCATGCTCGGCGTGATGCTAGCCGGAACGCCGCTCGCCATCGCCAGCGAGTGGATCGGCTGGCGCGGCGCGTTCCTCGTCATGAGCCTTCTGTCGCTCACAACCGGCATCCTGTTCGTGATCGCCGTGAGCGACGATCCGCCCGGCCGGGCAGTACCGCTGCGGCAGCATGAGCGCTTTTCGACGGCGCTCTATGGCTTCATCGAGGTGATGCAGTTGCCGGGCCTCTGGCGCATCCTCGGCTTGCAGTTCGTCGCGTATGCCGTGATGGCCTCGATCATGGGGCTGTGGGCGGGTCCCTATCTCAACGACGTGCACGGCTTCACAGTGCGCGAACGCGGCGACACACTGATCGCCATGGCCCTTGCGCAGACCATCGGCACGCTCGCGTTCGGCCCGCTCGATCGCCTGTTCAACACCCGGAAATGGGTCGCCGTCGCCGGCGCCCTGGCTACGATCGCGACGCTGCTCGCGCTCGCCGCGTCCCCCCGTCCACCAACCTGGTTCGCCGTCGCGCTTATGGTCGTGCTGTGCGCGGTCTCCTCGTACGGCGTCATGGTGGTAACGCACGCCCGCAGCCTCTATCCGGACCACCTTGCCGGCCGCGGCACTACGACGGCCAATATCGCGCAGCTGATCGGCTGCGCGCTCATTCCGCTCGGCACCGGGTTCATCCCGAGCCTGTTCCCGGTCACCGCCGCAGGCTACGCTCCGGCGGCCTACCAGCTCATATTTGCGGCGATCGCGGGCTCGCTCGCGCTCGGCCTCGTCATCTATCTGACTGCCAAGGACGTCCGGCCGAAGAGCTGAGCAACGTCCCGCCAAATGAGGGAGGACAGCATGCGCACGCGATTGACCGAAAGCCTGACCTTGCCGAGCGACGGCACGAGCGGCACCCTCGTCGGGCGTGTCTGGCGGCCGGAGGTCGGAGGCCCGTCCGTGGTCGCCGTCCGGGCCGATGGCGTCGTTGACATCTCCGCGCACGCGGCGACCATGCGGGATCTGTGCGAACGCGCAGATGCTGTCGAGATCGCACGATCCGGCAAGGGCGAGTTGCTCGGCTCCTTCGCATCGATCCTTGCCAACACGAGCGAACAGCACCGTGATGACGCCAAGCCGTGGCTGCTCGCGCCCACTGACCTGCAGGCGATCAAAGCGGCCGGCGTCACCTTCGCACGCTCCATGGTCGAGCGCGTGATCGAGGAACAGGCGAAGGGTGCCCCCGAGAAGGCCGAGGCAATTCGCGCCGAGGTCGAGCGCCAGCTCGGCGGCGACCTCCGCCGCCTGAAGCCCGGCTCGCCGCAGGCGCTCGCACTCAAGGCCGCACTCATCAAGGCTGGCGCCTGGAGCCAGTACCTCGAGGTCGGCATCGGCGAGGACGCCGAGATATTTACGAAGGCGCAGCCGATGTCGGCCGTCGGGCATGGCATGGAGGCCGGACTGCATCCTCGATCCACCTGGAACAATCCTGAGCCCGAGGTGGTGCTCGTCTGCTCCTCGAAGGGAGAGATCGTCGGCGCCACGCTCGGCAACGACGTCAATCTCCGCGATTTCGAGGGCCGTTCGGCGCTGCTGCTCTCGAAGGCCAAGGACAACAACGCGAGCGCCGCCGTCGGCCCGCTGATCCGCCTCTTCGACGGCACCTTCACGCTCGATACGGTGCGCCGCATCGAGGTGAGCCTCACGGTCGACGGCGAGGACGGCTTCCGCATGACCGGCAAGTCGTCGATGTCGGAGATCGCGCGCGATCCCGCCGATCTGGTCGGCGAACTCTTCGGCAAGACGCACATGTACCCTGACGGCGCCGTGCTCTACCTCGGCACGATGTTTGCGCCCGTCGAGGATCGCGGCGCCAAGGGGATGGGCTTCACGCACAAGGTCGGCGATACGGTGACGATCTTCGCATCCGAGCTCGGCTCACTGACCAATCGCATGGTGCACGCCGACAAGGCCGCGCCCTGGAGCTTCGGTACCGCTGACCTCATGCGCAATCTGGCGCGGCGGCGGCTGATCTGAGCTGCAGATGCGGCGACGTCACTGCCACGGCCAGAAGGGGAACGACGACGATGCCGAGGGGGGTGGAGCTGCGCGCCTC
>DAORNH010000104.1:2455-13214 GCA_035440865.1 Hyphomicrobiaceae bacterium | reverse complement strand
GGCGTCGCCGCCGCCAGCCGCCTCTTTTCCGCCTCGAGCCGCGCGGCCATCTCGGCCTCGAGCCGGGCGCGCTCGGCCGCGACGCGGCGCGCGATCTCGGCTTCGTTGGCCTTGACGGTGTCGACGCTTGCCAACGCGGCCCGGAAGAACACGGGCTCCGCGCCGAGCGTGCCGTAGACGTGTGGCACCTGGCCTCGCGCCGTCGACGCGATCACTTCGTCACGCACGTTGCGGAAGAGCTGCTGCACCTCGAGGCCCGGCCGTTCCAGATGTTTCAACAGTGCCGTCGTGAACGGGCTGTTTCCCGCCTCGCCGTCGTCCGCGGTGGTGCCGGCAGCCGCAGCGAAGGCGATGAGCTCGTTGTCGCCGGGCTCGACGCGTGCCAGTCCACGGCCGATCGAGCGCTTGCGGCCGCTATCCGCCGCGAGCCGCGGCTGGAACGGATTGTTGCGACAGGAATCGAGGATCACGAGGCGCAGCTTCCGCGCGCCGGAGATCGCGGCGGTGACCGTCGGCAGGGCCACCGCCTCCAACTCGACGCCATTGGCGCGGGTAAGGCGTGCGTCCGTCGGAACCAGATAGTTGACGCCGTCCACCTCGATGCCGTGGCCCGCGAAGAAGACGAGCGCGATATCGGCGCCGGTGGCATGCCCCTCGAAGGCGAGGAGGGCGCGCCTCAGCGCATCGACGCCGAGGTTACGCTGAACCTCCACTAGCTCGAAGCCGATCCGCTTCAAGGCCGCGGCGACCGCTGCCGCATCCCGGACGGGGTTCTTCAGCGCGGAGGCATGCGCATAGGCCTCGTTCCCGATAACGAGGGCGACGCGCTTGCCCTGTGCGTGCGCCGGCTCGGCAGCGAGGACGCTCAGCAGGAAGAACAGCGCTGCTACGAGCCGCATCAGACCCCTCCGGTAATGATGAATTCGCCGAGATTAGCGACACGTTCCAGATCTGTCACGTCGATGCCGCCAATTGGGATGTCAAGGCGCTCAAGCGAAGCTGCGCCGTTCTCAACCAGATCCTGCGATCCATCTTCTGCCGAAGTGGTGTTGTCAGTTGCGCTTCGCCCCGTCGGGGGCGATTGTGACAGTCGGCCGGACCCCGCTCTCGTGCGGGTCCAATAGTCACCGAACGAGCAAGGAGCCGAAGACCATGGGAGGCAGCGAGGTGCTCCTGACGCTGCTCGGTGCCGTCGCACTGCTGCTTTGGGGTGTGCGCATGGTGCGGACGGGGCTCACCCGCGCCTTTTCGGGGCCGCTTCGGGCGCTGCTCGGGGAAGCCTCGCGCAATCGCATGACCGCTTTTCTCGCCGGATTGGGCGTGACTGCGGTGCTGCAGAGTGCCACGGCGACGTCGCTGCTGCTCTCCTCGTTCGCCGGCCGCGGGCTCATCACGCTGCCACTCGCGCTCGCCGTGATGCTCGGCGCGGACGTGGGGTCGACGCTGGTCGCCCAGCTCTTCTCGCTCGATATCCGCTGGCTCTGGCCCGTCCTCATGTTCGGCGGCGTCGTTGCCTTCAATGCGGCACGCGGCGAACGGGCGAAGAGCGTCGGCCGCATCCTGATCGGGCTCGGCCTCATGCTGCTGGCCCTCGGCGTCATCGCCAACGTCTCCGGCGCCATCCGCGAGAGCCAGGCGATGGCCGTGCTGCTTTCGGCTCTCGGCTCGGAGCTGATCGTCGCGGCCGTCGTTGCCGCCTTGGTGACCTGGCTCGCGCATTCGAGCCTCGCCATCATTCTCTTCGTCATGTCGCTCGCGGCGAGCGGCGTGATCAAGCCTGCGCTCGCGCTTGCTCTCGTCGTCGGCGCCAATGTGGGTGGGGCTATCGCACCGTTGACCGCGCTCACCGGCGCACCGACCGCGGCGCGCCGCGTGCCTGTCGGCAACCTCATCGCCCGGGTCGTGATCGCCGTTGTGATGTTGCCGTTCGTCCAAAGGCTCGTGCCGTTGCTCGAGTACGCTTCAGCCGTACCCTCGCAACTCGTTCTCAATTTCCATTGCCTGTTCAACGTTGCGGTCGCTGCGGCGTTCCTGCCGCTGTTGAGGCCGCTCGCTGAGGGGGTCGAGCGGCTGCTACCCGACCCCAAGCTTGCGCCCGATCCGCGCCTGCCGCAGCATCTCGACCCGAGTGCGCTCGACAGTCCCTCCGAGGCGATGGGCTGTGCGCTCCGCGAAACACTGGCCGTCGGCAACATCGTGCACGACATGCTGCGCCGCTCGCTGACCGCGATCGAGACGAACGATACGAAACTCATCAAGGAGATCGAGCGTACGGACGACCACGTCGATGCGCTCCACGAGGCCATCAAGCTCTACATGATCCGCGCCTCAAAGACCGACATGGACGAGGGCGAAAGCCGCCGCTACGTCGAGATCCTCACCTTCACGACCAACCTCGAGCACATCGGCGACATCATCGACAAGAACCTGATGGAGCTCGCCCAGAAGAAGGCGAAGAAGGGCTACGCCTTTTCCTCGGAGGGTCTCGCCGAGCTGAAGACGTTCCACGCGCAGGTGCTCGAGAACATGCGGCTCGCCCTCAACGTGTTCGCTCTGCGTGACGTGGCGCTGGCCCGCCGCCTCCTGCTCGCCAAGACCGATATGCGCGCGAGCGAGTTCGATGCCGCCAACCGGCATTTCGCGCGCCTGAAGGCCGGCCGGCAGGAATCGATCGAGACGAGCTCCATACATCTCGACATCGTGCGCGACCTCAAACGAATCAACTCGCATCTGACCTCGGTCGCCTATCCGATCCTCGAGGCCGCGGGCGAGCTCAACGAGACGCGGCTGAAGCTCGAGCGCGGTGTTGCCGCCGCCCCCGAGACGGCGTAACCGGGTGGCGAGCCAGCCCACCTCCCGAAATCCGATAGCCAAGCGGAGCGCCCAATGCCGCGCAAGTCCAGCGACCGATCAGCCGGCAAAGCGGCGACGTCTCCGCGCGCTGCGGACAACCCACTCCTCGGTGCCTGGTCAGCGCCCTTCGCGATGCCGCCATTCGAGGCCGTCCGCCTGGAGAACTACAAGCCCGCATTCGCGGCCGCCATGCGTGAGCACCTGAAGGAGATCGCGGCGATCACGAAGTCCGAGTCCCGGCCAACGATCGCCAATACGATCGACGCGCTCGAACGCTCCGGCCGGCTCCTGTCGCGCGTCGGCGGCATCTTCTACAACCTTACCGGAACCGTCTCGACGCCGGAGCTGCGCGCGATCGAGCGCGAACTCGCTCCGCTCATGGCGCAGCATCGCAACCGTATCATGCTCGATGCCAAGCTCTTTCAGCGTATCGATGACCTCCACTCGCGCCGAGCGCGGCTGAAGCTCGACGACGAGCAGCACCGCGTGCTCGAGCGCACGCATCGCAATCTCGTCCGCGCCGGCGCCGCCCTCCCGCCTGCGAAGAAGAAGCGCGTCGCCGCGATCAACGAGCGGCTCGCCACGCTCGCGACGTCCTTCGCCCAGAACGTGCTGGCCGACGAGCAGGCCTTCAAGCTGATCCTCGATGGTGAGAGCGATCTTGCCGGCCTCCCCGATTTCGCGCGGGCGGCCGCCAAGCGGCTCGCCGCAGACCTCGGCCATGAAGGAAAGCACGCCGTGACACTGGCGCGGTCGAGCATCGAGACGTTCCTCCAGTTCTCCGCCCGCGCGGATCTCCGCGCCAAAGCCTTCGACGCGTGGTCCAGGCGCGGCGAGATGGGTGGCGCCAGCGACAATCGCGAGATTATTACCGAAACGCTGAAGCTCCGGGCGGAGCGGGCCGCGCTGCTCGGCTATCCGACGCATGCAGCCTTCAGTCTCGACGACACCATGGCCAAGACGCCAGAGTCCGTCGATGGGCTGCTCGGCGAGGTCTGGACGGCCGCCAAGCGCAAGGTCGGCGAGGAGCGTGAGGCATTGCTGGCCGAGGCGCGCAAGGAGGGCAGCAATGCACCCCTGCGCGCCGCCGACTGGCGCTACTGGGCCGAGAAGGTGCGCAAGGCGCGATACGACTTCGACGAGAGCGAGCTGAAGCCCTACCTCCAGCTCGAGCGCATGATCGAGGCCGCGTTCGACGTGGCGGGCCGCCTGTTCGGCCTGAAGTTCCGCGAGCTGCCCGATGCACCGCGCTACCACCCGGATGTGCGCGTCTACGAGGTGCGCGACAAGCGCGGCCGCCACATCGGCGTCTTCATGGGCGACTACTTCGCGCGGCCGACGAAGCGGTCGGGCGCCTGGAAGAGTGCGATCCGCTCGCAGTGGAAGCTCGACGGCGAGGTACGCCCGATCATTCTCAACGTGCTGAATTGCGCGCCCCCGGGCGAGGGGCAGCCGGCGCTCCTCTCCTACGACGATGCGCGCACGCTCTTCCACGAGTTCGGCCATGCGCTGCACGGCCTCCTCTCGGATGTCACCTATCCCTCGATTGCCGGCACGGCCGTCGCGCGCGATTTCGTCGAGTTGCCATCCCAGCTCTACGAGCATTGGCTCGGCACGCGCGAGGTGCTCGAGAAGCATGCCGTGCACGTCACGACGGGGCAGCCCATGCCGGCGAAGCTGCTCGCCAAACTGAAGGCCGCGCGCGCCTTCAACCAGGGTTTCTCGACGACCGAGTTCATCGCCTCGGCAATGGCCGACATGGAGCTCCACAAGTGCAAGCCGGACGAGTTGCCGGCGGACCTCGGCCGCTTCGAGGCCGAGTTGTTCGCCCGCATCGGCATGCCCGCCGAGGTGACGATGCGCCACCGGCTGCCCCACTTCCAGCACATCTTCTCGGGCGGCTATGCCTCCGGCTACTACAGCTACATGTGGTCCGAGGTGCTCGATGCCGACGCGTTCTCGGCCTTCGAGGAGGCGGGCGATGTATTCGACGCCAAGACGGCCAAGAAGCTCAAGGACCACATATACTCAGCCGGCAACCGCCGCCCGCCCGAGGAGGCCTACGTGAAGTTCCGTGGCCGCCTGCCGACGCCGGACGCCATGCTCGCCAAGCGCGGCCTGAAGACGACTTGAGACTCCGGACGACCTTCGCACCATAGGATCAGGAGCACGATCGTGAGCACTTCGAGCACGCGGCCGGCAGCGGCACAGGGCAAGGCACAACGAGGTGTCTCCGAAACGGGCGATCCGCTGCTGCTGACACCCGGTCCGCTCACCACCTCGAAGCGCGTGAAGGAGGTGATGGTGCACGACTGGGGTTCGCGCGATGCCGCGTTCCTCGCGATCAACAAGGCCGTGCTCGAGCGCCTCGTCGACATCGTCGGCGGTAAGGAGCACGGCTTTGTCACGGTGCCGGTGCAGGGCTCGGGGACCTATGCCGTCGAGGCGATGCTGACCTCCTTCGTTCCGGCGGATGGCGGCTGCCTCGTCCTCGTCAACGGTGCCTACGGGCAGCGCGCCAAGCGTATTCTCGACATCGCGCGACGGCATGCCGTCGTCCACGAGACGGCGGAGGATTGTCCGCCTGACCTCGCCGCCGTCGAAAAGCTGCTCGCCGCGGACAAGCGCCTCACGCACGTCTTCGCCGTCCATTGCGAGACGACCTCCGGCATCCTCAATCCGATCCGCGAGATCGGGGCGATCGCTGAGCGCCACGGCCGGCGGTTCCTGCTCGATTCCATGTCGGCGTTCGGCGCGCTGCCGCTCGATGTCACCGCGGGCTTCGATGCCGTTGCCGCGTCATCCAACAAGTGCATCGAGGGCATTCCCGGGCTCGGCTTCGTGATCGCCTCGGAAAGCGCGCTGGCGCGTACCAAGGGGAACGCGACGTCGCTCACCCTCGACCTTCACGACCAGTGGCAGAACTTCGCGAAGACCGGGCAATACCGCTTCACGCCGCCGATTCATGTCATCGTCTCGTTCCACCAGGCACTCGAGGAGTTCTTCGCGGAAGGAGGGCAGGCGGGGCGCGGGGGGCGCTACGTCGCGAACGGGCGCGTCCTCCTCGAAGGTATGCGCGCGTTGGGTTTCCGGCCGCTCCTCTCCGACAACCTGCAGGCGCCGATCATCTACACGTTCCACATGCCGACGAATGCAGCGTTCAAGTTCCAGGCCTTCTACGATCGCCTGAAGGAGCGCGGCTATGTCATCTATCCGGGCAAGCTCACGGTCGCCGACAGCTTCCGGATCGGCTGCGTCGGCCGCATCGACGAGGGCCACATGCGCGCCTTCATCGCGAACGTGCGCGAGGTGCTGGCCGAGATGGGCGTCGGACGTATCGATGCCTGATCCAAGCGGGTGGCCTGCAGAGCGATGCTCACCCTGAGCACTCGCTGAACGCAGGTGCGAGATTGCTCGTTCGCCCTCCGTAGAATTGCGTTGGCGAGCGACGCGCAAATCGGGCAAACTATCGCTTGTAAATGCCACAAAAAACACGGGGGAAGTCCGCATGAAGCGCTGGATACTTGGTCTCGGTCTTGGCGTCGCCCTCTCGTTTGCCGTGCCGTTCGGCATGTCCGTCTCGGACAGCGAGGCGAAGCCCAAGTACCGCAACAAGATGTGCATGTATAAGGGCCCGATCTCGGGCAAGGCCAGCAACTGGAAGTGCAAGATCGACGAGGTCTGCTGCTGGAGCGCACTTGAGAATAAAGGCAGCTGCCGCCCGAAGGGCACGATTTGCGCGCTCTGACGCCTCACGGCGACGGACTAATCAGCGCCTGAGATGGCCGCCGGCTCGATGATCGAGCGGCGGCCATTTTCATGATGCGGCTCACGACCTCGGCGCGAGGCATGCCGCGAAGTCGGCGATGAGAGTGCGCATGAGCGTCGCGTAGTGGTCGGGTCCCGCCGGAATGGCGACGCCGAGCGGATCGACCGTGCCACGGCGCGCCTTGCTGCCCTCGATGATCGTATCGATGAGCTTCGGCGGGAACTGCGGCTCCACGAACACGCAGTGGGCGTGCAGCCGCTGAATGGTGCGCCTCAGGGCCTGCAGGCGCTTGGCGCTCGGCTGGATTTCGGGGCTCACCGTGATTGCGCCCACGGCCGTGAGGCCATAGCGCTTCTCGGCGTACTGGTAGGCGTCGTGGAAGACGACAAACGGTTTGCCGGCAAGCGGGCGGGCCAGTGACTCGAGTTCGCGGTCGAGGTTGGCGAACTTGTCGCTGGCTCGCTTGGCGTTGGTCCTATAGGCCTCGGCATTGGCAGGATCGATGTCGGAGAGGGCGCCCGCGACCGCGCCCGCGATCGCGGCTGCATTGCGCGGGTCGAGCCAGATGTGCGCATCCATCGCTGCAGATTTCGACTTGCCGTGGCCATGCCCATGACCGTGGTCATCGCCATCGAAGTTCGCGCCCGTGCGCACGGCAAGCAGGACCATGCCCTCGGCGCGATCGAGGCTAAGGACGCGAACCGACTTCGGCAGCGATTTCAGCGTGCTGTCGAGAAACGTCTCGAGCCCCGGGCTGACGCGGATGATGAGGCGGGCGCCGTTCAGGGCCTTCGCATCGGACGGCTTCAGCGCGTAGGTATGCGGCGAGGCGGCGCCATCGATCAGCAGGCGGGGCACGCCGACGCCGTCCATGACGGCGGCCGCGATCGAGTGCACGGGCTTCACGGTCGCGATCACCTCGGGCGGGGCACCGCGCGCCGTTCCGGCTACCGCTAGCCAAAGGGCGGCGGCTGCGATCGTGCTTGCAGTGCGCGGGAACCGACAACTCTGCGACATGCCTGATGCCTCGATCCAATGGAAACGATGCATGATTGTTATATTGTAACATTGCGCCGGTCAACCGTCGCGCGTCCCTCAGGCGGGGCCGAGGATCCGGGCGGACCGGCGCAGGCGCCGCGCGGTCCGCCGCGTGACCGTCGGGGCGATGACGAGAGTAGGCATCGGCCTCAGCGTCGGCCCGATGATCCGCGCGCGGCGACGCGAGATCTGGAGACCTAGGTGCTCGGGCACGAGCCGCCTCGCCACCATCACCCGCGCGGGTCGGAGCAGACGCCGATCACCCGTCATGAGGCCCCAGCCGACGCCGAGCAGGAGGTAAAGGTGGCGCCAGTGGTCCTGGTCGACGAAGAAGCCGAGCGAGGCCATGCCGGCGAGCGACGCAAGGACGACGACGAGCTCCGGCCGTGTCGCAGTCGCCCGCATGAGTGCGCGGGCCAAGAAGGCGATCGTCAGCACAATGATGAGGGCGTAGGTGAGTCCGCCGAGCCAGCCCGCATTGAGCAGCATGCTGAGGTAGACGTTGTGTGGGTCCTCCGGGTGCATGCGGCCGCCGAACTCGCGCGCGCCGATGCCAAACGGATGGGCGAGGATGAGCGCGATCGCCTTGTCCTGTCCGCCGAAGCGCCCCTCCGGACCGATGTCGTAGCTCTGCGTGAGTGCGGCGCGCTGATCGAAGAGCCTTGCGACCCCGTCGATCTGCAGCGCACTCGCAACGACGCCGGCGAGTGCCGCGACGCCGAAAGCTGCGAGCACCATGAGTTTCAGCCTGTGCCGGTTCGTTGCCGCTGTGATGAATGAGGCATAGCCGAAAACTGCGAGCGACAGTGCGAGCGCGAGCCAGGCGCCACGCGAGAATGTCAGCAGCATGGCGACGATGAGGACCGGTAGCACGAGGAGCGCGAGCATTGCCCGGCGCGCCGGCCGCTCGATCCAGCGATGCAGCGCGTAGATGATTGCCGGCACCAGGAACGGGCCGAACACGTTCGGGTCCTTGAACGTGCCGCTGGCGCGCTGGTGGAGCGTGAACCATGCCGTCGCCTCCGGAATGAGCCCGAAGTAGCCGATGATGGCGAAGAGGCTCGTCAGAGTGGCGGCAAACGTGTAGGCGCCGAGGATCAGTCGCGCATGGCGCGCGGGGTTTCGCGCGACGAACGCCGCCACCATGAACGAGGCGATCGCGAGATAGAGTGTGATCGCCGTATGCGTCGTCGCGCGCTCGACGTTCTCGGCGATGAAGGCCGCGGCGAAACCGCAGGCGGCGACGATGAGCCAGAGCGAGAGATAGGCGATGTGCTCGCGCCGGATCGCCACGAGCCCGATCACCGGCAGCAGCACGATCAAGCCCATCATCAGGAAGTCTGCCGGTGCCGGCTCGGCGAAGACCACGGCACCCGAAGCGACGGTGACCCATACGAGCAGCAGCGCCAGGCGGCGCACAGGCCCCGGCGATCTCAGAGTTTCGTGGAGTCTAATGTCTGACATGCCGATCACTGAGCAACACGCGGGGCAGCGTGGCCCCGCGATCCGGTTCCGAGGGGTTCGCGGCGAAAGGTGATCCGCCGATCCGTCAGCCTGATGCGCGCTCTCCGGTCCTTGCGGTCATGAAGCCCCAAGCGACGGCAAGCAGCAGATAGAGGTGACGCCAGTGATCGATGTCGATCACGAAGCCCTCGACGACATTGCCGGCAAGCGCGGCAACAGCGATCAGGAAGAGCGGCGAAACCTCAGCTCGACCAATAGCATGGCGGAGAGCCAGCAGCATCGTCCCGACAAGGATGATGATGAACAGGAGGCCGCCGATCCAGCCCGCCGAAAGGAACATGTTGAGGTAGGCGTTGTGCACGTCCTCGTGATGGAAGCGGGCCGCGAACTGGAGCGCACCGATCCCGAGCGGGTTCTCGAGCAGCAGCGCGCGCGCCTTATCGTGGCCGCCGAAACGTCCATCCGGCCCGACATCGTAGCTCTGCGTCAGGCTCGCGCGCTCGGCGAGCAGGCGGCCGACGCCATCGAACTGGAGGGCTACGACGATGATGGCGGCGATGGCGACGAGACCCGTGAACGCGAGCACGACGAGACGGAGGCGATGGCGGTCGGAGCGCGCTGTCACGAAGTGGAGGTAGCCGAAGACGAGGAGCGCCACAGCGAGATTGAGCCAGGCGCCGCGCGAGAAGCTCAGCACCACGACCACGACGAGCACCAGCGCCATTGCGAGCGGGCCGGCCATTTTCTGCGCCGGCTCGGATACCGCCCGATGCACGAGATAGAGGACTGCCGGCACGAGGAAGGGCCCGAGCACGTTCGGGTCCTTGAAGGTACCGCTGGCTCGACCGAACTTCGTGAACAGGTCGTAGGCCCAAGGAACAAGCGCGAAGTAGCCGGCAAGCGCCGCAGCCGCGGCAACGCCAGCAGCGACCACGTAGGCGCGGAGCACGAGTTCGGTGCGCCGGACCGGGTCGGCGGCTATGTAGCCGGCAAGCACGAACGAGGCGAGGTAGAGGTAGATCGAGACCGCCGAGTGCACGCTCGAGCGGGAAACGTCTTGCGAGAAGGTCGCGGCGACAACGGCGCCGGCGCCGCACACGAGCCAGAGCGCGAGGTAGGCGAGGAGTGCCGGCGTGACGCGCACGAGGCCGAGCAGCGGCAACGCCGGGATGAGCGCCATCATCACGAGATCGGTCGGGGCCGGCTCGCTGAAGACGACCGCGCTCGTGCCGATCGCGAAGGCGACACCCGCTGCACCGAGCTGACGGCGCGTGAGGTCGACGGCCGCGATCCTGTCCGATAGACCCATTGCCGGCAGCGCGCTGGAAGTCATCGATCGCATGAACGCTTGTCCCTCCGCGGACCGGCTGTGCCAGCGGCCTCGTGCTTACATGTTGTGCTCTGGTAGCATCTGCAGGTCTCGTGCCGGAGCAGGCCCGTCAATAGGCGTTCTTTGCCGAGAGGAGCGACAGCGGGGTCTTCAGCAGAATGTAGACATCGAGCACCAGCGACCAGTTCTCGATGTAGTAGAGGTCGTGCTCGACGCGCTTCTGGATCTTCTCCGGCGTATCGGTCTCGCCGCGCCAGCCGTTGATCTGCGCCCAACCCGTGATACCAGGCTTCACCTTGTGGCGG
>DAORNH010000104.1:1154-2414 GCA_035440865.1 Hyphomicrobiaceae bacterium | reverse complement strand
CCTTGGCCTGGAGTGCGTGGGGGCGAGGGCCGACGAGCGACAGCGTGCCCCCAAGCACGTTGAACAGCTGCGGCAATTCATCGAGACTCGTCTTGCGGATGAAGCGGCCGACGCGGGTGACGCGCGGGTCGCCGCGGGTGACGAGCCTCGCGGCGTCGACATCCGACTGCTCGACGTACATCGATCGGAACTTCCAGACCTCGATCAGCTCGTTGTTGAAGCCGTAGCGCTTCTGGCGGAAGAGCACCGGCCCCTTGCTGTCGAGGCGGACGGCAAGGCCGACGAGTGCCATCACCGGGGCTAGGGCCACGAGGGCGACGGCCGCCACGACACGGTCGAATGCCGACTTGATGACGTTGTCCCAATCCGCGATCGGCTTGTCGAAGAGGTCGATCATCGGCACCGAGCCGATATAGGAGTAGGCGCGCGGCCGGAAGCGCAGCTTGGTCGTGTGCGCAGTCAGACGGATGTCAACCGGCAGGATCCAGAGCTTGCGCAAGATCTGCAGGAGCCGCTCCTCGGCCGTGACGGGCAGCGACACGAGCAGCAGATCGACGCGCGTGAAGCGGCAGAAATTGATCAGGTCCTCAACGCTGCCGAGCTTCGGATAGCCCGCGACTTTGCTCGCGACGCGCTCGCCGCGGTCATCGAAGATGCCGGCGATGAGGATATCTCCGTTCTGGTCGGTCTCGAGCGCCTTGATCAGCGCTTCGCAAGCCGGGCCGCCGCCGTAGATCACGGCGCGGCGATTGAGGCGGCCCTGGCGCATCAGCGAGCGGATCGCGGCGGAGACTGCGAAGCGCCAGCCGGCGAGACCGATGGCGCCTGCGACGAACCAGACCATGAGCCAGACGCGCGAGAACTCGAGGCCGGTCTTCAAGAGGAACATCACGGTGAGGAGGACACCGAACGCCGACATCCAGGCGAGCAGGAGCCGCGGCATCGCGCGAACGGGCGAGGAAAGGAGGGGGGTGGCGTAGGTCTCTAGGGCGTGGGCGGCGACGATGGTGACGGCGCCGGTCAGGACAACGGCCGCGAGGTAGCGCGCACTCTCAAGCACCTCGACGCGGCCGAGATAGCCGAAGGCGATGGCGAGGCCTAGCAGGCCGATCACGACGAATTCGCCGAAGCGCACGAGCCCTGAGACGACCGCCGGAGAGATGAGGCGCGACTTGTCGAAGGCGCGGAGATCCGCGAGGCGGGGAAGGTCGACGATTGGTCCGGAGGCGGCGGGCGAGATCTGCATGTCAGCGGTCAACC
>DAORNH010000104.1:0-1133 GCA_035440865.1 Hyphomicrobiaceae bacterium | reverse complement strand
GCTCAAGCAGGAGACGTGCCAAGACAGATATTATGAAGTGTGCCGTTAGGAAGCGGTGTCCACGATCGCAATCGATCAGGCCGGCCGCGGGATGGAGCGCGGGGCACCCTTGAGGGGCGTGCGCCCGGTCGCCGCATAGAGCGCGCCGACGCCATCGGCCATCCGGGCGACCGTGAAGCGGGAGGCGACCGAGGCACGGAGCCGTTCGGCACGGGCGCGCATCAGGTCCGGCTCTGCGATTGCAATCCGCAGCGCCTCGGCAAGGGCACTCGCGTCTCCCGGGGGGACGAGCCTGGTATCCGTCCCGGCAACGATCTCGGGGACGCCGCCGACCGAGGTCGCGACCAGCGGCAGCGCGGCGGCGGCCGCCTCGAGCGCGATATAGGGGAAACTCTCCGCGCGCGACGGCATCACCAGGATGCGGCCGCGGCGGAAGGCCTCCCTGGCGGGCATCGCGCCCGCGAAGGTGACGCGCGAGGAAATCCCGAGACGCAGGACGTCGGCCTCGAACTGCGCCCGGTCGGGGCCGGCACCGACGATAACGGCGCGCGCCTCGGGAAGCCGCGCGACGGCCTCGAGCAGGATGTCGACGCCCTTGAGGTGGCGGAGTTCGCCGACGAACAGCACGTCGGCGGCATCGCTGTCGTGTGGGACCGGCTCGAAGTCGGTGTCCGCGAGGCCGTTCGGGATCACGCGGGCCGGGCAATGGGGTGTCCCGACATGGGACGCGAAGGTTTCGGCCGAGTAGGCGCTTT
Source organism: Hyphomicrobiaceae bacterium (assembly GCA_035440865.1). Taxonomy (GTDB): domain Bacteria; phylum Pseudomonadota; class Alphaproteobacteria; order Rhizobiales; family Hyphomicrobiaceae; genus DAORNH01. The sequence goes on along the minus strand of DAORNH010000104.1, from coordinate 378 downwards.
CGAACACGATGCCGTGGGTGAGGCCGGCGAGATAGCGCTCCAGCGCCATGTAGACGCGCCCTTTGAGGGTCGAAGGGTGGAAATGCAGGCTGCCCCCGTGCGGGGTATAGGCCGCGATCACGGGCCGTCCTGAGCGGATGAGTGACTGCGCGACGAGACGTGCGAAGGCGCCGCCCTTCGCACCGTGGCCATGCAACACGTCGCATTGCAGAGCGAGGGCGCGGCGGCGGATCAGGTGGAAGGCGCGGTAGTCGCTGAGCCCGATCTCGCGGCTCATGGGAACCGCAAGGATGCCGAGGCTCAGCGCGGGAGCGATCTCGGCGAGGCGGCGCTCCGTCAACGGGTCACTCGCAACGGAATCAACGATGATGCCGACTT
>DAORNH010000103.1:5438-13263 GCA_035440865.1 Hyphomicrobiaceae bacterium | reverse complement strand
CATGTTCTCGAACTTGTCCTCGAGTTCGACTTCCTTGGCGACAGTCACGCCGTCCTTGGTCACGCGGGGGGCGCCGAAGCTCTTCTCGATGACGACGTTGCGGCCCTTTGGCCCGAGCGTCACGCGGACAGCGTTAGCGAGGATGTCGACGCCGCGCAGCATGCGCTCGCGAGCTTCCTGGGAGAACTTGACTTCTTTGGCTGCCATTGTGCGGTTTCCTGGATCTTGAATTGCAACTCAGCCTGCGATCAGGCCGCGGCGCGAACCGACATCTTGCCTTCGATGATGCCGAGGATGTCGCTCTCCTTCATGATGAGGAGATCCTGGCCGTCGATCTTCACCTCGGTGCCGGACCACTTGCCGAAGAGGACGCGATCGCCCTTCTTCACATCGAGCGGCACAAGCTTGCCGGCCTCGTCGCGGGCGCCCGGGCCGGCAGCGATAATCTCCCCCTGCATCGGCTTTTCCTTGGCGGTGTCAGGAATGATGATGCCACCGGCGGACTTGGTCTCTTCTTCGAGGCGGCGCACGGCGACGCGGTCGTGCAGGGGCCGAAACTTCATGTTTCTCCTCCGAGAATTGCCTGGTTGTCAGCTGCCTGTGCACGGAGTGCGCAGAAGGATAAAGCAGGTGCGATCAATAAGTTAACGCCCATCAGGACGGATCGCTGCCGGCCTTGACGGGTTATATGTCGTGATCTGCTAGCACTGTCAAGGGTCGAGTGCCAGTCTGACAGTGCCTGTCGCGCCGATGGTGACGACCGATCGTGGTAGCGATAAGCCATCCACGGGCGCCGGACATGTGTGTCGGGCCTGTGGGGGAAACCATGAAGTTGACTGACCTGTCGCCGATCCTCGTCTGCATCGATCTCGTCGCCGTCGCCGTCTTTGCGGTGACAGGTGCGCTCGTCGCCTCGCGCAAGCAGATGGATATCGTCGGCTTCTGCTGGCTCGGCCTCGTCACCGGCGTCGGCGGCGGCACCGTCCGGGACCTCCTGATCGGCGCGCCGGTCTTCTGGGTGCGTGAATCGAGCTATGTACTCGTGTGCATCGCGGCCTCGGTTGCCGTCTTTCTCACGGCGCACGTCCCGACCTCTCGCTATCGGCTCATACTCTGGCTCGACGCGATCGGGCTTGCGCTCGTCACCGTCGCCGGCGCGGCGAAAGGCCTCGACGCCGGCGCCGGCGCGGCCAATGCCGTGATGATGGGCGTGGTGACGGCGACCGTCGGCGGCATCATCCGCGATATCATCGGCCAGGAGCCGTCGATCATCCTGCGCCGCGAGATCTATGTTACCGCGTCGGTCGCGGGTGGCGTCGCGCTCGTCGCCCTGGACCGCGCCAGCATCGGGCGCGAGCTGGCGCTGGCCGCGGGATTTTTGACGGCCTTGGTGATCCGCTGCCTCGCGATCCGCTACGCCTGGTCACTGCCGACCTATCGCGCGCGTCCAGGCCGCGTACCGGAGGAGTGATCGGACCGGGTTTCCGTTGATAGCTCGTGCTTGGCCACCGTTCTGCCTCGCGAATCGTGATTGAGTTGCTGATGATATCCAGGTTGAGGAACGAGGATCGCGCCATGGCCGAGCGGGCGGGAACACGCACGGGTCGTGATGGCCCGCGCGCAGCATCGAGAGACAGCAAGGCTTCGCGGAGCCGAAGCGCGGAGAAGCCGCCGGCTGCAAGGGCAACAGCGAGCAAGGCAGGCGGCGAGCGCTTTCCCAAGCGCACCATCGCGCTCGTCTACGACTTTGACGGCACGCTCTCGCCGAAGCCGATGCAGGAGTACACCTTCCTGCCCAAGATCGGCGAGGACCCGGAGGCCTTCTGGGCCGAGACCAACCGCATCGCGCGCGAGCAAGAGGCAGACGGCCTCATCACCTATATGCATCTCATGTATAAGAAGGCGAAGGCCAAGGGCGTGCGCATCGACCGGGAAGACCTCGTCGCCCTCGGCCGCGATGTCGAGCTCTATCCGGGCGTCGAGGCCTGGTTCGACGACATCGCCGCGTATGTCCGCCTCGCCGCGGAGAGCCACGGCATCGAGCTCCGCCACTACCTCGTCTCTTCGGGCCTGACCGAGATCATCGAGGGGACGCGCATCTACGATCGCTTCCACAATGTGTTTGCGTCGGAATACTGGTTCGACCCCTACGACTTGCCGTATCCGAAGCGGGTCATCACCGACACCGGCAAGACGCAGTACCTGTTCCGCATCAACAAGGGCGTCGAGAACCTCGGTCACAGCATCAACGATCACATGCCGGAGACCGCGCGGCCGATCCCCTTCGCCAACATGATCTACTTCGGCGACGGCGACACCGACGTGCCGAGCATGGCCGTGATGCGCAAGAACGGCGGTCATGCCATCGCGGTCCATGGACCCGGCAAGGCGCGCGAGAAGTGCGTCAATCTCTTCAAAGCAGGCCGCTGCGACTTCTTCGCGCCCGCCGATTATCGACGCGGCTCCGACCTCTTCAAGCGCACCTGCCTATTGCTCGACCGCATCCTCGCCGACATCCGTGTCCAGGAGGAGGTTTGGGCGCTTGGGAAGACGATCGACAGGAAGTGATGCGGGTGGCCGCGGCAAGCCTGATGCTGGATCGAGTTTGACCCGATCGGCCCGGAGTTCTAGCCTCTTCCTCTGCTGGGTCGTGATCAAACCGAGTTTGGAGATTGTCTCGATGCTGAAGCGAATGACACTTGCCGTTGGCGCCTTGCTAGCCGCCTCGGTCATCGCCGGAACGCCCGCGATGGATCGTGCCGTCGCCAATCCGCCGCTGCAGTGCAAATGGCAGTCGTTCACCGTCGAGAACGGCAAGACGTTCCTCGATAAGAAGTGCTCTTGGAAGTATGGCTGCGACTGCCGCGCGCGGACGTGCCTCGTGAATGGCCGCTGGCGGGCGAGGGGGCCTGCGAACTGCATAAACCTTCCGGGATGAGCAGCGCCTTGGATCGCAAGACATGAGCCGCCATCACCACATCCGCGCAACGGCTGAGTCGAACCATTGGGGTGCGTTCGACGCAGCGGTGCCGTCGATCCTCACTGTCGAGAGCGGCGACCGCGTGACGATCGAGACCATCAATGGCGCGCCGGATCGGCTGCCGAAATCCGGCTTCGCGATCCTGCCCGAGTATGCCGAGATCCACGCGCATGTCCGGCCGCGTCTCCCCGGACATATCTGCACTGGTCCCGTGGCGATCAGGGGCGCCAAGCCGGGACACGTGCTCGAGGTCGGCATCGAGGCGGTCGAGCTCCGGCAGGATTGGGGTTTCAACATAGTCCGCCCGCTTGCCGGCGCGCTCCCTGACGACTTCGATAACACGGTCCTCACCCACCTGCCGCTCGACGTGAAGCGAGGCGTCGCGCGGCTCCCCTGGGGTGACGAAGTGCCTCTCAAGCCCTTCTTCGGCGTAATGGGCGTCGCCCCGCCGCCCGGATGGGGCGCGGTCTCTACGGTAGAGCCGCGCCGCAATGGCGGCAACATGGACAACAAGGAGCTCGTCGCCGGCACCACACTCTATCTGCCGGTCCATGCCGACGGCGCGCTCTTCTCGTGCGGCGACGGCCACGGTGCGCAAGGCGACGGGGAAGTCTGCATCACGGCGATCGAGACCGCGCTCACCGGCACATTCCGCTTCACGCTGCGGCCTGACATGCGCCTCGACTGGCCGATGGCCGAGACGCCGACGCACGCCATCACCATGGCCTTCGATCCCGACCTCGATCGCGCGGCACGTATCGCGCTCCGCGAGATGATCAAGCTGATCGTTGCGCGCAAGGGCATCTCGCGCGAGCACGCCTACATGCTCTGCTCGCTTGCCGCGGATCTGCGCGTCACGCAATGCGTCAATCGCAACAACGGCATCCACGTGATGCTCGAGCGCCGCTACCTCGAGCCTCGTGCATGAGTGCGCCAGCGACGCTCTATATCGACTATCGCAGCCCCTTTTCCTACCTGATCAAGGACCCCGTCGAGGCACTCGAGCGCGAGATCGGCGTGAATCTCCGCTGGCTGCCCTATCGCGTCGATCTCGAAGGCGCGCACGGCCACAACGTCCATGGCCGCAGCGAGCGCGAATGGCGCAAGATCCGCTACCTCTATGCCGACGTGCGCCGAATCGCCAATCGCCGCTCGCCGCCACTGGTGGTCCGCGGCACGGTAAAGATCTTCGATCCGACGCTGGCGCATATCGCGATGCTTGTTGCTCAAGACGCCGGGGACGATGTCTTCCGCCGCTACCACACTGACGTCCAGGTGCGCCTCTGGCGACGCGAGATCGATATCGAGGATCGCCCGCACATGCGGGCTGCACTCGTCGCGGCGGGTGGCGATGCCGCCGCCCTCGATCATGCGCTCGACAGCGGTCTCGGCGAAGAGCGCCTCGCCGAGTTGCAGTCCGCCGCTAATGCCGAAGGCGTGTTCGGCGTGCCAATGCTGCGCATCCACGCAACGGGCGAGCTCTTCTGGGGCACCGACCGCTTCGAGCTCTTCCGCGAGGCACTGCTTGCGTACCGCGCCTGATATGCTGGCAACGCGTGTCGGCAACGCGTTGCGGAATGCGTGGGGCCGAGCTACGATCCGCCTCATCAAGTCATGGAGACGAGCGTGAGCGACGCTGCACTCGAGGTCCGCGTCTACTGGCAGCCTGGTTGAACGAGCTGTCTTAGAACCAAGGAGTTCCTTGGGCGGCATGGGATACCGTTCGTTTCTCGCAACGTCCTCGCGGATGAGGGCGCGCTTGAGGAGATGCGCGCGCTCGGCGTCCGGCAGGTGCCAATCGTCAGCAAGGGCAAGGCGCACGCCAACGGGCAAGTGCTGCGCGACGTGGCGCGGCTCTGCGGCATCCCGTATGGTGAGCAGAAGATCTTGCCCGTCGCCGAGCTCGGCCGCCGCCAGTCGATCATTCTCGCAGCAGCACAGCGCTACCTCGCCCAGCTTTCCGAGGAGCAGCTCAAGCTGATGCTCCCGAACCGGCCGCGGAGCTACGGCCAACTCGTCTGGCACATCTTCAACGTCGCCGACGCCTTCCTCGAGCACGAGCGGGGCATTCCATTGACAGCGGCGGCCTACAACCGCAATCCCGCCCCCGGCCAAGACGACAAGGCCTCGATCGGCGCTTATGGCCGCGAAGTCCAGGCGGGCGTGGCCAAGTACTTCGCAGACGTGGCCGCGACGCGGGATTGGTCGGCGAAGGCGGACGTCTACTATGGTGCGCAGACGCGCCACGAGTACCTCGAGCGCACGACATGGCACTTCGCGCAGCACGTGCGCCAGGTGCTCTGGCGATTGGACAGCCTCAGCATCACGGCCGACGGTCCGCTGCCGGCCGATGTTCTCGCAGGGCTGCCGATGCCTGAGAAGGTCTGGGACGAGTAGCGACGCCTGCAGACCTCAGGCCGCTGCCGGCTGTCGCGATGCACCCGACCGTTGCTGCGGTTGAAGCCGGCACCATGCGCCGAGTACGGCTGCCAACTCCTCTGACGTGAACGGCTTGGCGAGGTGATCGTCCATGCCGGCGTCTCGCGTCGCCAGCTTGTCGCTGTCGAAGGCGTTGGCCGTCACCGCGATGATCGGGATCGGCGCCGTTCCGGCGCGTCGCTCACCCTCGCGAATGAGACGCGTGGCGGAGAGACCATCCAGAACGGGCATCTGGCAGTCCATCAGGATCACGTCGAACGACTCCCGCGCCAACGCGTCGAGCGCCGCGCGGCCATTCTCGGCGACCGTCACCGTGCAGCCGAGCTCGGCGAGGTATTCACGCGCAACCTCCTGATTGACGGGATTGTCCTCGGCGAGCAGCACTTTGAGCCCTGAACGGCTCGGCTCGGGGGCGGCCGGCGCGGAGGATCGGGCCTCACGCGCCGCAGGCAAGCCGCCCGGCGTCGAGAGACAGCTCCGAACCGCGGCACACAGATCGGCGCGGCGCGCCGGCTTCAGAAGCTCGGTCTTGCCGTCCGGCCCTAGCGCCCGTGCCTCTTCGGAGACGTTCCTCATCGACAGGAGGCGCACGATGCGCAAACTGCTCGACTGATCCTCCGCGCGCAGTGTCCTGCAGAATTCGACGCTGTCCGTCTGGGGCGCGATCCGGTCGACTATCAGCACCTCGACCGGGTCGAGGGACGCGGCGCGGGAATGGAGCTCACGGCGCGCGTCGTCTGGTCCGCCCGCGATCGCAACGCGCGCACCCGTGCCGAGAAAACATGATGCCAGCGCCTCGCGCACCTGAGGGCGATCGTCGAGTACGAGGAGGTTGCGGCCGTCGAGTATCTCCTCGCCCGACGCGGATTGCCAGGACGCCACCGTCACAGGCAGCGACAGCGTCACCGTGGTTCCGTGATCGAGCTCGCTCTCGAGCGAGATCGCTCCGCCCATCATCGACACGAGATGGTGCGAGATGGCGAGGCCGAGCCCCGTACCACCGTAGCGGCGGCTGATCGATGCGTCGGCCTGCGCGAAGGGCGCGAACAACTTCGACTTCGCCGCCTCGCTGATGCCGATCCCGGTGTCCGAGACCTTGATGCGAAGCTCGGCCCGCCCGATGCCCATGTCGGTCGCCGAGACACGAACGGTCACATTGCCCTGGTCGGTGAATTTGACGGCATTGCCGACGAGATTGATGAGCAGTTGCCTCAGTCGTCCGCTGTCACCGACGATCACGTCAGGCAAGGCACTGGCGAAGACGAGGTTGATCTCGAGCCCCTTGAGGTACGCTGTGCCGGCACACAGCTCGATGGCGCTCTCGATCGCGTGCGTCGGATCGAAGTCGGACCGATCGAGCACCATCTGCCCGGCCTCGATCCGCGAGATGTCGAGTACGTCATTGATGATCGAGAGCAGCGCCTTCGCCGACTGATTGAGCGTGCCGAGCAGGCGTTGCTGGCGCGGGCCGAGTTCGGTCTTGGCAAGCAACTCGCCCATACCGAGCACGCCATTGATCGGCGTGCGAATCTCGTGACTCATGTTGGCGAGGAAGCGCGACTTCGCCTGGCTGGCCTCGGCTGCCGCCGCCGCGGCGCTCCGCGCCTCGGCTGTGCGCTCGTCCACCTCGCGCGCGAGCCGCTCGTTGAAGGAGGCGAGCTTTGAGTTCGTCATCTCGAGAACGGCCTGCGCCCGTCGCCGCTCGGTGACGTCAGAACCGACACCACGGTAGCCGACGATGGTGCCGGACGCTGACTTCACCGGGCCCGCGGTCAACGACCACCAGGCGGCCTCTCCGCTGCAGATCGCCGGCACGACCTGCTCCCGGATCGAGCGCCCGAGCCGAAGCTGGGCGAGGAGGTCGCGCCACTCGGCGGCATCAGCGGCGTCACCCGCGGCCAGAGCGATCGAGCGACCTAGAAGCGACGTTCGTTCAATTCCGGAAACCTGCGCCAGCCGCTCCGAAACGTACGTCAGCCGGCCTTCCGAATCACTCTCCCAGAGCCAGTCACTGGCAGTGCTCTCGAAGTCCTTGAGCAGCACAGAGATCGTCTCGCTCTGCCGCGCGATCCTCAGCTCATCACGCACTCTCTGGCTGAATTCGCGGTAGCGCGCATAGACGATGATCAGCAGGACCACGAAGTAGTTGACGAAGAGGATTGGCATCTCCGCCGACGTCTTCACGACGCCAAGCAGCATGGCCGCAATGAATGGCAGCACCATCGCGGCCAAGTGCGCAATGGCAGCGGCCGGCAGTGTCGCGAGCGCAAACGCGCCGCTCGCCGACATGCCGACAATCATCACGATGATGAGTCCATGATCCATCGGATCGGCATGCGAGGATATGCAGAACGGCAGGCTGCCCCAGATGCCGCCGAGCATGGTCGCGTGGGCAATGGCGTGGCT
>DAORNH010000103.1:430-5378 GCA_035440865.1 Hyphomicrobiaceae bacterium | reverse complement strand
AGTGTGTAGCCGGCCGCGCCGGCAATGAGGACGGACCACAGGCCGATCGCCAGACGGTCCCCTGGCCTCCAGAAGTGATAGAGTAGAATGCCGCAGTTCAGGAGTGCGCCGAGCATCATCCACGGCGTCAGGATTACGATCTCACGGAGCTGCCGTGCCCTCACCGAGCCGTCATCGGCGCCATGCTCGATATCGAGGAACGCGAATTTTCGCCAGGCCTGCCTGATCGGCGTCAGCCCGACGGAGCCGAGGTCGCGAACGGACGCTCCAATTCCGGCTCGAAAGTTCACACGCACCCCCGATCGAACCGCAGCTGCGGCCTGCAGCGACCGATCACATCAAGGAAGATCGGCTGGCATCGAGCGTAGGCGGCTATACTTTACAATTGATTGACTTAATGAGAGCAATTGGCCGAAACAACTGAAAATGGGGCGGTAAGCCCGCGTTCATGTCCAACGCTCGATAATCCTTCACAATTTCCGAACCGCAACGCTCTCGACACGATGAGAATGACCTTTCGTGAGGATGAGGCGTGCCCGTTGACGTGTCGGTAGTATATTCTCCTCCAGATTTTTGAGATTGATCGAGCGCCAGATCTCGAGCGCCTTGGCCACCGCCTCTTCATCCGTCAGGCCGGAGTAGCGGTGGAAATAGGCGGCCGGATCGCGGAATGCCGTCCGCCTGAGGCGCATGAAGCGCTCGACGTACCAGCGTTCGATGATGGCGGGATCGGCATCGATATAGATCGAGAAGTCGAAGAAATCCGAAACGAATGGAATCTCGACCCCTCCCTTCGGCATTCGTGCCGGCTGAAAGACATTGAGCCCCTCGACAATCAGAATGTCGGGGCGGTCGACGATGGTCGATTGGCCGGTGACGATGTCGTAATGGAAGTGGGAATAGACCGGCGCGGCCACGGATGATCGCCCGGCCTTCACATCAGCCAGGAAATTGAGAAGCCGCGCGGTATCGAAGCTCTCGGGGAAGCCCTTGCGTTGCATGAGCCCGCGCGTTTCGAGCTCCTTGTTCGGCCACAGGAAGCCGTCGGTCGTGATGAGGTCGACGCGCGGATGATCCGGCCAGCGTGCGAGCAGAGCCTTGAGAGCGCGCGCGGTCGTGCTCTTGCCGACGGCGACTGACCCTGCAATGCCGACGATGAACGGCATGCGCGCATTCTGTCGGCCGAAGAACTTGTTGGTCGTCGAATGGAGCTCCTGCATGCCAGCCACGTAGAAATTCAGGAGGCGGGACAGCGGCAGGTAGATCTGCTCGACCTCATCGAGCAGCAATTCCTCCATGAACCCCGACAGTTGCTCGAGATCGCGCTTCACGAGCGTCATCGGCGTATCGGCGCGCAGGCGCGCCCAGTCGGCCCGCGTGAAGGTGTCGTAGGGTGAGAACTGGACTTTCGAGGCCGGCATCGCTCTGATCTCTGCGCGTCGTGGGGAGGTCCGCTGACCAGGGTCAGGTGCTCGATTGCGGACGGCGGGCCTTCTCCTCGTGGCCTGAAACGCCGGTCCGCCGGGCGAGCTCGCCCAGAACCTCTGCGAGCGGGACGGCTCGCGCCTCGATGAGAACGAGGAGGTGATAAAGCACGTCTGCTGCCTCGGCCCTGACCGCCGCATCGTCCTCGCCCGTCGCTGCGATGACGAGCTCCACCGCCTCCTCGCCGAACTTCTTGGCGCACCTCCTCGGTCCGCCATCGAGCAGTGAGCGGGTATAGGATTGCCCGGCGGAGGCATCGCGGCGCTCCCTTATGGTCGTGGCCAGAGCGGTCAGGATGCGGTCGGTCGAATCCGGCGGCTCGGTCATTCGCGGTCCTCGGAGGCGACGTATCGGCAGTCGCGGTAGTCGGTGAGGTAACCGGTGTGAGGGATCGTCACGCGGTCTCTCGCCTTGAAGTAGATGCCGGCCTCGACGATGTCGCCATTGGTCAGGACGACCTTCACCTGGTCGCGCGTATAGCCCGTAGGCTTGCCGATGCTCTCGAGCTCGTCGAGCCGAGTGAGGCAGGCGTCATCCACCTCCCAGATCTCGCCGCCGACGCGATGTCCGACGCCGGGCTCCGGTAGCACGACAGGAGAAAAGTAGCGGCCTTGTACGATGAGCGGCCAGGCCTCCACGGTGCGCGCTTCACCAATGAAGCGCTGCCCGTCGAGGTAGCCGTGGTTCGGAAACGACCGCTTCAAAGTTCCGTAGACGAAGACGAGATGGCGTCCGGGCATGTCCGCACCCCTGTTATCGCGGCAAGCGCGGCGCGCATCCTCAGCCCTTGGCGCGGTCTTGTCCACGGGAAAGCTCACGGGACCATTAGCGGGCAAGCTTGCGTAGCCTCACGTAGAGCGCCCCGCCGCCGCCATGGCGGACGTGAGCTTCCGTGTAGCTCACGATATGGGCCCTGAGGTCCGGCTCCGCGAGCCAGAGCGGCACCAGCCTCTTGAGGACACCGCGCCGATCGGAACGGATCACCTCGTCGCCGGCGTCCCCGCTCCGTTCTCCGCCCTTCCCAGTGATCACCAGCACGAGGCTCATGCCCTGCCGTGCGCAGGCGGCGACGAAACCCCTGAGGCGCGCATGTGCCTCAACTTGCTTCAGGCCGTGAAGATCGAGCCGCGCCTCGATCTCGCGTCGGCCAGTTGCGAGCTTGCGGACCTCACGGCGCTCGAAGTGTGGCAGGGGTGCGGGCGGCTTGGCCGCCGACCTGGTGACCGTGACCTCGGTTCGCTTCGGTGCAGACGCCTCCGCCGCCGGCCGTACAGCCGGCACGCTCGAGATCGGGGGAGCGGCAGCCGGCCGGGGCGGCTCCTCGACATCGGTAACCCGCGGCTTGACTCTGACCGGCCTCGTTGCGCGCGTCGCATAGGACCAGAGTGCGGCCTCCGCATCGCTGAGGGAGCGCTGCCTCTGCCGTCTGTCCTTGCGGTCGCCGCCCATCATCGCTTGGCGACGGGCGGAGCGGGGGTGGCCGGCGCAGTCGCGCTCGGCACGGGCCGTGGCAGCAGCACGTAGAAGTTGCCCGGATGCTTAGTTATGCCCGCTATGCCGCCGGCCCGATCACCGGAACCGAAGAAGATGTCGCCCCGCTCGGGGCCGCGGATGGCGGAGCCGACATCCTGAGCGATCATCAGGCGGTGGAAGCCGTTCGGCGTGCGGGCATGCGTGAGCGTCGGTGACGTGACATAGACGGGTGACCCGATCGCGTGATGCGAGGTATCGACTGCGAGGCTCCGCCCCGCCGTCAACGGGATCTCGAGCACGCCGAGAGTGCTTTCCGCCTCGGAGCCCGTGAGCTCGCGGAAGAACACATAGGACGCGTTGTGCCACATGACAGGCTTGGCCCGCTCGGGATCCGAACGCAGCCAGCGGCCAAGCGCCTGCATCGAGAGCTTGTCGGCCGGCAGGATACCACGATCGATCAGGTAGCGGCCGATCGAGGAGTAGGGGTGCCCGTTTTTGCCGTCGTAATGGACGCGCACCATGCTGCCGTCAGGAAGGCGGATGCGACCCGAGCCCTGGATCTGCAGGAAGAACACGTCGACCGGGTCGGCGAGCCAGAGCAACTCGAGGCCGAGGCCCTTGAGCGCGCCTTTCTCGATCTCGGCACGGGTCGCGAAGGGAACGACACCTTTCAAGGTCTTGCGCGCATGCGTAAAGTTGGCACCGACGCCGCCGCGCTCCGCCTCGTGCACCAGATTGATGAGATCGGCCGGGCGCTTGTAGATCGGCGCAGTGAACCGATCGGTCGGCTTACGTGAACCTTCGAGTAGCGGTTCGTAGTAGCCGGTCAGCAGCCCTTGGCCGCCCGCATGGATCACACGGTGCGGTGCGAACGACAATTCGAAGAATTCGCGAGCGGCGCCCCTCGTCTTCGGCAGCGGCTTCACCAGTGCATCCTGGCAGATCGCGAACAGCGGCAGTGGCGTCGCTACCTTCCCGGCAAGATTTCCAGTCCGGGCCGCGGCGATGAGGCGGACGCAGGAGCGCTGGAACGTGCGATAGGCGGCGAGATGGTCGTCACTCGCCCAGCCCGGCAGGTCGGCGAAGGTGGCAGGCGTCAGCGACACGGTGCCAGCCGGTTTCGTCACGGGCCGCCCTCCAGACGGAGGATTGGCCGCCAAGCCGGTGACGAGCAGACTGCCGAAAGCGGCAATCGTCGCGACAACAGCAGCAGACGCCATCCGGTGCAACAATCGCACGACAGTCCCCCTACACATGACGGTTGCCGTCGCATCGGGCCGCCTGCAATCGAGCGGCAATCCTTGATCATCGCCCGGTTCCGATCATCATCCGGTCCAGATCACTGCGCGGCAGGAGCCTGAATGCCCACCCCATCATCTTCTGTGCAGCAGCATTGCGTGGCGTTTATGGCGTCAGCCCGGAGACTCGGTCGCGACGAGCTTCCAGTTGGGATCGGGCGAGCTCGTCTCGCGAGCGAAGGTCCAGATGTCGATCACCTGCTGCGTGCGCTTGGCGTCGCCGGCGACCACGGCGCCCGACTTGTCGCGCGTGACCGAGATCAGGTCGCTTACGAACCTGATGGCCACTTGGGCGACACCCTGGCGAACACCAGCCTCGGCGAGTTCGGCCTCGCTGATGCCGAATTTCTGCTCGACGGCGTGTCCTGCCGCCTCGCGCTCGGTGATGACGCTGCTGAAGCTTTCGAACACGTCGCGACTGAGCAACCCCTTCAGAATGTTGCGATTGCCTTCCGCGAATGCCGTCACGACCATTTCGTAGGCCTGCTTCGCGCCCCTCACGAAGGCCTCCGGATCGAAGCTACGATCGGCGCGCCAGACCTCGACGAGGCCGTTGCCGAGTGCCGCATTGCCCCCTGCGAGCCCCCTGAGCTTCGCCTCGACCGTGGCAGAGTTATCGGCAGGCGCTGTCGCATCGGCAGGCGCCGGACGATCCCGCCGGGGCAGTGTCACGACGTTGTCTTTGGCGCCGG
>DAORNH010000103.1:0-343 GCA_035440865.1 Hyphomicrobiaceae bacterium | reverse complement strand
TGCCGAGCGAACTCCTGAGTTTCAGGAAGATGGCCACGGCGGCGACCAGGAATATGATCGTGAATGCGTCCATGGGTAGCGGGCTTCCCAATAGGGTCGGAACACTGTGATTCGGAGCCGCGTCTGAGACGCAACACCGGACCAAAGGCTTCCTCACGCGACGACACGGGCGCCTTGATCTGCGCCAACGACACCGCATCGGATATAGGGCGGCGAGACAAATCTTACCATGGCGCCGCAGGCCTCAGATCACATCTCGATGCCACGTTGAACAAATTAGGCCAACCGCGCCGAGCTGCCAACGCCTTTCGTGTCGTTGGACCCCATAGAGGACGGCACGCCG
>DAORNH010000102.1:8971-13601 GCA_035440865.1 Hyphomicrobiaceae bacterium | reverse complement strand
CAGGTGCTCGACGTGGCCGACCAGATCACCGCCCTGGGCTTCCAGGCCTGGTCGCCGCAATCGTTCGTCGAGGGCATCAGCAGCTTCTACCTGGTGCTGCAAGTGGCTTTCGGCAGTATGGGAGCCATCGCCCTGCTGGTGGCGGCCATCGGCATCGCCAACACCATGACCATGGCGATCCTGGAGCGGCGGGGCGTCATCCACCGCCACAGCTTCGAAGGGGCACCCGCCCGCTACGAGACGGCTGACGACAAGCACCACGATCACATCATCGATATCGATACGGGCGCCGTGATCGAGTTCCGTTCGGCAAAGATCGAGGAGCTGCAAGCGAAGATCGCCGCCGAGCTCGGCTTCGAGGTCGTGCACCATCGCCTCGAGCTCTACTGCCGCAAGGCACGGCCGAAGCCTGACGAGGGCTGAGACGGCGAGCAAGTCCACCACTCGATAGGCCGCCCGCCCGCCGGCCTCAGCCGATCCCCGGTATCCTGGTGAGCAGAGTGAAGCCGTTCAGCATCAGCAGTGTACCGATCATGCCGAGCCCGATGCTCACCTGAATGAGTGCGCTGCCGCCTGCGATGATCGCCACCGAGGCGAGTACGATCGAGATCTGCAGCATCGCCTGCGCGTAGTCGAAATAGGGGTCGCGCCTCAGCGCGAGATCGCGCTCCGCCTCGAGCTCACGAGCCTTCTTGAACAGCTCATCGGCGCCATCCCGGCGTTCGGGATTGGAGGTGTAGGCCTTGGCGATAGACTGGTTCCTGGCGATCCGCTCAGCAATCAACTTCTGCGCGGTCTCCGGAAGCCCGGGCTGTGATTTCTGCATGAGGGCGAGGTCTTCCGACGAGAGCTCGAGCAGGCTGCGTCGGATGACCCGCGCCTGGAAGAAGCTCCAGGTGTTTGCGGCCTCGATGTTGGCCCGCATGGCGTCCTTCGTGGCGTTGCCGCCGGCCATCGTGCAGATGGCGAGCAGCACCGCCGCGATGCCGATGTAGATGCTGATCGCGCGCGTGCGGAACTCATTCTCGCTGGCGGGCGTTGCGCCGATGTCCATGGGACTCTCCTGTCGTTGGAATGCCGGGAGAGAGCTACATCGGCGCAACGCACTGTTGCAACTGCGGAGCCCGCCGGTGCCGCGACCTGCGCCAGCCGGCCCGATCTCCTTTGCCGAGGCGGCGCTTCCCCGGCAGACCAAGACCGGATAACACTTGCTGCAAACAGCAATCCGGCCCGCTTCCTGGGGCAGAAAGGGATCAGCACGATGTCCGCCCAATCCGCGCGGCCGCTTTGGCTCGTCATCCTCTCGGCAGCACTCGTCGTCGGCGTGGCCATGGGCCTGCGCAACGTCATGGGGCTCTATCAGGTGCCCCTTGTCTCCGAGATGGCCTCGAAATTCGACCCGACAATCGGCCGCGAGACCTTCAGTCTCGCCATGGCGATCGCCAACATCGTCTGGGGCATCGGCTCGCCGTTCGCCGGCGCCATCTCCGACAAGTTCGGCACGGGCCGCGTGATCGTCGGCGGCGCGCTCTCGACCATGGGCGGCCTCTACCTCATGTACATCGCGACGACCAAGCTCGAGTTGATGCTTTCGGGCTTCCTGCTCGGCATTGGCGTGTCGGGCACGGGGGTCACTGCCCTTGTCGGCGCCGTTGGCCGCATGGCGCCTCCCGAGAAGCGCATGAGCGCGATGTCGGCGGTCGGCATGGGCAGCGGCCTCGGCATCCTGATTGCGCTTCCCTACACCCACTTCCTCATCGAGAACCTCGGCTGGCGCGGCAGCCTACTCGTCGTCCTCTTCACTACGGCGATCATCATCCCGTTCGCCTTCCCGCTTGCCGGCAAGCCCCAGCAGCTCGGCGGCGAGAAGCCCCAGACGCTCGGAGAGGCACTTTCTGAGGCCTTCGCGCACCCGAGCTTCTGGCTGCTGATCGCGGGCTTTTTTGTATGCGGCTTCCACGTCACGTTCGTCGGCGTGCACCTTCCCGCATTTGCCAAGGACCAGCAGCTGCCGGCCTGGGTTGGCTCGTGGGCGCTGATGGGAGTTGGTGCGGCGAACGTGCTCGGTACGTGGCTCGCGGGGCAATCCGCAAAGATCGTCGAGAAACGGATCAGCCTCTCGCTCATCTATTTCGCCCGCGCGATCATTTTTCTCGGCTTCATCTATCTTCCGATGACAGAAGTGACTGTGATCGCGCTCGCGGCGGCGCTCGGGCTCTTCTGGCTGTCGACCATCCCGCTGACGAGCGGACTCGTCGCGACGTTCTTCGGCCCCGCGTGGATGTCGATGCTCTACGGCATCGTATTCCTCTCGCACCAGATCGGCTCGTTCCTGGGCGTGTGGCTCGCCGGCTACCTCTACGATCTCACCAAGTCCTATACGGCGATGTGGTGGATCTCGGTCGGGCTCGGTCTGTTCGCGGCGATTGTTCACTGGCCGATCAAGGAGCGACCGGTCGAGCGTAGCCCGGTGCTGGCGACAGCGGCGTGACCACGGAGGCTCTTGAGCCGCGACGGCGGGCCCGCCATATACCTGACGCCAGCCGGCCGGTCGGCTGGCAATGACTTTCGGTGGCAGGACGCGAAGGGTGAGCGAGCACAGTACGAGGGCTGGCGATTCCACGAGCGCGGCGATGATGCCGCGCGGCGTGCGCCGCCTCGTCATGTTGGCGCTCGGCACGCTGATCGTCGGCGCGCTCGTATTGGTCGCCGTGCGCGGCGAGGCGATGCTGCTCGACCTGACAGCGGCGATCGCCGCCTTCTGCCTTTGACTTCACACCACCCGCCATTCATGACAAAAGAGCCGCCACGGATGGGTGGCCGAGTGGTTTAAGGCACCGGTCTTGAAAACCGGCGTGGGGGCAACTCCACCGGGGGTTCGAATCCCTCCCCATCCGCCAGCGTCACCCATGTCTCCGGAACGCTTCGTCACCTATTTCTCGGGACGCACACACTAGCCCGAACTATTGACCACCGCGCGGCTCGCGATCGCTGAGGGCGGGACTGATCCGGCAGGAGGATGGCGAAAACCGTAGAGTTGGCCTGCGCTCGAGCCACCCGACGCACCGGGCGGCCCGCCCTGAGCGACACGGAGGGCAGGGCGCAATTGACGAATGGCGTCTTGCTGGAAGCAAGCCTCCGGGATGTCTCGCCGCTTGACCGATGTCCCTGCATCGGACTGCGCGGCGCTCCTGGCCATTCGTCAATTTCGCCTCCGTCGCGACCACATGCTGGTGCATAGTTCGGGCTAGTTGCTCGTGCGCGATGATGCTCGCCCGGTGATGGTGCAGGCTTGGCGCCTGCGGTGCCCCGGATCGTGCACGAGACATTCTGGGAGCAAGACCTACGCCGGTTTGATGTTCTGGTTGACCCTGAACAGGTTGTTCGGGTCGTACTTCGCCTTCGTGGCCGCGAGGCGCGCGTAGTTGTCGCCGAAACTCGCCCTGATCCGCGCGTCTCCCTCGTCGTCCATCATGAAGTTCGGGTAGGCGCCGCCGAGGTTGAAGGGATGCACCGCGTCCCAGTAGGCCTTGGTCCATTGCGTGACGGCCGCCGCCTTCTTCGGATCCGGATCGATCCCGGCGATCACCATCGAGTAGGTGGCGTCGCGGCAGTTCCAGGCCGTGTCGCCCTTGTTCGCGCGATGCACCGCGCCGTCGATCGGATAGAGATGCATCAGCGACAGCTCCGACGGGGCCTTGGCCGCCTGTGCGAGATGCGCGTCGATGGCGGCGTCGGGCAGCGACTTCACGAAATCGCCGCGCCAGTACCACTGCATGCCCTTCGGATAGAGGCCGTCGAACATGGCCTGCACGGCGGGATAGGGCATCATGCCCGTCCAGTTGAACCAAGGCTCGGGCAGCTCTCCGAGCAGCGGCGCCAGCGCCGATTTGCCGTCCGCTTCCGAGCCGTTGAAGCAGCACATCAGGAGGCAGATTCGCTTGCCCCAATGCTCCTTCGGGAATGGATCGCAAGAGAGCACGGTCTTCAGCCCGACGAAGATGCCGAGGTCCTCCGGTGCGCGTCCGAGGAAGTTGTGGAACTTCCGCATGATCGTGGGTGCGTGCTTCTGATCGAAGGCGATCGGGCCCGCGAACACGTTCTTGACCGGATGTGCGCGGAACAGGAAGCTCGTGACCACGCCGAAATTGCCGCCGCCGCCGCGCAGGGCCCAGAGAAGGTCCGCATTCTTGTCTTGGCTCGCCGTGACGAAGCTGCCATCGGCCAGCACGACATCGGCCTCGATCAGGTTGTCGATGGTGAGGCCGAATTTGCGCGTGAGGTAGCCGTGGCCGCCGCTGAGCGTGAGGCCGGCGATGCCTGTCGTCGAGATGATTCCGGCCGGCACTGCGAGCCCGAAGGCGTGCGTCGCGTGGTCGACGTCGCCTTGCGTGCAGCCCGCGCCGACCCGCACGGTGCGAGCCGCCGGATCGACGCGAACGCCGTTGATCGCCGACATGTCGATGACGAGGCCGTCGGTCACGCTGCCGAGCCCCGGACCGTTATGCCCGCCGCACCTGATGGCGATGCGCAGCCCGTTGTCACGTCCGAGGTTGACGGCCGTCATGACGTCGGCGACGTCGGCGCACTTGGCGATGAGCAACGGCCGCTTGTCGATCATACCGTTGTA
>DAORNH010000102.1:4966-8956 GCA_035440865.1 Hyphomicrobiaceae bacterium | reverse complement strand
GCCTCATCGTATCGGGCGTCGTCGCGCGTGATGACCGTGCCGCGCATGGACTGCTTCAGTATAGCAATGGCGTTGGCGTGCATTGGAGTACCTCACAGTGTGGTGGTGCCCCCCCGAGACTGGCGTTTTCGTCCAGGTCCCGTCTTGAATGCCGTCTTCAGAAATTGTCCAGATCGATGCTATTTTTCTATGCCATACTTCGTCCGAAGGCGTCCTAACGCGACCAGGGATACTGAGCGATGGACCGACCAGCCTTGAGGTTCGCGGAATTCGTCCTCGACCTGGATGCAGCCGAGCTGCGGAAGAACGGTACGCCCGTCAGGATGGAGCCGCAAGTCTTCGATTTGATCGCCTTTCTGGCCTCCCACCCTGGCCGCGTCCTCTCCAAGGAGGACATCGTCAACGGCGTCTGGCATGGCCGCGCGATCTCGGATTCGGCCATCTCGACGCGGATCAATGCGGCACGGCGCGCGCTCGGTGATGACGGCACCGCTCAGCGCTTCATCAAGACGGTGCACGGTCGAGGGTTTCGGTTCGAGGTCGGCACGCGAGTTCTGCCCTCGTCGGAACCAGCCGAGCACGAAGGCGCCGAACAGCTTGGGCCGGTCGAAGTTCGCTACTGTCGGACGCGCGATGGGATCAACGTTGCCTATGGCGAGACAGGGAACGGCGCTCCGCTCGTCAAGGCCGCGAGTTTCGTGACCCATATCCAGTACGATTCCGAAGGTATCCTCTTCCGGGATTGGATCAGGTCATTCACGAGGTTCAGCCGTTACATTCGTTACGACGAGCGCGGCAACGGCCTGTCAGACTGGTCGATCGATGATTTTTCCTTCGACAAGATGGTGACCGACCTCGAGGCGGTGGTCGATGAGCTGGCACTCGGGAAATTCGTCCTGCTTGGCTGCTCGCAGGGCGCTTCAGTATCCATCGCCTACGCCAACAGGCATCCCGAACGTGTCGCAGGCCTGATTATTTTTGGCGGGTACGCGGCCGGTTGGCGCCGCTCTTCCGATATGAAGCATCGCGAACGACGCGAGGCCTTGTTGCAGTTGGCGCGTGTCTGCTGGGGAGATGACAATCCGACCGCGCGGCAAGCCTATGCCGCGCTGTTCTATCCGGATGGGACGCCGGAGCAGCACGCCGAATTCATGAAACTGCAGAGGGATACGGTTACTCCGGAGAACGCGTTCCGGATCATGAGTACATTCGCCGAGATCGACGTTCGCGGCCTACTGCCCTCCATCAAGGTGCCGACACTGGTCATGCACTGCAAGGATGACGCGGTCGTTCCCGTGTCGGCCGGCAAGGAGATCGCATCCGGGATCAAGGGCGCACGTTTCGTCCTGCTCGAAGGCCGCAACCACATCTTGCAGGCCTCGGATCCAGGCTGGCAGCGATTTACGAGTGCGATCAGAGAATTCGTCCACCGCCATTTTGGTCGTGGAGTCCGGGCCAACGAGCCATGAAGTCTTTCGTGTCGACAGTTGACATTGGGGACAGCCGGGCGGGCGTAGCGCTCGCTCCGCTGTACGGGATACGCTCCGGTCGCGGGTGTGAGAGCCGCGCCGCGCGTCACCTCGAAAGGTCCGGTCATGAAGCGTGGTGAGATCGAGGAGCACGGCTGCGACATGGTCGTGGTCGGCAGCGGGATCGCCGGCCTCTCGGCCGCGGTCACGGCGCGTCATCGTGGAGCCAGTGTGTGCATCCTCGAGCGGGCCCCGCCGGAAGACCGCGGCGGCAACACGCGCTGGACCGAGGCATTCCTGCGCATGAAGTCGGAGCACGCGGTCGCTGAGGACTTCATCAGCCACTTCGCGAAGCATGCCGGCCACCATCTCGATCCCGAGCTCGTCGCCGAGACGGCGGGCGACTTCGCGAGCCGCTCGGCCATTGCCCGCACACTCGGCTTCAGCGACCCCGATCTGATCGCGCGCTTTGCCGACGAGGCGCCCGCCGCCGTGCAGTGGCTGAAGGGGTTCGGCGTCCGTTTCGGATTCCTACCGATGTATTTCATCACGACGTCGACGACACGCCTCGGGACGGTCGGCGGCGGCCGTGCGATGATCGAGGCGCTCGGTGCCTGGGCGGACGCCAACGGGATCGCTACACACTACCGCACGACGGCCCGAGCCCTGATGCAGGACGAGACCGGCGCCGTCGTCGGTGTCGAAGCTGTCGCCGATCGCAACAGGCCTGTCCGCTTCCGCGCGCCGGCCGTCGTGCTCGCCTGCGGCGGATTCGAAGGCAACCCCGAGATGCTCGCGCGCTACCTCGGACCCCAGTCGCGCTACATACGGCCCGTCGCCCGCGGCGGCTACTACAATCGCGGCGAGGGCCTTGCCATGGCGCTCGCCATCGGCGCGGCGCCGTCCGGCGACTGGGCACGCTTCCACGCCGAGCCGCTCGACCCGCGCTCCGGTGCGCCCGAGCCTGTCGTGATGGTATTCAACTACGGTATTCTCGTCGATACGCGCGGCCGGCGCTTCACGGATGAGGCGCCATCATCGGCAGATGCGACCTACGAGGCGGTGACGCGCATCATCGGCGAGCAGCCCGAGGGCATGGCTTGGCTGATCCTGGACGCGCGCATCGACCGGATCGCGGGATGGCAGCGGGCCGTGCGCTCGGACCAGCCCGCGATCGAGGCGCCGTCGCTTGCCGATCTCGCCCTCCGGATCGGCGTTCCGCCCGACGAGCTTGCGGCAACAGTCAAGGCCTTCAATGCAGCAGTCGTGTCCCCCGAAGCGGCATTCGATCCAGAGCGGCCCGACGGTGTCCGCACGAGGGCCGGCTATGAGCCGCGCAAATCGAATTGGGCATTCCCACTCGCCGTGGCACCGTGGCGGGCCTATCCGATCATCTGCGGCAATTGCTTCACGTTCGGCGGCCTCAAGGTCGACCCCGATGCCCGCGTGCTCAACATGGATGGCGAGGCCATTCCCGGCCTCTACGCGGCCGGCGAGACGATCGGTCTCTATTGGGGCACCTATACGGGCGCAACGAGCGTTCTGCGGGGCGCCGTGTTCGGTCGCATTGCCGGCGCCGCGGCGAGCCCCGGAGCGACCACGTAGGCCAGCGCGGCGAGGAGTAGCCGGCCGCTCGACGCTGTAGCATCGCCCCAACTCGAGCCGAACCGATCGTTGCAGAGGCCATGCCCGAGCGTTGAGCGTGCGTGCCTGCGTCCGTTGTGTCTGCGATCCACTGTTGCCGATCAAGTCCTGCCCCGATACGATTTGGCACAAGGCCGGGGCGAGCGCAGAGACTGCAGTGTCAGTCATCGCTGCCCGGGCGCAGCAGACCTGCTGTGCCGCGATCGACGCCGAAGGCGAGCGATCGGTATTCGTGGCCGGCGGCATGTGGACTGGGAAACGGGGGGACGAATGCGAGATGTATTGAGCGGGCGCGCCGGCACCGGCAGCGCAGGCGTCGGCCACGCCGGCACTCTGGTGGCGCGTGGCGCAACGAAGCTCCTGCTCGCAGCCATCGCTATTTCGATCCCGACTGTGGCCCTCGCCGCAAGCGGGTCGGGCGGCGATCCCATGCTGATCGGCCCGGTTCCCGTCGACTTCATCCTGTTCGGCCTCATCCTGCTCGGTATCGCGCTCTTCCATCACCACACGTTCTATGTGGCGGTCGCGGGCCTCGCGGCGATCGTCGCCTACAAGCTCGGCTTCACCGGGTTCAAGACCGGTGCCGGGCTTGGCGGCTTAGTCGAGCACCTGAAGCACGAGTGGATCACGCTCGCCAATCTGTTCTGCCTGCTGATGGGCTTCGCGCTGCTCGCCAAGCATTTCGAGGACAGCAGGCTGCCCGAGGTGATGCCGAGGTTCATGCCGGACGACTGGAAGGGCGCCTTCATGCTGCTCGCCATCGTGTGGTTCATGTCGAGCTTCCTCGACAATATCGCAGCGGCCCTTATCGGCGGCACCATGGCGAAGCAGGTGTTCCGCAACAAGGTGCACATCGGCTTCATCGCGGCCATCGTCG
>DAORNH010000102.1:581-4883 GCA_035440865.1 Hyphomicrobiaceae bacterium | reverse complement strand
TCGAGTGTATCATCGCCTCCGCGATCGCGCTGGTTATCTGCGGCATTCCCGCCTCGTTCCAGCAGCATGCCTATCAGCCCATCTCGAAGGATGGCGTCGCTGGTGCCACGGTCGATTGGGCGAGGGTGTTCATCGTCTTCTTCATCCTCATCGCCGCCATCGTCGCCAACGTTACCGCGAACCTCAAGGCCAAGTGGCTGTTGGATACGCTCCCGGTACTCGGATTTGCGGTGGTCGCGGCGATCCTGCTCACCGCGCCGCTGCGGCGGCCGGACTGGCACCTGCTCGGCGAAAACCTCAAAGGCACCCTGTTCCTGCTGGCGCTCGTCCTCTGCGCGTCGCTGATGCCGGTCGAGAAGCTGCCGCCAGCATCATGGCAGTCGGCCATGGGGCTCGGCTTCCTCTCCGCCGTGTTCGACAATATCCCGTTGACGGCGCTCGCCTTGAAGCAAGGCGGCTACGATTGGGGCTTCCTCGCCTTTGCCGTCGGCTTCGGCGGCTCGATGATCTGGTTCGGCTCGTCGGCGGGCGTTGCCATAACCAACCTGTTCCCCGAGGGCAAGTCGGTCGTACGCTGGCTCATGGCCGGTTGGCACGTGGCGCTGGCCTACGTCGTAGCCTATCTGGTGATGCTGATGCTGCTTGGGTGGAAGCCCGATCCGCCGCATAGGCAGCGGGTCGAGGCGCCACACCCGGCGGCCGTCGTGGCACTCTGGTCGCGACAGCCGGCGCGGGATTGCCTCGCTTGATCGCCCGGCGTTCGGGCGCCGGACTCGTTCGATGTGCCGCGCAACGTCGGGGCGCGGCGAATGGAGCACTCGATGAAGCCACTCACGCACCTCTCGGCTGTCGCCATGCCACTCGACCAGCCGAACATTGACACCGACCAGATCATCCCCGCGCGTTTTCTCGGCCGCGAGCGGGACGAGCAGGTCGAGGGCCTCTTCCGTGATCTGCGCTTCACGCCCGAGGGGAAGCCGCGCCCCGAGTTCGTTCTCAATGATCCGGCCTACCGAGAGGCCCAGATCATCGTCGCTGACCGCAACTTCGCCTGCGGCTCGAGCCGAGAGAACGCTGTGACGGCGCTACTCGACAATGGCTTCAAGGTGTTCATCGCGCCGAGCTTCGGCGATATTTTCGCCAACAACTGCTTCCAGAACGGTTGCCTCGCGATCGTGCTGCCCGAGGAGCGCTGCCGGAAGATGCGCGAGCATCTCCGCCGCAATCCGGGCGCGCGCATCACGGTCGATATCGAAGCACAGACCGTGACGGGCCCCGACAACGAGTTCGCGCGCTTCGAGATCGACAGCTTCCGCAAGGACGGTCTCATGAAGGGCCTCGACGACATTTCGCTGACGCTCGCCTACGGTGACGACATCGCCCGCTTCGAGGCGCGCCAGAAGTGCGATGCCGGCTGGCTCTGATGACTTCGGGGTCGCAATGACAGGAAGGACCGGGATGCTCAACACGTCGAAGGGTCCCGCAGCGCGTGTCCTGTTGCGTCCGCTGCGAGCATTTGCGGCCCTCGGTCTGATCGCCGCGCTGGTTGGCGGATCGGCACTCGCGCAGCGCGCTGCTGCACCGGGCGATCCGGAGGGTGCGACAGGCGTCACCGATCGCCGGCTTGCGGTCGCCAAGCGCCACATGGTGGCGGCGGCCAACCCGCTTGCTGCAAGCGCGGGGCGCGAGATGCTGCGCGCGGGCGGCTCCGCCGTCGATGCCGCGATTGCGACGCAGCTCGTCCTCAACCTCGTCGAGCCGCAGTCTTCCGGGCTCGGCGGCGGCGCCTTTATCGTCGTCTGGGACGTGAAGTCGAAGCAGCTCAGGTCCTACGACGGCCGCGAGACGGCACCGGCAGCGACAACGGCGAACCGGTTCGTCGTCAATGGCGGCGTACTGCCGTTCGATACCGCGGTCGGCAGCGGGCTCAGCGTCGGCGTGCCGGGGCTCGCCCGCGTCATGGAGCTGGCGCACCAAAAGCACGGGCGGTTGCCCTGGGCAAAGCTCTTCGAGCCGGCACTGAAGCTCGCGGACAACGGTTTTCAGGTGTCGCCGCGCCTCTCCCGCCTTCTCAATTCTCAGGGCGCCCAGTCGTTCGCGCCGGCCGCGCGCGCGCACTATTTCGACGAGGGCGGACGTGCTCGTCCGCCTGGCTACCTTCTGAAGAGCCCCGAGTTCGCGGCCACACTGCGCGCGCTCGCTGGTGGCGGTGCCGATGCCTTCTACCGCGGTCCGATCGCCGAGGCGATCGTGCGCGCCGTGGATCAGGCGCCCTTCGCCAAGGGCCGCATGACGCTTGCCGACATTGCCGCTTACAAGGCGCGCGAGCGCTCGGCAGTCTGCTTCCCCTATCGCACCTACAAGGTGTGCGGCATGGCTCCACCGTCGTCAGGCGGACTCACCGTCGGCATGGTGCTGCGTCTGATCGAACCGCTCGAGATCGGTAAGGGCCGGGGTGCCGCTATGAGCGGGGCGGCATTGCATCTGATCGCGGAGGCCGAGCGCCTCGCCTATGCCGACCGTGACCGCTACATGGCCGATCCCGATCATGTGCCCGTGCCGCGCGGCCTGATGGACGACGCGTATCTTGCCGAGCGTCGCAAACTCATCGACCCTGCGCGCGCCGCCGCCAAGGTCGAGGCGGGAACGCCGCCAGGCGTCGGCACCAACGTTTTCGGCAAGGACGCGACGCGCGAGAATCCCGGCACGAGCCACCTGTCGATCGTCGACAAGGACGGCAATGTGGTCGCGATGACGACGACGATCGAGGCGGGCTTCGGCTCGAGGCTGTGGGCTGCAGGCTTCCTGCTCAACAATGAACTCACCGACTTCTCGATGCGTCCGATCGACAAGGACGGCAAGCCCGCGGCCAACGCGCCGGGACCCGGCAAGCGGCCGCGCTCGTCCATGGCGCCGACGATCGTGCTCGACGCGAGCGGCAAGCCCGTCATCGCCACGGGCTCGCCGGGCGGCAGCCGCATCATCCTCTACGTTTTGAAGTCGCTCGTTGGCATCATCGATTGGGAGCTCGACCCGCAGGCTGCGGCGGCACTGCCGAACTTCGGCTCGCGCGGCGAGAGCTTCGAGATGGAGGCGAGGTTCATGGCGCACCCGGCGATTGCGGCCCTGAAGGCCAAGGGTCATCGCATCTCGACCGACGCGATGACCTCGGGCACACACACGATCGTCATCAGGCCGGGCCGCCTCGAGGGCGGCGCCGACCCGCGCCGCGAAGGCGTGGCCCTCGGGGATTGAGGCGGCCGAGTCCTCAATCGCAGAAGACGCGATCGCGGAGGTCGGCAAGGACCTTCTCCATCTGGGGATGGTAGTCGATTGCCGTGTTGACGACGACGATCAGCTGGCGCGAGCCGTCCTCAGTCGCGAGCATGGTCGTAAAGATGCCGATGTCGCGACCCTCGTGGCCGAAGGCCTTGCGCCCGCAGCGCGTCGGCAGCGCGACGATGCCAAGGCCATAGCGGTACATGCCCTCGTGATCCGACTTCAGGTCGGTCGTCATGGCACGCAGTTGCATGGGCGCGATGATCGCCCCTGACCAGAGCGCATCCATCATCTTGCCGAGGTCGTCGATGTTCGAGTAGAGGCCGCCATCGGCGCCCGAGAAATAGTCGTGCACGGTAACATCGAGTGTGCGGCTCGAGTGCGTGAACGGGCCCTTTCTCGTATCAAGAGGGACGTAGCCGCGGATGTGCGGGGTCGGCAGGTTGCCATCGCGATCGGGAAAGCCCGTGCGAGTTAGGCCGATCGGTTTGATGAGTTCTGCCGTGAGCAGCTTCTGAAAGCTCTGCCGCGTCACCTTCTCGATGATCATCTCGAGCAAGAGGAAGTTCGTGTTCGAGTATTCGTGCCGGGCGCCCGGAGCGAAGCGGCGCTTCTGACGGTTCGCATCGGCGAGGAGCGCTGCCCGCGGGCGGTGGCGGACGAGATTGCGGGCGAGCGCCGCCGCCGACACGTTCACAGGAACGTTGTCGCCGGCGAGATAGTCAGGGATGCCGGAGGTTTGGCTGAGGAGGTGCTTGATCGTGATGCGGCTCGCGAGCGGCACGATGCGCGGCAGGAATTTCGAGACGGGGTCCGTGAGCGTCAGACGCTTCTCGGCGGCGAGCATCTGAACGGCGACCGCGGTAATGAGCTTGGTGACGCTCGCAATCCGCCAGACCTCTTTGCCGGTCATCGACCGCTTGGTGCGTGTATCGGCAACGCCGGTGGTGGCCATCCAGCGCTCCGAGCCGCGGCGCACGAATATGATGACGCCCGGTGCGCCGAGTGCGCGGAGCCGCTCGG
>DAORNH010000102.1:328-562 GCA_035440865.1 Hyphomicrobiaceae bacterium | reverse complement strand
GTAGCACGGGCCGGCCTCTCGACGGTCGCGAGGATGAGAGCCACGGCAACGAGCGCCGAGAGTGTTCTGGTGAGCATAATTTTGAGCAGCGGCATCAATGCGGTTCTCGATCGGATTAGCAGCGGGGCGGCGTTGCGTGGCAGGTCGTCGGAGCGCGGTCGCACGGTAGCAGCATCCGTGACTGCCCCCTCCCCACAAGCTCAGAACGAGGTTACGGCTCAGAAAAACGCCTGG
>DAORNH010000102.1:0-163 GCA_035440865.1 Hyphomicrobiaceae bacterium | reverse complement strand
GAGCGCCTTGCCGCAATTGTTGCGCTTCATGAGCGAGACGAGTTCGGGCGCGGCGCTGCCCTCGTCCATCATGCGGCCGAGGCGGAGTACGCCCTGGAGACCGATGGCGATCTCGGTCTGCATGTCGGCGAGCTTCTTCTGGATGAGCTGGTTGGCGGCGAGC
>DAORNH010000101.1:6203-13608 GCA_035440865.1 Hyphomicrobiaceae bacterium | reverse complement strand
CCATCGGCTCGGCGAGCGAGATGGCCGGCAGCTCGACCGGGAAGCCGCCGGCCTGCAGCACGCCGCGCTTCACGTCCTCGACGCGCGCACGCAGGTGCGCATGGCAGGCATTCATGTCGCTCCAGGTGTTGATGATGCCGATCACCGGCCGGCCCTGCCAGTCGTCCGCGTCGAAGCCCATCTGACGGAGCCGCGAGCGGTGCCCGAACGAGCGGAGGTCGGACACACCGAACCAACGATGCGAGCGCAGCTCCTCCGGCTTCTTGCGGCGTGTCATGTGGCTCTCCTCCTGGCGACGGCCTGAAAAACTGCGATGGCGCCGCGAGCGAGGCAAGGGAATTCGCGCGGCGGTCGATGCAGTGCGCGTGGATGGATCAACAGGATTGTCAGCGAAGAGCACGACTTCGGCAGGCACGCGACTCTCGTCCCACTCTCGTCATCCTCGCGAGGGCGACGACCCAGGTCACCATGCGGGGGAACTATGGCGGGCACTCCGACGTGCCCCGGGTCTCGCCTTCCGGCGGGATGACGATATAGGTGGCTGGGCGGTAGTGGCGATGCAGCCTCCGCGAGTGTCATCCTCGTGCTTGTCCCGAGGAGTCATCCATCGGCGGACACCTGATGGCGCGGCCCCATGGCTGGTCGGGGCAAGCCCGACCATAACAGATCGTGGGCGATGCGTGTGAGGCGGAGATGTTGGGTGGGGTGAGCCCTTGCGACGTCCCGCACCAAGGTTTCGCCCGGGGCATTGCAACGCTGAGCTCGGCGCTTGCCTAAGGCACAACACCCGAGGTCACGCCCTGACCCCGCGTGTGACCCCGGATGGTGACAATGCAAGCGGTCGTCATTAGTTTGGCGCGAACACTCGCGAACACAGAGCAAAATGGGAGCAGCGCCAATGGAGCTCGGCATCAAGGGATTGCGTGTTCTGGTGACGGCAGGCGCCGGCGGCATCGGCCTCGAAATCACCAAGGCGTTTTTGTCGGAGGGCGCCAGGGTCCACGTCTGTGATGTCGACACGGCGGCGATGGCGACGCTCGCCAAGTCGCACCCTGCGGTGACGCAGAGTGTGTGCGACGTTGCAAACCGCGGCGAGGTCGCGGCCCTCTTCAAGGATGCGCTTGCGAAGCTCGGCGGGCTGGACTGTCTCGTCAACAATGCGGGCATTGCCGGTCCGACGGGGCCAGTCCACGAGATCAACCCGGAGGACTGGGACCGCTGCCTCGAGGTCTGCATCACCAGCCAGTTCAACTGTACGCGGCTCGCGGTCGAGCCTCTGAAGGCCTCGAAGAACGGCTCGATCATCAATCTCTCATCGGCGGCCGGCAAATTCGGATTCCCGAACCGCTCGCCCTATGCCGCCGCAAAGTGGGGCGTGATCGGCTTCACGAAGACGATCGCCATGGAGCTCGGCGGCTTCGGCATCCGCTGCAACGCGATCCTTCCGGGAACGGTCGAAGGCGACCGCATCCGCCGCGTCTTCGAGGCAAAGGCGCAGGTCGCCGGCAAGTCCATGCAGGAGATCAAGACGGCCGCCCTCGCCAACGTCTCACTGAAGACGATGATCGCACCCGAGCAGCTCGCCGACATGATCGTCTACCTCGCGAGCCCGCGCGGGCGCACCATCTCCGGCCAGGCGATCAGCATCGACGGCGACATGCAGGCGCTCGTCTGATGGCGACGGAGCGCATGACGGCCGCAGCGCTCGAGGACCTCGTGACACGGGCGCTCGTCGCCAGCCGGACGAGCGAGGCCAACGCGCGCTCGGTTGCACGCGCGCTCGTTGCCGCCGAGATCGACGGTCAGGGCGGGCACGGCCTATCCCGGGTGCAGAGCTACGCGGCGCAATCGCGGAGCGGCAAGGTCGACGGCTTCGCGACGCCGCTCCTCACGCGCACGAGGTCCGGATCAGCAATGGTGGACGTGGCGGGCGGCTTCGCCTATCCGGCATTTGACCTCGCCATCGAGGCGCTGCCCGTCATGGTGCACGAGGCCGGGATTGCCGCGGCGGGGTTCGTGCGCTCGCATCATTTCGGTGTGGTCGGACGACATGTGGAGAGGCTCGCGGAGCAAGGACTCGTCGCGCTCGCGTTCGGCAATACGCCGGGCGCGATGGCCGCGGCGGGCGGACGCCGGCCTGTCTTCGGAACCAACCCGATCGCCATCGCGGCGCCGCAGCAGGAGGGCGCGCCGCTCGTCGTCGACCTCGCCTTGTCCGAGGTCGCGCGCGGCAGGATCATGGCGGCGGCACAGCGGGGCGAGGCCATTCCCGAAGGCTGGGCGTTCGATGCGGAAGGGCGTCCGACGACCGATGCCAAGGCCGCACTTGCCGGCTCGTTGAACCCCTCAGGCGGCACCAAGGGCGCGGCGCTCGCCTTGATGGTCGAGGTGCTCGCCGTGGCGCTCACTGGTGCCAATCCGTCCCACGCGGCGAGCTCGTTCTTCGACGGCGACGGTCCCCCGCCGGGTGTCGGCCAGCTGCTCGTGGCGATCGATCCTGATGCCTTCGGTGCCCGCGTGACGTTCCTCGAGCGCCTCTCCTCGATCACTGGCGCCATGCTGGCAGACCCTGGTGTCCGACTGCCCGGCATGCGACGGTTGGAAAGGCGCGCCGCCCATGCAGCGGCGGGCACGGTTGGGGTCGAGGTCAAGATGCTCGAAGCGTTGAAGTCGCTTGCGTCCGCGGACCGACACGCGAGCAGATGAGGTGACGTGAGGCCATGGCCAGGTCGACGAAGGATGGCGACGACGACGCCGAGGCAGATGGCTCGCCGGCGGGCACGCAGCGTCTCGACAAGTGGCTCTGGTACACGCGACTCATCAAGTCGCGCACGCTCGCTGCGTCGCTCGTGAGCGAGGGGAAGATCCGCGTCAACAAGGAGCGTATCACCAAGCCGGCGCAGGCGATCCGTCCGGGCGACGTGATCACGGCCTCGATCCAAAGGACGGTGCGCATCGTCAAGGTCGTCGCACTCGGCGCGCGTCGCGGACCGGCGAGCGAGGCACAGACGCTCTACCAGGAGCTCGACACATCCGGCCAGCCGCTCGCGGCGCAAGAGGCCGAGCCGCGCGAGAAATCCGAAGCGCCGCCCATGCTGCCGCCAGAGCGTCCGCGCGGCATGGGCCGGCCGACGAAGCGCGACCGCCGGCTGCTCGACACGTTCCACGGCCGGCGTCGATAACGCCCGTCGAGCCATCAATCAGCCGCCTTCCGGCAGTCTTGACCTGCCGGCGATGACGAGCGAGGTCCGGTCTGATATGACCGGCCCGCGCGCGTGGGGTAAGCTACCCACAACCGAAGAATTCGCTTGATCGATCAGTCGAGGCACAGATGCGCAAGATGCTTTTCGTCCTGTTGGGGCTCGTCCTCATTGGTGGCGCGATCGGAAACTTCGCTTATCGCTCGCTCTATTCGACCGAACGGGCACGCACGGCACTCTCCGCCCCGAGTGCGGGCGCACCCGCCGACCGCGGGCGCTCCTACATACCGGAGCGCCCCCCGACCAGCCGCACGACGACCGGCACGCCCGGATCGGGCGGCGGGCTCATGAGCGGGCTCTGGGGCAACTTCGAGATGGTCATCAACATCCTGAACGTGCTCGTCGGCATCCTCGGCATCTGGATGACCATGATCGGCATGCGCCTGCAGCGCCAGGCACTCCGTCAGGACCAGAGGCGCTAACTTCCAGCGCGACGCGCTACCTCGATGGCCGGGATGATCTTCTCCCGCAGGCTCTGCCGCGTGATTGGCCCGACATGCTTGTAGACGACGCGGCCCTTGCCATCGACGATGAACGTCTCCGGCATGCCGTAGACGCCCCATTCGATGGCGAAGCGACCGTCCGGGTCGGTGCCGACGCCCGCAAACGGGTTGCCGTAGCGACCGAGGAAGCGCCGTGCGCCTGCAGCCGTGTCCTTGTGGTTGATGCCGAGCATGCGCACTTTCGTCTCACTCGCGAGTTCCACGAGCAGCGGGTGCTCGTCGATACAGGGCGGACACCAGGACGCCCAGAAATTGACAACGACGACGTCACCCTTGGCGAGATCTGCCGGTGCAATGCCGGGAACCGGGCGCACTCCATCCGAGAGCCCGTCCACGGGGGCGAGCTGCATCACCGGCGCCGCTTTGCCGATCAGCGCCGATGGCAGGCGGCTCGAGTCACCCTTGCCGAGCGCGAACGCGAACAGCATGGCCATCAAGGCGAAGATCGCAACCGGAACGACGGCGATCGGCACGCGCCGGCGCGGTGCCGGAGTTCCGCGCTCGCCCATTTCGCTGCCGCCGACGCTCATGCCGCGCCCTTGTCGCCGACTGACGTCCTCCCGCCGCGCCGGCCGCCGCTTGCCTCGAGCCTGGCGAGCAATTCGCGCTGCCGGCGGCCGTCGATCACGAGCCAAGCGACGACGGCGCAGAGGATGATGAAGGTCACGGCATAGGACGCGATGATGTAGCTTTCGTGCTGTCCGAGGCTCGCCATGCGCCTACTCCGCCGGTTGCCGGCCCGAGGCCGCATCGATGCTCGCGCCACGCCGGGTCTCGGCCGCGACACGCGCGATCCGGATGGCCTTGATGCGCCGACGCAGCACCTCGTTCTGCATGGCCTTCAGGTGCATGGCGATAAAGGCGAGCAGGAAGCCCAGCGCCATCACCAGGAGCGGTGCCCGGATCGACCAGTGCACCTTCTGCTCGCCAAGCGTCATCACGCTCGCCTTCTGGTGCAGTGTCCACCACCAGTCGACGGAAAACTTGATGATCGGCAGCAGTACGACTCCGACGATGCCGAGAATGGCGGTGAGGCGCGAGGCGAGGCTCTCGTCCTCGATCGAGGTGCGAAGTGCGATCAACCCGAGATAGAGGAAGAAGAGGAGGAGCACGGACGTCAGCCGCGCGTCCCACTCCCAGTAGGTGCCCCATCCGGGCATGCCCCAGAGCGACCCGGTGACGAGGCAGACGAGCGTGAAGGCGGCCCCGATGGGTGCCGCGGCCTTGGCGGATACGTCGGCGAGCGGATGGCGCCAGACGAGGAGTCCTACGCTGGAGACCGCAATCAGCGTGTAGGCGCCCATGCCGATCCAGGCGGCCGGCACATGCACGAACATGATCTTCACCGTCTCTTTGTGCTGGTAGTCCGGAGGGGTGAAGCCGAAAGCCCAGACGAGCCCGACGGCGAGCACGAGCCCCGCCGCCCCGGTGATCCAAGGCAGCAGTGCCGCCGACAGCGCCATGAATCGGGTCGGGTTGGCGAGAGATTGGGTGAACGTCTGCTGGGTCATCAGTCCAATGTGCCCGTGGTTCTCGCACTCAATATGAGGGACCGGGGCCGGTTCTGCCAGACACGACCGCGGGGCTCGGCCACTTAGTCGCGGTAGCGGAAGCCGGTGCCGAAAACCACGACCGACACCGCGCCCTGCGTTATCGCCGGATGCTCGATGCGCACGCCGAGCACGCCGTCATAGCCTGTCGCCGCCGCCTTCTCCTTGAGGCTTGCCAGCGCGCGATCGAGCGTCTGGTTGCAGAGGTCCTCATAGCGCGTCATGTGGCCGCCGATCGTGTTCGTGATCGTCTCGCGCATGTCGCGAATGATATTCGCGCCGCTGATGGCGACGGCATAAACGAACTCGCCCTTCTCGATGAGGCGATCCTCGACATGCTCCGTCGATACGATCCTCATGCCGCCCCCCGCTTGTCGGAGGAGCCCGCGGGCGCCTGCACGATGACCGTTGCCGCCCGGCGCCGACCGAAGAGGGCGCGCCAGATGGCGAGCAGCAGAACGAGGCCGAGGACACCGAGGCCTGGGAGTGCATACGGATATCGCTCCCAGATCAGCCATGGACTGACCAGGCCATGGCGGACGAGGCTCAGGTCCTCGACGAACATCCCGACATCGAAGATGCCGTCCGCGCGCAGCATCATGCCGATGGCCGCAGATTGATTGCGGCTCGAGAGGATGGCGTCACGCACGGACGGTCTGGAAAGAAGTGCCATCTTCGCTGGTGTATTGGCGACGGCGATCAGCACGCGCTGGCCGGCCTCACGGTCGAGACCGGTGAGGTAGCGCGAGAGCGTATCGAGCTCGCCCGTATCGAAGGCGCGCGCGAGACCAACAAGGCGCTGGTCGTCGAGCTCCATCAGCGGGTCGCGGGCCTTGGTCTTGAGGCCTGCGAGCCGGCTGATCGCCAGCCGGTCCGGCAGGGCGAGGATGCGCGTGAGCGCCGCCTTCGTGAACTCCTTCGGGTCTGCTTTGCGGTGGAGCTCGTTCTCGACCACGCGGGCGAGCTGCTCGGGTGCGAGATCGGCCCATTGCAGGGCGGCATCGAGCGATTTCGTGTCGCGCGCGATCTCGAAGGCCGCTGGCTCGAGCTGGTTCACCGCGCGGTTGAGCGTGCCGTTCTCGAGGCGCTTCACGACACCGGCCTCTCCTTCGGCCAGGAGGAGGATGCCGACCATCTCGTCGAGTCGCGAGAGGCGGTCGGGGCGGATCGATTCGAGAAACGCCTTGAAGGCCGGACTGCGCTCCGCGATCTCGAGCACCTTCGCATGCGCGCGGCGGAACTCGTGCCAGATCTCGATGATGCGGTCGGCGGCCTTGCTGCCGATCTCCTGCATGTGCTCGGAGATCTGCTCGTAGCTCGCCCGCGCAATCTCGACGCGGACCTTCTCCTTCGTCTCGGCCGAGGTCATCTCGTTCGCGACGATCGGGATCACGCCATGCCGGAAATCCCAGACGTCCTTGGCGATCAGCACGAGCCCGACGCCGCCCGCGACCACGGCGATCACACGCCCGAGCACGGCGCCGACGACACGCTGGCCGATGCGGGCGCCCATGTTCGAAAGTTGACGGCGGACCAGCAGCACGATGGCGCCGGCAATGCCGCCGGCGCCTTCCATCATCAGCGAGCCCGTGCTGACGGCGGCCTTTCCCTTGTCGGAAGCGCCCGACATGTCCTTGGTCGCATCGCGACCGACGATGCGGGCAATCGTCGAGCCGTAGCGCGGGCCGACGAAGGCGACGAGGCACTGCGTCGCCGGCTCGGCTGCGTCGGCAGAGGCGATCTCCATGCGCTCGCCGACTTCCCGGCCGATGGCGTTGGCGAGCGTCTCGAAGCCCTTGCGGACAGCATCGGAGCGGTAGACGCGCTCGGCGGCCTCCGTAGCGATGCGGGTCGCCTTGTCCTTGGAGAAGAGCGTGCCCCACATGTCGAACCAGCCGCTCTCGCTGCGCAGCTGGGCGGCGACCTTCTCGACCTCGCCGTCCATGATCGCGTCCATGCCGTTGCGACGCCACTCGTGCAGGACGACGGCCGGAAAGTCGAGGCCGGCCAGGCCTTTGCGCAACCCGCGCACGGTCACGCCCTCGATCGCCGTGCGGAAAGCGGCCTCGTCACGCGCCTGACAAGCCTCGTA
>DAORNH010000101.1:0-6193 GCA_035440865.1 Hyphomicrobiaceae bacterium | reverse complement strand
GGCGGCCTCGTAGTCGGCGCGGGTCATTCCGGCGGGCGACTGGGCACGCGCCGCGCCTGGTGCCGACACGTGCGCCGCCGCGAGTGCCAGCGACACCCCGAATGCCACTACTCGCGAGGGTCTTTTCGGCGTCTGCAAGGTTCGACCCCTTTTTCAGCCGCAATGGCCAGAGGACCACTACGTCAAGCCTTCGTCACCGGTATGTGCGCCGTCAATACATCACTGTTCGACGATGAACGAGGCCTGATTGCATGCCCTGTCGGCGAATTTATCGTTCTGGCACGTTCAAGATTGACCCGCGTCGCCGGCCCTGGGCTATTGGTATGGACGTCATTCAGAATGCTGGTTCACGGATCGTCACTGGTTCACAGATCGATACTGTCGGTCGGCTTGGAGCGCGTGCAATGGGCAACCTGATCCTGTGGCTGGTGATCGGCTACATCCTGGTGCAGTTCGCCATCGGCGTCCTCGTCTCACGCAGCATTAGGAACGAAACCGACTACATTCTTGCCGGCCGCTCGCTCGGCGTCGGACTCGCTGGCTTCTCGGTCTTCGCCACCTGGTTCGGCGCCGAAACGGTCACGGGAAGCGCCGGCAGCGTCTTCAAGAGCGGCTTGAGTGGAGCGCAGGGCGAGCCCTTCGCCTATGCCGTCGGCATCATCCTCATGGGCCTTTTCGTGGCGGGGCGGCTCTGGCGCGCCGGCATCACAACGTTTGGCGACTTCTTCCGCAATCGCTTCTCGCCGACTGTCGAGGTGGTGGTCGCCGTGCTGCTGGTGCCGGGCTCAGTCTTGTGGGCCGCGGCCCAGATCTATGGCTTCGGCCAGATCGTCGCCTCGGTCGCCAATATTGATACGCGCACGGCGATCACCATCGGCGCCGTAACGGTCGTCGCCTACACCGTCGTCGGCGGACTGCTCGCCGATGCCTGGACCGACGTTATCCAGGGCATCGTCATCATCGTCGGGCTCCTGATGCTCCTCTTCTTCGTGCTCGCGAAAGCCGGTGGCTTTTCCGCGGGCCTCGCCGCCATCGAGCCGGCGCGCTGGAGCTTCATGGTTGCCGATCAGCCGTGGCTCGAGTTCATCGAGCAGTGGGCGGTGCCGATCTGCGGCTCGCTCGTCGCCGTCGAGCTCATTTCGCGAATCCTTGGCGCGCGCTCGGCCGGCGTTGCCTCGACGGCGGCCATCTCGGGCGGCGTGCTCTATCTGCTGGTCGCGCTGATCCCGGTCGTCTTCGGCCTGCTCGGCCCGAAACTTTTGCCGTCGCTGCCGGCCGAGCAGAGCGAGCAGCTCGTCGCCGAGCTCGCCAAGGCTTATCTGCCCGCGGTTCTGTCGGCCGTCTTCATCGGCGCACTGATCTCGGCGATCCTGTCGACGGTCGATTCAGCGCTCCTCGCTGCCGGCTCGCTCGTCTCGCACAATATCCTGCTTCGACTCAATCCGGACACCTCCGACCGGGGCAAGGTGGTGACCACGCGCGTCACCGTCGCAGTTCTCGGCGCGACGGCCTACGTCATCGCGCTTGCCGCAACGAGCATCAAGGAGCTCGTCGAGCTCGCCTCGGCCTTCGCCAGCGCCGGCGTGTTCGTTGCGCTGATCTTCGGCCTCTTCACGCGCTTTGGCGGTCCGCAGAGTGCACTCGCCGCGATCCTTGCAGGCGCGGTCATCTGGGGCTGGGGACGCTTCGTCTTCGAGCTGAAGACGCCGTATCTTGCAGGGCTTGGTGCGGCAGTCCTGGCCTATGTCGTCGTCGCAGTGCTCGAGCGCCGCGATCAGCGTCTCGAAGCTTGAAGCCATTGCCCGATCCGGCGTGGATGGGCGACACTCGGCGCCCTGGGCGAATGGAGACGTGGGGAGACGAGACGCGATGTGGGCGCCGACGCGATTGTCGCTGCCAACGCTCGAGTCGCTCGGTGCCTGGTGGCCGCGCGTCGCCGCGCTCGCACGCTACGGCACCGACGGCTATCCGCCTGCCGTCCGCCGTCGGCTAATGATCCTCAATCTCTTCGCCTACCTCATAGCGATCTTCACGTTCGGCTACTCGCTCCAGCACCTGTTCGTCGACTACCGCACGTTTGCGCCCGTCATCTGGATCAACTTCGCGCTCGCGGCGTCGGCCGCGCTCGTCCCCTTCATGCATCGCTTCGGCGAGATCGCCGGAGCCCTCCTCATCTCAGCGGCAGAGCTCCTCGGCCTGTTACTGCTCGGGGCCTATCTTGGCAGCCCGTCCGGCGTGCACATCCAGTACATCATCGGTGCGGCGGCGCCGTTCTTCGTGTTCGGCCTCAGCCGACGGTGGCTTTCGCTGGCCCTGGTCGCGATCTGCCTCGTCATGCATCTGGCCGTCTGGGTGCTGTTCCCGGCGCCCCAGCCCGAGTTCGCCGCTCATCCGGCCTTCATCCGCTCGATCTACGTCTCGGCGATCGTGACGACCTTTGCGATCACGGCGGCGATCGTGCACTACGCGTTCCGTCTCGCCGAGGCTGCCGAAGCCGAGACCGACGCGCTTCTGCGCAACATCCTCCCCGAGCCGATCGTCGAGCGGCTGAAGGCCAATCCGGGCGTCACCATCGCGGACAGCTTCTCGGACGCCTCGGTGCTGTTCGCCGACATGCGCGGCTTCGTACCGGTCGCCCTCTCGCTCGGGCCGGCCCGCACGGTCGAGCTGCTCAACCGCCTCGTCCGCGAACTCGATGCGCTTGCCGCCGCCCACGGCGTCGAAAAAATCAAGACGATCGGCGATGCCTACATGGCGGCGGCAGGCGTTCCCGAACCGCAGCCGGAACACGCGCTCCGCCTCGCCCGCTTCGGGCTCGCCATGCATGGCGTGATCGGCCGGCTGGCGGCAGAGGTCGGGAAGCCGCTCGAGCTGCGTGTCGGCATCGCCTCGGGGCCGCTGCTTGCGGGCGTGATCGGAGTGCGGCGTCTCACCTACGACGTGTGGGGCGATACGGTGAACCTCGCCGCCCGCCTCGAGAGCAACGGTGTGCCCGGCCGCGTCCAGGTTTCGGCGCGCACGCGCGAGCTGATCGAGGCGCACTTCAAGCTCGAGGCCCGCGGCGAGATCGAGGTGAAGGGCCTCGGCGCGCAACCCGTCTGGCTGATTGCGGCGTGACCCGGACGAGCGAGCACTACTTGCCGAGCTTCTTCTTCAGTTCGGCAGCGACCGCGGGGTCACTGGCCGGATCGAACGTCTCGATCGAGAAGCTGGCCAGCGCAGCCTTGAACTCGGCAATGAGTTCGCTCTGCGGCAGCCAATGGCTCTTGGCGTCGATGTCGAACGTGAACATGAAGAAGCCGGCGAGGCAGTTGTCGTGCACATAGCTGTAGACGAAGGCCGAGCGCTGGCCGGCCGTCGTCTTGTGAACGAGCTCGATGGCGGCGGCCCAGCCTTTCAGCGGTCCGATCTCGACCGTGAGCGGCTCCGAAATCGTCACGGTGTTGGCGGCTTTGGCCTCGTCGTTGAGGAGCTCGAAGCGATAGGCCGGCGGGTGCTTTTCCGGCGCGTTGAAGTCCTTGGCGGCCGAGTCGAACAGAAGCGTCTCGATCATCGGTGCGCGCTCGGCCGGGCAGTTCGGGCAGGTCACCATGAGTTGGCCGCTGGGGTAGAGAATGGTGACCGCACGTCTGAGCTCGAACTTGCTGCCGGTCTTCGCCGACAGCCGGTAGCCGATCTGGCGCCCTGCGTTGTCCAACACCCAAATCCCGTTGTCCGGGCTCTGATAGACCAATGCACAGGAACCGGCCGCAAGCGCGCTGTTCGCGCCCGAAAGCCACAGCAGGGCCACGGCGACGGCGCAGGTCCATGAATGTCGCTTGTGCATCGTAAGCCTCTATCGATTTCGAACTCGAGTGCGAATTGTCTCTGAGCGTCGCAAATTTGCGAAGTATGACGATACTGCCATAAACGGGAACCGATCCATGACGCGCTCGCTGACCTACCTCGCCTTGCTTGCCGTCGCGACGGTCGCCTTGGCCCTGAGCGGCTGCGGAGAGAGTACGCCCACAGCGGCCAAGGACAAAGCTGCAGGCAGCACCGATGCCCTCGCCCTCGAGCCCAAGGAAGTGCGTCTCACCGAGGCGGACGTGCGCAGATACATGGCGCACGCGAAAGAGGAGATCGAAGTTCGGCGGCCCTACACCGCCATGAAACCCGGTCAGATCGACGAGTTCATGGCGAACCTCAAGGCCGTGCAGAAGAAGCATGGCTTCGACACCGCGGACGGCTACAGCATCAGCTGGACCATCGCCTCGATCTTCGGCGGGATCGATCACCAAGGCTCCAAGCGATATGTTTCGCGCCAGGATCGACTGAAGAAGCAGCTCGCCGACATTCGCGGCTCGCCGTACATGGACGCCGACTCCAAGAAGGCCGCCGCGCAAGCGATCGAGGACGAGCTTGCCGAGATCGCAGCTGGAAAGGGCCAGCCAGAGCCCCGCATGCCGGAGAACATTGCCCTCGTCGAGCGCTTCGCGCCGGAGATCCTGGCTGTGATCGTCGGCGGCAAATAGCTGGAAAGATTGCAGGTTTCGGCGCTCGCGCCTCAGCCTCGCCCCGTCAGAAGCCCGTCGTAGATGGCTGCGAGCGGCACGACGATGCCGAGGCTCGAGACGGTGAGCGCGCTCTCGAGGCCTTCGATGATCGTCGGCTCGCTCGGGAAATGACCGTCGGCGCCGCGCAGCCAGACCCTGACGCGCGCCAGAGACTGATCAGCCACGACGTAGACCTGAAGCGCGGCGATCTGGAGATACTCGTCCACCTTGTCGCCGAGGTCGATGACACGCGATGTCGGCGACAACACCTCGACGATCATGAGCGGGACAAGCGTCTGACGCGAGTCGAGGTCGGCGGGTAGGCGCTCGACGACCACGTCGGGGTAGCGGATGCTCTCGGCAGTCTCGACGGCCCGGTTATTCTCGATCACCACCCAGGCCGTAGGATCGAGCTGCCCCTCGACCAACGCGGCAATGCGCTTTGCGATCAACGAATGGCGGAGGGTCCCACCCGGCATCTGCTGCACGATGAGCCCCCTGCTGTACTCGTATCGTCCCTCCGGATCGCGCTCGACGAAGCGCCAGAAGGTGGCCTTGTCGACGGCGAGGCTCGGACGCGCGTTCATGGGTTACTCCTCTCCGTGGCCGCCTTTACTCCGCGGCGGCCTTCGGCTGATAGCCAAGTGCGGCATTGAGCTTGGCGATGAGGTCGGCTGCTGCCGCCGGGATGTTGGTCCCGGGCCCGAACACGGCCTTCGCGCCGGCCGCGAGCAGAGCGTCGTAGTCCGCCGGCGGAATGACGCCGCCGACGACGATCAGGATGTCGCCGCGGCCTTCCTTGTCGAGTGCGGCCTTGAGCTCGGGAACGAGCGTCAGGTGTCCGGCGGCGAGCGAGGAGACGCCGATCACGTGCACGTCGTTCTCCACGGCCTGCCGTGCCACCTCGTCCGGCGTCGAGAAGAGCGGGCCGATGTCGACGTCGAAGCCGAGATCGGCGAAGGCGGTGGCGATCACCTTCTGCCCGCGGTCGTGGCCGTCCTGGCCGATCTTGGCGATGAGGATACGCGGGCGGCGACCATCGTTGGTTTCGAACGCCTTCACCATCGCCTGGACGCGCTCGATCTCCTTCGACATGGCTCCGCTCTCCGATCGATAGACGCCACTCACAGCGCGGATTTCGGCGCGATGTCGGCCGTAGACCGCCTCGCAGGCATCCGAGATCTCGCCGACGGTTGCGCGAAGGCGCGCGGCGTTCACAGCAGCTTCGAGGAGATTGCCGCCGCCCGTCGCCGCTGCAGTCAATGCTGCGAGTGCCGCTTTCACGGCTGCCGGATCGCGCTCCCCGCGCAGCCGCTCGAGCTTGGCGACCTGCGCTTCGCGTACGGCCTTGTTGTCGACCCTCAGCACCTCGATCGCGGCATCGCCTTCGACCTTGAACTTGTTGACGCCGACGATGGTCTGCCGGCCACTGTCGATGCGCGCCTGCGTGCGGGCCGCCGCTTCCTCGATGCGCATCTTCGGGATGCCCGCCGCGATCGCCTTCGCCATGCCGCCGAGGCGCTCGACCTCCTCGATGTGGGCGAGCGCTTTCGCCGCGAGATCGTGCGTCAGCCGCTCGACGTAGTAGGAGCCGCCCCAGGGATCGATGGTGCGGCAGGTGCCGCTTTCCTGCTGGATGATGAGCTGCGTGTTGCGTG
>DAORNH010000100.1:9909-13622 GCA_035440865.1 Hyphomicrobiaceae bacterium | reverse complement strand
CCGAGAAGGCGCGCTCGATCGCTGCCGACCGGCTTGCCGCGGCCGAGCTCGCGCATCGCAAGGCCGCGCAGGCGCTTCGCGAGGCGCAGAGCGGTGTCACCAAGGAACGCGAGGAGCGCGCCCGCATCGAGGCCCGTCTCGAGAATGCCCGCACGAGGCGCGTCGAGGAAACCGGCCGCATCCGCGAGCATCTCGGCATCGAGCCCGAAGGCTGCCTCGCCATCGCCGACGTCGAGTCGGGCGCGGCCATGCCCTCGCTCGCCGAAGCCGACAGGACCGTGACGCGCCTCAAGGGCGACCGCGAGCGCCTCGGCGGCGTCAACCTGCAGGCCGAGCAGGAGCTTGACGAGCTCGCCGAGCAGTTCACCAAGATGGAGACCGAGCGGGCCGACCTCGAGACCGCGATCAACAAGTTCCGCGGTGCCATCGCGCAGCTGAACGGCGAGGGTCGGCGGCGGCTTCAAGCAGCCTTCGAGACCGTCAACGGCCATTTCCAGCGCCTCTTCACGACGCTGTTCGGCGGCGGCGAAGCCCGCCTCGAGATGATCGAGAGCGCCGAGGATCCGCTCGAAGGCGGCCTCGAGATCATCGCCAAGCCGCCGGGCAAGAAGCCGGCGACGCTCTCGCTCCTCTCGGGCGGCGAGCAGACGCTGACGGCGCTCTCGCTGATCTTCGCAGTGTTCCTCACCAATCCGTCACCGATCTGCGTGCTCGACGAGGTCGACGCGCCGCTCGACGACAGCAACGTGGACCGCTTCTGCACGCTGATGGAAAAGATGGCCGTCGACACCGAGACGCGCTTCCTCGTCATCACGCATCACCCGATGACCATGTCGCGCATGACCCGCCTGTTCGGCGTGACCATGGCCGAGAAAGGCGTCTCGCAGCTCGTCTCCGTCGACCTGCAGATGGCGCGCAGCATCGTCGGCGAGGAGGGCGAGGCGGCGGCGTAACTGGGCGGTTAGTCGCACTCCTCCGTCTCCACTTGGCAATTCAGCGTGCTCAATGCCCATGCTCCGCCCGCCACCCCAGAACCGGGGCCGCCGCCCATGATCATTTGGCTTGCCGATGCCATCAGGGATCAGACATTTCTGAAGGTCTACCTCTGCGTCGGCCTCGCCATCATGCTGCTGCCGGTCATTGTGCTGACTGTCATGTACAACGTCGGCATCCGACGCACGCCGGGCGGTCGCCGCCTTCTGAAAGAGCAGAACCGGCCTGGGACCAGCAGGAGCTCGGGCACTGCCATCGTCATGGCGCGCGACATCACACGCGGCGTCTATGGCGAGGATGCACGCCGCCTTCAGAACCGCACATACTGGCTGTTCGGCGCCTGGTTGCTCGCCGTCGTCCTCGTGTTCGGCGCGCTGATCTGGGCTCAGGACATCAACAAGCGCCGCGATGCGCAGCCGACGCCCGCGACGACGCGCGAGCGTTAGGCGCCCTTCCGGAAATCCTCGAGCATCATGGCAGCACCCTTCTCGGCGATCATCAGCGTCGGCGAGTTGGTATTGCCGGAGGTGATGGTTGGCATCACCGAGGCGTCGATGACGCGCAGCCCCGCGATGCCGCGCACGCGCAGCCTCGGGTCGACCACGGCCTGATCGTCCGAGCCCATGCGCGCCGTGCCGACAGGATGGAAGATCGTCGTCGCGATCTCGCCGGCCGAGCGCGCCAGAGCCTCGTCGCCGTCGATCTCCGGACCGGGGCGAAACTCGACGGGAGAGAATTTCTGCAGCGACGGCATCGAGACGATCCGCCGCGTGACGCGCACGGAATCGGCCGCGACCCGGCGATCCTCGGCGGTCGCCAGGTAGTTTGCGCGGATCTCCGGCTCGGCGCCCGGCTCCGGCGAGGTGATGCGCACATGCCCGCGGCTCGTCGGGCGCAGATTGCACACGCTCGCCGTGAAGGCCGGGAACGGGTCGAGCGGCTCGCCGAACTTCGGCAGCGTCAGCGGCTGGATATGATACTGGAGGTTCGGTGTCTCGCGGCTCGGGTCAGAGCGCGTGAAGGCGCCGAGCTGCGAAGGCGCCATGGTCATCGGCCCGCGCCGGCGGAGCGCATATTCGAGCGCGAAGCCCGCGCGCCGCGTGAGGCTTCTGTACTGCTCGTTCATGGTCGGCACACCCGAGACCTTGTAGGCGCAGCGGATCTGCAGGTGGTCCTGCAGGTTCTCGCCGACAGCCGCAAGCTCGTGGATGAGCCGGATGCCGCACGTCTGCAAGTGCTCTCCCGCGCCGATCCCGGAAAGCTGCATGATCTGTGGACTGCCGATCGCGCCGGCCGCGAGGATGATCTCGCGCCGCGCAGTGAAGGTGCGCACGTGGCCCTTCTGGCGCACGACGAGGGCACTCGCACGCAACTTTGCGCCACCCGCGCCGTTTGCCGGCTCCAGGACGATCCGGTCGACGAGCGCGTGCGTCTCCACGACGAGGTTGCGCCGATGACGGATCGGCTTCAGGAAGCCCTTCGCCGCGTTCCAGCGCACGCCGCTCTTTTGGTTCACGTGGAAATAGCCGCAGCCTTCGTTGTCGCCGCGATTGAAATCGTCCGTTTTCGGGATGCCGGCTTCGGCGGCCGCCTCACGGAAGGCGTCGAGGATCGCCCAGCGGATGCGCGGCTGCTCCACCCGCCATTCGCCGCCGCGCTGATGCAGACCGTCGAACGCACTCGGTTCCACGGCCCACTGGTCTTCGTGTGCGCGGAAGTAGGGGAGCACATCCTCCCAGGCCCAACCGGGATTGCCCATCTGCCGCCAGAGGTCGTAATCGCGCGCCTGGCCGCGCATGTAGATCATGCCGTTGATCGACGAGCAGCCGCCGAGCAGCTTGCCGCGCGGATAGTTGAGGGCGCGGTTGCCGAGGCCCGGCTCGACAGCGGTCTTGAAGCCCCAGTCGGCGCGCGGATTGCCCATGAGATAGAGGTAGCCGACAGGGATGTGCACCCAGTGGTAGTTGTCGCTGCCGCCGGCCTCGAGCAGGAGGACGCGCGCGTTCGGATCGGCCGAGAGCCGGTTGGCGAGCAGGCATCCGGCCGTGCCGGCGCCGATCACCACATAGTCGAATGCGTTCGCGTCATCCGTGGATCGTGCGGGCATGAGAAGCTCCGGTGCCGGCGCCGGCGCTCGCCTGGCCCGGCTGAAATTTAGAGCCTCAACTGATATCCGAACCCGCCGCGCTGGCAAAGGCGCTCGCGTGTGACGTAGCGAGCATGGTTGATGCCGTGCTTCGCTCGAAAACGCGCCTTGACCGCGCCATGGTTCACCCGGTCTAAGGGCGCTCCGTCAATCGTTGCCTCCGCAGGATCGCCATGGCCGAGCCGATCACATATCCGACCTCCGGAATTGCCGCCGTCGACCGCTACCTCGAGAGCGGCTATGAGACCGTGACCGGCATGTCGTCGCGCTTCGCAGCTGCAATCAGCTCGGCCATGCTGCGCGTGCAGAGCGAACTCGGTGTTGGCGGACCGATCGCCGAGATCGGCACCTTCGAAGGCCGCTTCTTCATTGCCATGGCGCACGCGCTTCGCGACGGCGAAGTCGCGCTCGGCATCGATCTCTTCGACTGGCCGAACGCGGAGGTGATCGACCGCTTCGAGGCGAATTGCCGCAAGCACGGCGTACCTTCAGAGAAGCGCATCACCTGGAAGGCCGACAGCCGCAGCATGAGGCCTGCGGAGCTGTTGGAGAAACTCGGTGGCCGCCGGCCCCG
>DAORNH010000100.1:0-9823 GCA_035440865.1 Hyphomicrobiaceae bacterium | reverse complement strand
ATCGTGCTCGACGACATGCTGCATCCGGGCTACCCGACGCTGATGGTCGCCGTGCACGACTACCTCGCACGGCACCCGGAGATGGTGGTGCTCGCCGTCATCGACCGCGAGACGATCGTCGCCGCCACCAAGTTCGTCCTCTGCGAGGCGTCCTGGTTCAAGCGCTACGAGGAGCGCTTCCTCGAGGAGTTCAAGGCCAACATCTGGCCGCTCGGCGCCGACTTCGAGCCCCACTGGTGCCTGGTTCTCTCGCTCGACACACGGCTCGCGGCGATCATTTGATACCCGTCAGCCGCCCTGAACCCCTCGAGGCAAAGCTCCAGTTCGCCTGCCGCCCTCTGTGCTCGC
Source organism: Hyphomicrobiaceae bacterium (assembly GCA_035440865.1). GTDB lineage: Bacteria > Pseudomonadota > Alphaproteobacteria > Rhizobiales > Hyphomicrobiaceae > DAORNH01. The sequence goes on along the minus strand of DAORNH010000100.1, from coordinate 9,475 downwards.
CTTCGCCGCATAGATTGGGCCGCGCGGGCATGTGTGTCCGGCTCAATCCCCGACCACCTTCGTCACCAGCTGCGAGTTGGCGCCACCAGGGCTCCAGCCGGGCAGGATCGCCGAGAAGAGACCCGCAGTGCCGCCCGCGTGCACGACGAAGAAGCCGTTCGGGCGGAACTTCTTCACGCGCGTTCCCTTGGCCGAAAGCGGCGGCCCGGGCAGCATGCCGCCGAGACCGGTCAGGATGCGGTCGGCGTCGACGGTCGTCAGCCGGTCGATTTCGTCGAGGAAGCGGCGCTTCGACCAGCCGGCCTCGCGATAGAGACGCATGTGCTCTGGCGAAACGACGAGGACAGCGTCCGGCCCCGGGAAGCTCTTCGGATGGTAGATCGCGTTGAGGCCGGCCGCGAAGCTCTCCGTCAACTGCTCGGCCGTCCGCGCCTGCTGATCGACGATGCCGTGCATGCCGTAGCCGGCGTAAAGCGTCACTGCCGAACGGCCCGGTGCCACGCCGCGCTCGACTGAGAGCGGCTCCCAGACCGAGCCCTCCTCGTTCTCGGCGAAGCAGAAGCCGAGTTTCCCCGGGCTGCCGAGCGTCGCGCGGTCGATGCCGCCGGGTTTGCCGCCGCCGACGTTGCGGATGGTGAGTTGCAGCGCCCGCCCGATCGTCGCGTTGGCGCGGTTGCCCTGGCCGAGCGCATTGACGCCGTAGTTCATATCGAGCGCGTGCCGTACAGGCCCGTTCACGATCACGATCGGGCCGATGTACATGGTCGTCGCGATCACGCCGTGGAGGCAGAAGGCATCGTCGAGCACGGCCTCGACGGCGGCGAGCAGCACCGGCATATACTCCGGCCGGCAGCCGGCCATCACGGCGTTGATCGCGACCTTCTCGACCGTGCATGGTCGATAGTCCGGCGGCATGTCGCCGAGGACCTCCTTCGGATCGCGCCGCGTCCCCTCGAGCATGCGCTTCACGCGGACGGGTGTCGGCGGCACGACGGGCAGGCCATCGCTCCAGCCGCGGTCGAAGCAGGCCTCGATGTCGTCCTCGAAGCTGCCGATCTCGACTGTTCGGGCCTTGAACGTGACGCGGCCGAAACGGATCGCGAGTTCGTCGGCGACACCCGGATCGACATTCTTCGCACCGCACCCCGGCCGCTGCTCGGGGAGCCCATTGCCTAGGCTCGACACGCCGGCCGTCTCGGCCCACTCCGCGCGGTTCCAGCCGATCCGCCGCGCCGTCTCGCGACCGCCCGAAAGGCGCAGAAGCGTCGGCACCGTCTCGATGTCGAGATCGAACGAGAGGCGCAAATCCTCGTCGTACACGCGATCCGGAATGCCCTCCGGAAACGCCGGATCGTCCTGCGTGATCACCTCGAGCGGCGTGCCCACGCGCCGCAGCTCGGCGAGCACGGGCTCGACCATCACGCACGTCGGGCAGTCGCGCTTTACGACCACCACGAGACCGTCGGCCAGGATCGCCATGTCCGCCCCTCCGGTTGAGCTCACCGACGCCCACCATGGTGGATTGGCGCCGGCATCGCAATACGGAGGCTGCGGCTGCCGGATTGCACTCAAACCGAGGTCCCGGCAGCGCTGCTCGCCGCCTGCGCCGCCCCGCTCCGCCACGCCATGATCTGGCGGACGAGGATGGGGGCGGCCATGGCGAGGCCAACGAAGGTTGCGGTGCGGCTCGGCGTGATGACGAGCACGGAGGCGATTGCGAGCCAGACCTGCTCGAGGCGCGTCAGCCGCGCGAGGCCGTAGCCGGTCAATGCCGCCGCGAGCATGACAATGCCGACCATGCAGCCGATGGTCGTCTCCCAGAATGCGGCCCACGTGAACCCCTTCACGACGAGCAGCATGGAGGGCGAATAGACGAACACGAACGGGACGAGCGCCTTTGCGAGCCCGAGCCGGAAGGCTGTATTGCCGGTCTTGAACGGGTCGGCGCCCGCCATGCTGGCACCCGCATAGGCGGCAAGCGCCACCGGCGGCGTGATGTCGGCGAGCACGCCGTAGTAGAAGACGAAGAAGTGCGAGACGAGCTGGGGCACGCCGAGCATGGCGAGGGCCGGCGCCGCGATCGTCACCATGATGAGGTAGTTGGCCGTTGTCGGCACGCCGCAACCGAGCAGGATGCATACGATCGCCGTCATGACGAGCGTGAAGAAGAGCGTCATGCCCTTCACGTCGGCGAGGGAGGCCGGCAGCAGCGTGGCAAAAAACGAGGCGAGCTCGGCCGCCGTGCTGGTCACGATGTTCGAGAGCTTGAAGCCGACACCCGTCAGCGTCACGACGCCGATGATGATGCCGACGGTCGCCGCCGCTGCACCGACCGAGATCGCGTACTTGGCACCGACTACGAAAGCGTCGGCCAGCTCGAGGAGCTGACGCTTGGCGTCTGGCGCCTTCGAGAGCTTCATGGCGATCGCCGCGAGGATCAGCGCGAAGAGGACGGCAATGCCCGGCCACCCCGTCAGCAGGTCGAGGGCGATCTCGACGCCGACCAACACCAGAAGCCCGACGGCAATCAGCGGGTCCCGCCCGGTCAGCCAGATGAGGATGCAGGCCGTGATGCCCCAGAAGGCGGCAAGGTAGGGCGTGAAGCCGGAAAACAGCACCATCAGCAGCACGAGCAGCGGGATCGACGTCGGCCAGTCACGTCGGATCACCTCGCCGGCGCGCGGCAGCTCCTCCGGCGGCAGACCCTTGAGGCCGTGCTTCTTCGCCTCGAAGTGCACCTGACAGAAGACGCCGAAGAAGTGCATCGCCGCCGGCACGATCGCGGCCAGAACGATCGACTGGTAAGGCATGTTCAAGTACTCGACCATCAGGAAGGCGGCAGCCCCCATGATCGGCGGCGTGATCTGGCCGCCCGTCGCTGCTGTCGATTCGACAGCGCCTGCGAAGTGGCGCGGATAGCCGATGCGGATCATCGCCGGGATTGTGAGCGATCCGACCGTTACCGTGTTGGCGATCGAGGAGCCGGAGATCATGCCGAAGAGGCCCGAGCCGAAGATCGAGACTTTCGCCGGGCCGCCCGAGAAGCGCCCCGTCAGCGCGGTCGCGAGATCGATGAAGAAGCGGCCGAGGCCCATGCGCGTCGCGAGCACGCCGAACAGCACGTAGTGGAAGACGAACGTCGCCACCACGCCGAGGGCCACGCCGAAGATCGATTGGCTCGTCAGATAGAGATGGTTGACGACGCCTTTCCACTGGTTGCCGGGATGCTGGAGGATGCCCGGCATCGAGCGCCCGTAGAGCGCATACAGGATCAGCACGATCGCGATGATGGGGAGCGGCCAGCCGACGCTCCGCCGGCAGGCCTCGAGCAGCACGACGACCATGATCGTGCCCATCACCCAGTCGATCGTCAGCGGGTTGCCGACGCGGAATTGGAGATCATGGAACACCCAGGGCACGTAGAGGCTCGAAGCCACGGCACCGGCCATCAGCACCCAGTCGAAGAGACTGATCCCGAAGGGCGCGATCGGGCTCGCATCAGGCTTGCCACCATGGGAGGTCAGATAGCTGCCGCCAAGCAGCACGATCGCTGCCCCAACCAGCCACCAGTGCTCGCGCGTCATGAGGGAGAAGTCGCGGACCGAGATCGGGCTGAGGTACAGGAGCCCCACGAGCACAGCGGCAGTGATCGCCTGCTTCCGTCCCAGGCTCGAGAGACCGGCAAAGGAGGTCGTGCTGGTACGGGCCGGGAACACAAGAAAGATCAGCCCGAGCACGAAGGCGATGTGGATGCCGCGATGCGTCGTCTCGGGAAGCAGGCCGAAGCCCGCCGTGTAGTAGTGGAAAATCGAGAGGGCGAGCAGCAGGCCGGCCACGATGATTTCGGCGATACGCCCGAGCGGGCGGAAGCGCACTTCCGAATCGAGTTCCTGCTCGAGCTTGTCGATGTCGGCCTGGTTGAGCGGGCCTGCGCTCCCCGGCGCTGGCCCTGTCGTTCCCGGCGCTGCCATGTCGTCCCCTCCGCGTGTCGGGGAGGACATTAGGCGGTGCCGGGCCGCTCTGGAAGGCCCGTCGCTGCATGGCGAGCCGGTCACAAATCGCGACGACGTCGTACTGAGGGGCTCTCAGCCCTTGCCGACGAGCTTCCAGCCGGCGCCCTGGGCCTCCTCCTCGCTGCAGAACCAGCGCTCTCCGCGGCTCTTCTGGACGCTGCGGCGGCCGTACTCGGGATCCCAGGGAAGCACGTAGACGCGCGCCCCGGAGACGACATGGCCCTTGATCGGGCAGCCATCCGGGGCCTTCGCCTTGGCGGCGTCCCAGGCCTTGGCCCGGGCAACGGCGGGTCGCTCCGGATTGCCCTTCCAGAGGCCGACCTTGCGAGCCTTGGCGTCGGCCTCGTCCGCGGTGTAGGGCGCGAACATGCCCTCGACGGCGAAGACGTGCCCGCCTCGCACCAGAGCCGCTCCGAGGTCCACGCCGCCGGCATCGCAAGCGGCGAGTGTGGCGCCGGCCTCGTCCTTGCCCTTCACGTCGCACTTCACGGCCTTGCCTCGGGCGAGGCGGGAGAGCTCGACCTCGGCACCGCGGCCGCAGCTCCACGTCCTGCCGCCCGTGAGCGCGCATTTCTGGTCGCGCTCAGGCGCCTCGATCCCGGCGAGACGCACGAGCTGGCCGCCAACGCGCAGCGTGCCGCCTGCGAGCACCTGCGCCTTGCCCTCGATCGGCGGAGACCCGGCGAACGGCAGTGACGGCAGCGATATCCGCGCTGTCGATGCGGGCAGCGCCGGCCAGATGACGAGTGCCGCGAGGCCAGTCGCGGCGACCGCTGCAACGCTGTTCTGTGCGCGGCGAGGCAAGGCGAAGACCGGGGCGATGAGGCGCGGCTTGTCTCCGATCGCGACACGCGGAACCCAGGCAAGAACAAGTAGAACCGCTGCCGACAAGAATGCGAGGCTGGTCCCCGCCGAGCTGCATGAGACGAGCGACGCCGAGCATCAGCACCAGGATCGCAGCGGCGACCAGCCGGTCTGACACGACAGGACGGCCACAGAAGTCGAGAACCGGCCTGAGACCGACGGCTGCCATCTCTAGGCCGCGCCTCGACAGGGATCCGGCAATCGAGCCCGCGGCTAGAAGGCGCTCCCAGCTCGCGCCGAGCCAATCTCGCGCGAGGCTCCCAGACACCTTGAGCCCACGATCGGCGCGGACCGCGGCGGCATTGCCAGCGGCCTTGATGCCTTCGGCCGCACCGGCGACGGCGCCGCGCACTTGCGCCTTGCGCTGCTCGCGCCGCATCAGGATCGTGGTCTGGACGTACTTACGCCACTCGAAGCCTTCGCTCTTCTTGCGCCAGAAACGCATGGTGTCCCTCCTCGCTCGGGACCGCCGTCACGCGCATGGGCATGTCGATGCCACACGGTGCGACGACGGCACGGGCTGGCTTTGCTGCCGGGGGCCTCCGCAGCGATTCGTCCGTAATCATAGTCCACGGGGACGCTTAGCACGAATTCTGGCGATGCTTTGTCGCCAGCTTTCAACACCTGGGGAAGTTCACTTCTCCGTCAGAGCGGAGTTCGACGCCTTGCACAACGTCCGGGGATCGCGGAAAATCCGAACATCGAGTACTTCGGCCGGTGCGCCGCTCGAACCGCCGGCCCCCGTGAGCCAGTACCCAGCGTCAAGAAGGAGTGCCCGCATGCATCTCTCGACGAAGCCGATCCTCGCAGCTGCCGCAGCGATCGCGCTCGGCCTTTCCGGCGCCCTTGTCTCGGCGACCGACGGCCTCGCCAAGGGTGAGCCCGAGCCGAAGCCGAAACCCGCGTCCACCGTCGATTGCTCGCTCGCCAAGAACAAGAACAAGCCCGCCTGCCGGCGCAAGACAAGCGGCCTCAGCGACGACCAGCTCTACGCCGCCGGCTATTGGCTCGCCCGCTCCGGCGACTACACGGGCGCCCTCATGTACCTCGAGCGGGCCGAGAACCCGAACGACCCGCGCTTCCTCACCTACATCGGCTTCTCGCTGCGCAAGCTCGGCGAGCATGATCGCGCCATGGCCTATTACGGCCGCGCGCTCGCCATTGATCCGAACTTCACGGTGGCGCGGGCCTATCTCGGCGAAGCGTATCTCACGAAGGGCGACGTCGTCGCCGCACGCCGCGAGCTTGCCGAGGTCGCGAGCCGCTGCGGCACGCACTGCCCCGAGCATGCCGAGCTCGTCGATGCCTTCACGGCTGCCGGCGTCAGCCTCCACTGACGGTGTCACTCTCGACACTGAGCCTGGCGGCGCACCTTGCGCCGCCTTTGCTTTTCCCGGGAGGATGATTCATGAGCCGGACGATCGACTGGCAGGGCCAACGCGTCGAAACGAGCGAGCTCTCGATCAATCTCGCGCGGGTCGGAAAGGGTCCGCCCGTCGTGTTCCTGCACGGCTGGCCCGAGTTCAATCGCACCTGGCTCCACAACCTGCCCGCGCTCGCCGACCGCTTCGAGTGCTTCGCGCCGGACCTGCGCGGCTTCGGTCGCACGGTAAGCAAAGTGCCCCGCCCGGCAGAGGGCACGCCGCCCCACCTCCTCGCCCGCGATCTGAAGGATCTCGCCGACGCGCTTGGTCTCCGCCGCTTCGCGATCGTCTCGCACGACGTCGGCTCGTTTGCGGCGCAGGCGTTCGCGCTTGCCTATCCCGAGCGCGTCTCGGCGCTCTTCTTCTTCAATTGCGCCTACCCGGGCGTCGGCAGACGTTGGGGCGAGTTCAGCCACTTCGGCGAGACCTGGTACCAGCAATTCCACCAGAAGGACTTCGCCGCCCATCTCGTTGGCTCGTCGCGCGAAGCTTGCCGCGTCTATTTCCGCCATTTCCTGACGCACTGGTGTCATCAGAAGGCGGCCTTCGAGCCGCTCCTCGAAGACTGGGTCGACAATTTCATGCTGCCGGGCAACCTGCAGGGCGGCTTCGACTGGTACGTCGGCGTATCCAAGTTCCGCGCCCGCATGATGCGCGATGGCGCGCTCCCCGTGCCGAAGATCACGACCCCGACGTACGTGCTCTGGGGCCGGCACGATCCGGTGCTCCGGCACGACTTCGCCGACAAGCTCGACGACTACTTTGCCGACCACGCTCTGGAGTTCGCGGAGGAGGCTGGCCACTTCGTGCACGTCGAGGTGCCGGAGCTCGCCAACGCACGCCTTCGCGCGCATCTCGCCCGGCATGCCGCGTAAGGCCGCAGCTCAGGCGACCCGCCGCTCCGACCTCAAGGACCTGAGCAGCACTTCCGCCTTGGCGACATCCGCGACACCGACCAAGGTCTCGCGCTGCTCGATCTTGTCGCCGTCGCTGTCACGCTTGAAACCGGTGACGACGTGCAGCGTGCCGCTCCCGTCGGCGTGTTGGCGGCGCTCGATCAGCAGCACCTCGGCGGGTCCGAAGGAGCGCACGCTGGTCGACCGGCCGGATGTGAGGGTGATCAGCCGACGGTCAGTGATGATGTGTGCCGTCCGGCGTGCCGTCCAGGCAGCATGGAAGGGTGACAGCAGCATCGCGGCGCCGATCAGCGCAAAGGAGCCGGCAAAAACAACTGCCGCACCCATCGCCCAGTACTCCCAGACCGGAATGATGCGCTTCGGCGGCTTGCCGGCGAAGATCGCCAGCAGCAGGACGCCGAAGATCGAGAAGGTGAGCGCGGACCATGGGATGCCCATTGCCCAGATGGGTGCCGCATGCGCGAAGGCGCTCGTCGGACGCGGGCGTCCGATCCAGCGGATCGCCTCGCCCCGCGTCTCCTTCTCCACCGCGGCCTTGAGCGCGGCCGGCAGATTTGCAGTTGTCGCCATGCCGTGAGATTGCATCAAAGACATGTGCGGACTGTGAATGCCGCACGCCTGACACGTGGTTGACGCGCCGTTACCCCGGACGGCGGGCCGCCGCGAGTACGGCGCCGCCGACAATGAGGAGGCCGCCGGCGAGCCCGTCGAGCACGTTGAGCCGGCGCCGGTCGATCGTCGCGCGAGCCTTGGCGACCAGCAGCGTGTAGCTTAGATCCGCGAGCGCCAAAGTCGCAACGAACAGCACGGCGAGCGTTGCGACCTGCGGTCCCGGTGGCGCTGCCGGGTTCAGGAACTGGGGAAAGAAGGCGCCAAGGAACAGCAGCACCTTGGGGTTCGAGAGGGCGACGAGCACTCCCGTGACGTAGCGGCCGCCCGAGCTCGCGATTACGGCGCCAGGCTCGATCGCGCCCGACCGGACGCGCCACCACCGGCGAAGCTGCAGGATGCCGAGCACGATCAGGTATATGGCGCCGGCCCACCGGATCACGTCGAACCACTCCGACATCAGCACCATGATCGAGGTCATGCCGAGGGCCGCGATCGTGACCAGGATCGAAAGGCCGGTGAGCGTGCCGAGCAGCGTGGCCAGGCCCGCGCGAAATCCGCCGGCGAGAGTGTTGGCGATGATGAGGCTCATGTTCGGCCCCGGCGTGATGGCGAGGATCACGCACGTGCCGATGAAGGCGGCGATGACTTCGATGCTCATGTCGATCTGCCTGCTTCGATGGCTGCAAACGTGCCGAGACTACCAGCGCGCCTCGTGACTGCCGAGCGGCATCGACGGCCGGGTCCAGTGCGGGGGAGTGCGCGAGAGCAGGCCTGCATGACGCACGGCCGACATGGGCCCGAAGCCGCTTGCGCTCTCCTCGAGGAGATCGCCGATCGCCTCACGCGGCACATCAGTGCCCTTGATGGCTGCTAGCTGCCGGCCAAGCCCCGAGAGCCAGTGACCGGTCGCGGCGAGCGACACGCGCACATGCCACGAGCCCCCTTCGCGCATCTGGCGGATGAGCGCCATCATCGCCCCAAAGGCCATGAAGTAGCCCGTGGCATGGTCGAGCGCCTGGCATGGCAGCTCCTTCGGGCCGGTGACGCCGGCAGCTGACGCCTCGGCGTGGTTGATGCCGCTCGCCGTCTGCACGAGGCTGTCGAAGCCGCGCCGGCCGGACCAGGGACCCGAATAGCCGTAGGCGCAGAGCGAGACGGCGATGATGCCCGGCGAGAGCGCGGCGACCCGCTCCGGCGAGAAGCCCTTGCCCGCGATCGCGCCGGGGCGGAAGCCTTGCACGAAGACGTCGGCGTCTCTCGCAAGGCCGGCGAGCGTCTCGCGCCCGGCCGGGTCGGTGAGCTCGATGTGCGCGGTCCGCTTGCCGCGGCCGACGTCCATGATGAGCGTCCCCATGAACGGGAGCGTCGGGCCCGAGATCGCAAGCACGTCCGCTCCGTGGGCTGCAAGCGTGCGCCCGCAGACCGGCCCGGCGATCACGCGCGTGAGGTCGAGAACGCGAATGCCTGACATCGGCCGCTCACCGAGTGTGCGCTTGCGAGGTGCCGCCTCGCCGATGCGCTCGATCGCAACCCGATTCTCGTCACTGCCCTGAATCCGGTGATCGGTTACGAGAAGGGCGCGGCCATCGCGAAGAAGGCGTATGCAGAGGCGAGACCCATACTCGCAGTAGCGGCGGAGATGACC
>DAORNH010000099.1:5905-13648 GCA_035440865.1 Hyphomicrobiaceae bacterium | reverse complement strand
GGTGCCGCGACCTCGTCGATCTCGAGCGTTGCCGTCTCCCGATTGAGTGCCACGACCGCGGCGCGCACCTCGGCCTCTGTCAGAGCCGCCACGCGCTTCCGGTCGCCGAGAGCTTCGAGCGCGCGGGGCGGCCCGATGCTGACATGTGCCTCGATCGGCCCCGTGCCGAGCACGGCGAGGGCGTTCGTGCGCATGTCCATGTCGCCATAGAACGAGACGAGGGGCCGCTCGGCGCGCGTCACCGCGAGGCCGTGCACGCGGCGATAGGCGAGACCGAGTGTCTGGAGCATGACGCGATCGCCGGCGCCTCCGATGCGGACGGCGTCGACCACCTTGAAGAGAGCGCTGAGAAACGGACGGACGCTCGCGCCGTCCGATGAGGTCCCTTCCGCGAACAGCACGACCACGCCGCCGGCGATCAGCCGCTCGGCAATTTCGTCGATGGTCCGCTCGGCGTCGGTGCGACGCTGCCGGTCGACGAAGATCACACCCTGGAGGCGCGCGAGCGTACCGACCATCGGCCAGGCGGACACCTCGCGCTTGGCGACGAAGGTGACCGGCCCGATCGCCGAGAGCAGCGGGATATCCAGCCAGGAAACGTGGTTGGCGACGATGAGGACCGGCGCGCCGGGCGTAATCCCACCCGTGACGCGGCGGCGGAGGCCGATCAGGCGGCAGAGCGCGCGGTGGTAGAGGCTCGGCAGCTGACGAGCGGCACGCGGAGAGATGTGCAAAAGCAGCCACTGCACCGGCATCAAGGGCACGGTGAGCGCGAGGAAGCCCGCGAGGACGAGTGTCGATCTGAGACGCGGCGGCATGGTCTGATTGGGCTTTGCTGACCCATGGCGCCAATGTCTATCATGCCTGCGGCAGCAAGGAGGCTCGACATGCTCGAAATCTACGGCCGCGCCAATTCGATCAACGTCCGCAAGGTGCTCTGGATGTGCGCCGAACTCGGCCTCCCCTACACGCGAAGCGACTGGGGCCGCGGCTATCGCGCGACGAGCGAGGCGGAGTTCAGGCAGGTCTCGGACTTCGGCGTAGTGCCGGTTGTTGTCGACGATGGTTTCGTCCTGCGGGAATCGAACACGATCGTCCGCTATCTCGCCGCGAAGCACGGCCGCGCCGATCTCTATCCGGCCGACCTCAAGTCACGCGCGACGATTGAGCAGTGGATGGATTGGGCGTCGACGGACCTCTACCAGAGCGTGCGCCCGGTGTTCCTCGGTCTCGTCGTCAAGATGGCGCCGTTCAAGGATCAGCCTGATGTGATCCAGAGCGCGGGGCGGGATTGGAACGGGCAGATGCAGCGTCTCGATCGCCATCTCGCGGACTCGGGGCCATACGTTGCCGGCGCGACGTTCACGATTGCCGACATCCCCGTCGGCCTCGTCGTCAATCGCTGGGCGTCGATCGCCTTCGACAAGCCGAAGCTCGAGGCCGTGTCGGCCTACTACGAGCGGCTCAGTCAGCGGACCGCCTATCGCGAGCACGGGCGCAACGGCACACCTTGATGCGGGAAATGGACGGCGAGCGGCTCAGTGCTTTCGCATCCAGTCGCGGGCGAGGCGCTGGGCCTCGGCGATCTCGGCCTTGGACATCTCCGAGGAAATTTCCAGGCGATAGCGCTTGGCTGCGTCATTGCCGCGGAGCGCAGCGAGATTGAACCACTTGTGAGCCTCGACGAGGTTCATCGTCACGTCGCGGCCGCTGCAGTACATCATGCCGAGTTCGAACAGCGCGTCGGGCTGGCCGCCCTGGGCTGCGACCTCGACCATCTCTCGGCTCGATACTTCGAAACGGGCCATGACACTCTCTCCCTGTTTCCCTCGGGGCCTGCATCGCTGCCCCTTCGTCGATACGTTGCACTTTCGAGACGCGCTTTGAGCTCTCCAGATGTCGTTCAGTCCGGCTGTGCTGGAGAGCACCCTCGTCGCCCCCATGCTTGTCTGCCAACGGATGAGAACTGGTAAATTCAACTCAGAATCCGCCCGACATTCGCCGGTTTTTTCGTTACAAACCAATCTATTGAGTGTTCCGTCTCGGCACGATCGGCCCATCACGGCGCACGCATTAGCCGTTCGGTCACACGGCGTTTGCCGCTCGTTCACCCAACCGGCATTTCGACCGCCGCAGGCTGCTCTCACGCGGCCTGCCGACAGTCCCGCGCCATTCGCTGGCGACCACTCTCGATCTGATATATCTTGACCATGGAACGTCGCCCGACCCTGAGGCGGCGCCGAGGAGGAACGCGCTATGAAGTTTTTCAGAGGACTGGCTCTGGCACTCGGCATCCTGGCGCTGCCGGCCGCGGCAAATGCCCAGCAGACGCTGACCTTCGGCGGCTCGGACGCCATCGGCTCGCTTCTCGACCGGCAGAATGCGCTGTTTGCGAAGCTCGTCAACGAGCGCGCCGCCGGCAAGCTCAAGATCAACTTCATCCAGGGCGAGCAGCTCGGCAACGACCAGCAGGTCATCGAGCAGATGATCGCCGGCTCCGTGCACATCTATGGCGACGTACTCGACTGGTATGCGAACTGGGTGAAGGACTTCGCCATCATGGGCTGGGGCTTCACCTTCCGCGATACCGACCACCTGCAGAAGTTCACCGAAAGCGCTGCCTACCAGAAGCTCGCCGAGGAGCTCCGCGCCAAGCAGGGCATCCGCATTTTGGCGGCCGCCGCCACGCAGCCCCGCGTCCTCTTCGCCAACAAGAAGATCGCGGGCCTCGCCGACATCTCCGGCATCAAGATGCGCGTCCCGGAGATCAAGGTCTACGTGAAGCTCTGGGAGACGCTCGGCGCGCGACCGAGCCGGCTCGCCTGGGCGGAGGTGTTCCTCGGGCTGAAGAACGGTGTGGTCGATGCGGCTGAAGGACCTGTGTCCGCCGCCTTCGCGGCCAAGTTCCACGAGGCCGTGAAGCACGTCATGCGGACCGACCACATCTATTCCTCGGCGCACATCACGATCAACGACAAGGCCTTCATGGCCCTCTCGCCTGAGTTGCAGAAGATCGTCATCGACGCCGCGCGCGAGGCCGTCGCCTGGTCGCGGGCGCAGGCCGCCAGGGAGACCGACGAGGTGCTCGCCAAGATGGCGGCGGCCGGCGCCACCATCCACAAGATCGATGCCGCGGCCATCCGCGCGAAGTCCGAGGCGGCTGTCGCCGAGATGGAGAAGGACGGCGCCTGGTCCGCCGGTCTCTGGAAGGCCATTCAGGACATCAAGTGAGCGGACTAGCCTGGGTCAACTCCGCCGCTCGGGCCGTCCCCATGCTCGGGGACCGGCCGGAGGTGGGCGCGCCACTCGATTGCAAGGGTTCCGGCCGCGATGCTCGCCGTCCTCGACCTCTATCGCGGCCTCCTCCGCCTCGTCGGCAAGCTCGAGCGCATGCTCGGCGTCGCCTGCATCGCGGTGATGGTGAGCACGATCACGACGCAGGTCTTCACTCGCTATGTGCTGAGCCGGCCGATCATTTGGGTCGAGGAGCTTGCGACCTATTCCTTCATCTGGGGCGCGTTCCTCGGCGCGAGCCTCGGCCTCAAGCACGGTCGCCACGTCAGGATCGAAACCTTCGTCGATCATCTGCCGGAACGGGCCAGATCGGCGTTGCGGCTCCTCGTCAATCTGGTCATTCTCGCCGTGCTCTGGCACCTCGTCCGTGAGGTCGGCAAGGTGATCAACATCGAGAGCCGGTCCTCGTCCGTCTCGCTGCCCTGGCCGGTGCCGCGCGCCTGGTTCTACTCGATCCCGCTTGCCGTCTCGTGCGTCTCGATGACGGCGACGTGCGCCTACTTCGCGCTCGTCGAGACCTGCGGCCTACTTGGAGTTTCAGGTGCAGGACAGCGCCGACACGTGATGGGCGCTCCTCCCCCGGCCGGCGTCCAGACCTGAGGATCAGCCCCTTGGACCTCACCATTCTCATCATGTTCGCGGTCTTCGGCGTCCTGATCGCCCTCGAGGTGCCGATCGCCTTCGCGCTCGCCGGCAGCGCGCTCCTCTATCTCGTCTGGAACCCGGTCGTCCCGCTGTCGATCGTGGTGCAGCGCATGGCCCCCGGCATCGACAGCTTCCCGCTGCTCGCTGTCCCGCTCTTTATTCTCGCCGGTCAGCTCCTCAATACGTCGGGCATCGCGACGCGCATCTTCCGCTTTGCGCATGCCGTTGTCGGCCACATTCGCGGCGGGCTCGCCCACTGCAACATCGTCGCCAGCATGATCTTCTCGGCCATGTCGGGCGTCGCTCAGGCCGATGCGGCCGGCCTCGGCCTCATTGAGATCAAGGCCATGCGCGAGCGCGGCTTCGATCCGGCCTTCGCCGCGGCCGTGAGCGCCTCCTCGGCGATCATCGGCCCGATCATCCCGCCGAGCGTGATCATGGTCATTTACGGGCTGCTCGCGCAGGTCTCCGTCGCAGATCTCTTCCTCGCCGGCATCCTGCCCGGGATCATGATGGGCCTCACCCTCATGGGCATGGTGTGGCTGCTCGCCGTGACGGGGCGCGTGCATTGCCCTGTCGAGCCGCGCGCCACTTATCCCGAGCTGAAGGCGGCCTTCTTTGGCGGCATCCCGGCGTTTCTCGCGCCGATCGTCCTCGTCGGCGGTCTCGTCTTCGGCGTCGCGACGCCGACCGAACTCGGCGCGCTGACCGTCGTCTACGCGATTGCGCTCGGCTTCTGGTACGGCGAGCTCACCTGGCGACAAGTTTTCGAGGCTGCGAGCGAGACGCTCATCTTCTACGGCGTCCTCGTCTTCATCATCTCGGCGGCCGTTCCATTCGGCTGGCTCATCTCCTTCACGCGACTGCCGGCCGAGCTCGCCGGCGTCGTGCTCGCCTACACGAAGGACCCGATGGTGGTGCTCGCCATCATCAACGTGTTGCTCCTCTTCCTCGGCTGCTTCATGGAGACGACCGCGATCCTGCTGATCGTCACGCCGACGCTGCTCCCGGTGATCCTCGCCGTTGGCATCGATCCCGTGCATTTCGGCATCGTCATGTGCTTGAACCTGATCATCGGCGCCATCACGCCGCCCTTTGGCGTCATCCTGTTCATCCTGAAGGATATCGCCCAGGTCTCATTCGGCCAGCTCGTGCGGGCGATCATGCCGTTCTACATTCCCCTCGCCGTGACGCTGCTGATCATCACCTACTGGCCGGCGTTCGTGCTCTTCGTCCCGAAACTGCTCAAGGGATGACGCAATTGCGCCAAACGACGCTGGCGCTGCCTCACGCCATCTGATATATCACCTCATCCATCGCAGCAGAGAACCCGACGATGCTGACACCAGAACAGGTCGATTTCTACAACGAGCACGGCTACGTGATGGTACCCGACGTGCTCTCGCCGAGAGAGGTGGACGAGCTTCGCCGCACGGTCGAGGGCATCGTCGCGGGTGCGGCCTCGGTTACGAGCCACACCGACGTTTACGATCTCGAGGACGGGCATACCGCGGCTCAGCCGAAGGTCCGGCGCATCAAGACGCCCCACAAGCACTTCGACTATTTCAAGCGCCTCGTCCGCCACCAGAAGATCACCTCGGCGCTCGCGGCCCTACTCGGGCCCAACATCCGCCTGCACGGCTCGAAGCTCAACATGAAGTCCGCGGGCTACGGCGCCCCGGTCGAGTGGCACCAGGACTGGGCATTCTACCCGCACACCAACGACGACGTGACGGCGACCGGAATCCTGCTCGACGACTGCAAGGAGGAGAACGGGCCGCTTCTCGTCATCCCGGGCTCGCACCGTGGCCGCACCTATGATCACCACTCCGACGGCGCCTTCTGCGGTGCCATCACGGGTGAGCTCAACCAGATCGATTTCTCGAAGGCGGTGCCGCTGACGGGCAAAGCCGGCTCGATGTCGATCCATCATGCGCGCCTGCTACACGGCTCGGCACAGAACACATCGGACAAGCAACGCCGCCTGCTGCTGTTCGAATACACCGCGGCCGATGCCTGGCCGCTGCTCGGCGTGACGAACTTCCAGGAGTTCAACGAGCGCATGGTGCTCGGCGAGCCGACGGTCGCGCCGCGCATCCAGCCCGTGCCCGTGCGCATGCCGTTCCCGCCGGCCTCGTCTCAGGGCTCGATCTATGAGAACCAGCGCGGCGCGAAGGTGAAGTATTTCGGGACGCAGAAAGTCGCGTAAGATCGATGGGCGCTGCCCCATACGCGCCAAGATGGACCTTGCCTGCGGCAACCCAATCAATTTCTAGCATGGCGATGACACATGGATCGCAGCTCAATGAGCTATGGACGACGACGCTGACCCGTTTGGCTGGCGACGCTTCGATAGCGACGCTGGCACGCGACACCAAAGCGTTCGTGCGTCCGTGCGAAATCAAGTCGGCAGTCGATTTGCTGCGGATCATACTCGCCTATTGCCTCGGCGGAATGGGGCTGCGCTCAACAAGCACGTGGGCGGCGTCGGTCGGGTTGGCGGATCTGAGTGACCTCCTACGAGCAGTGCTGGCACAAGCCTGACGACGCAACACGCAGACGCACGGGGTTCGGGGGAGGCATCCCCCGAGCGGGCGCGGGCGGCAGTCCGCTCGTTGAGCGAGTTCACGTCCGCCGCGGCAAGCGCTCCTCCGCTGTGCCGAGCGCATCTGCGAGGCGCGTGCGCGCGCTGCCCGGCGCAAGCGGCTTCTGCTGGCTCACATCCGGCGCCCAGGCGGTCAGCGCTACGATCTCGAAGGTGGCGAGCACCTTTCCGTCGGCGCGGGCGAATCGGCGCTGGTAGATGTCGGCGGCGCGGAAGACGAGTGTGCGCGTCACCGGCACGCGCGAGCGCTCGGCGAGGGGGTTGCTCGCGCCCATGGCGCGCAAGTCGCGCATCAGGTGCAGCGGCGTCTCGTAGGCGACTGTCAACGTATCGCTGTCGGCGACGGGAAGCGCGAAGCCCGCCCGCTGCAGGAGCGCGCCGAGATCGCGCACGTCAGCGAACGGCGCGACGCGCGGGCTTGCGCCGCCGCGGAGTTCGCTCTCGGCCTCGATGAAGGCCGCGCGGAGCTCGTGCAGGGAGCGTCCGCCGAGCAGCGCGGCGATAAAGAGGCCGTCCGGCCGCAAGGCCTCGCGCACGTGCAGCAGCGTACCTGGAAGGTCGTTCACGAGTTGCAGCGAGAGAGCCGAGACGACGAGATCGAGCGAGGCCGGCGCGAGCGGCATCGTCTCCTCGTCGGCGCGGATCCTGGGTGGCGGGCATGCCTCGATGAGGCGCGGCGACAGCTCGACGGTCGCGAGGGAGCCGATCGAAGGATGCCCCGCGAGCCGACGCGCGAGCTCGCCGTTATAACCGCCGAGCACAAGGCCGCGCTCGAAGCGGCGCTTGATGAACACGAGCCGGTCGGCGAGGTCCGAGGCCGCTTCCTTCAGGAGAAAATCCGAGGGGCCGAGGCGGGCCGCGCGGTCGCGCCGGTGCCGGATGAGATTGCGATCGAAGATGACGGGCGGCGCCGCCACTGTTCAGCGTCCTTCGAAGCGGGGCTTGCGCTTCTCGAGGAAGGCGCGTGTTCCCTCGGTGTAGTCGGCGCTCTCGAAGCAGGCCTCGACGAGCTTATCGAGCATGGCCATGTCGACGCTCTCGGGCTGGTCGACCATGGCGTCGATCGAGCGCTTGGCGGCGACGATCGAGAGCGGAGCGTTGGCCGAGATCTCGGCGGCGAGCTTCCTCGTCTCGGCCTCGAGGGCGGCTTTCCCGACGACCTCGCTCGCAATTCCCATACGCAGCGCCTCGGCGGCGGA
>DAORNH010000099.1:0-5869 GCA_035440865.1 Hyphomicrobiaceae bacterium | reverse complement strand
CTTGGCCGCGGAGAGGACCGAGAGCATCGGCTTGATCCAGCGCGGGTTGTAGCCGATCGACAGCTTGGCCGCAGGGATCGAGAAGACGGCGTCCTCGGCGACCCAGCGCATGTCGCAGCAGATTGCGAGCTCGCAGCCCCCACCGAAGCAGAAGCCGTGCACCATGGCGATGGTCGGCTTGCCGCATCGGGCAACTGCGGTGAACGCCTCGTGGTTGATCTCGTCGTAGCGGCGGGCCGCGGCACCGACTCGGTTAATCGCGAACTCGGAGATGTCGGCGCCGGCCGAGAAGGCCTGATCGCCTGCGCCCCGGAGCACGATGACGCGGACGGCCGGATCCAGCTCCGCGGTCCGGATGGCGCCCGGCAGCGCTTCCCACATGTCGCGCGTGTAGGCGTTGAGGCGGCCCGGGCTGTCGGCGATGATCCATGAGATGCCGTCGGCGGTCTCGGTTCTGAGGCGTGGAGCGGACATGAGGAGCTTCCCGGGTCATCGGTCGGACGTTTCGAACCGATACAGGGTTCGGCAGGCGTGCGACAAGAGGAGCCCGCTGCATGAACGCCTTCCGGAAACGCGGGCGACGTCCGGTCGAGTTGCCAGCGGGCTCCAGTTCTGCTGCATGACGCCTTCGCGCCGCGCCCCATTGCCAGCCACAGGTCTGTTCTGGCCTACTCGGACGAGACCACGACACCGCATAAGGGACCAGGCATGTCGAAGCCGCTGCTCATTTCGCCAATCACGCTCCGCGAGACGACCGCCAAGAACCGCATCATGATCTCGCCCATGGCGACCTACTCGGCTGTCGACGGGCTCGCCAACGACTGGCATCTTGGACACATCGCGCGCCTCGCCATGGGCGGCGCCGGCATCGTGTGCATCGAGGCGACGGCCGTGACGCCCGAGGGCCGCATCACCAATGGTGATACCGGGCTCTGGTCCACTGCCCACGTCGCGCCGATGAAGAAGCTCGCCGACTTCATCCGCTCCTGGGGCGGCATCCCGGCGATCCAGCTCGGTCATGCCGGCCGCAAGGGCGCGATGCAGCGTCCCTGGCACGGCAATGGCGCCATCACGCCGGCCGACATCGCCCGCGGCGACAGGATCTGGTCGATCGTCGCCCCGACGTCCGATCCGATGGCGCCCGGCCACCTCGTGCCGTCAGCCCTCTCCGTCGCCGACATCGCCCGGCTCAAGCAGGCCTGGGCGGATGCGGCCAAGCGCGCGCTCGATGCCGGCTTCGACATCATCGAGATCCACAACGCGCACGGCTATCTCGTACATCAGTTCCTTTCGCCGCTCTCGAACAAGCGCAACGACGCCTATGGTGGCGATCTGCAGGGCCGCATGCGGTTCCCGGTGGAGCTTGCCGCGGCCGTGCGCGCCGTGGTGCCGATGTCGAAGCCGCTGTTCCTTCGGATTTCCGCTGTCGACGGTCTCGACGGCGGCTGGACGATCGAGGACTCGGTCACGTATGCCCGTGCATTGAAGGACGTCGGCATCGATGTGATCGCCTGCTCCTCGGGTGGGCTCACAGGCTCGGCAACGGCGGCGCGGGTGAAGCGCACCTGGGGCTACAACGTGCCCTATGCAGCAAAGGTGCGGAAGGAAGCCGAGATCGCCACCGTCGCCGTCGGTCTCATCATCGAGCCCGAGCACGCCGAGCGCATCCTGCAGGCGGGGGAGGCCGACATCATCGCCATCGGCCGCGAGGCGCTCGTCAATCCGAGCTGGCCGCACATGGCCGAGCTCGCCCTCGGCCGGCCCGCCATGGAGCAGCTCGGTGATCTCCCGGAGAAGTACGGCTGGTGGCTGAAACTGCGCGAGAAGCAGATGCAGGATATCCGCGCCGAGGACGCGCGGGCGGCCGGGCGATGATGGAGGTGGGCGGCGGCCCGAGCGGGCCGCGCCTCACTTGATCTCCGGCTTGATTGCCTGGAGATCCTTGTCGACGAGATTGATGAGCAGGGCCGTGCCGTCGCTGCCGACGCGGAATACGCCGAAGCGCGCCGCTTCCCACTTCTTGCCCGTGCCTTCCTTGAAGTACCAGGCGTCCGTGCTGACGATCCAATGTCCGCCCTTGGCGCGGAGCAGGATTGCCACCTCGCCTGCTGCCAGACTTGGATAGGCGTCGGACACGCGCGCGATCTCGGCGACGCCGCGATCATCGAGGCGGGCGACCGCATAGAGCACACTGCCGGGCTCGGGTCGCTCGCGCAGCTCCTTGGCGCTCGGCAGGACGAACCGCAGTGCCATGTAGTCGCCCTGCATGAGCGAGCGCGGATCGACAGGGGCAAGCGCGAGGTAGATCTGGCGGCCTGTGGTGATGATGGCCTCTTTCGACCAGACCGAGTGGCCGGCAAGAGCTGCGATGGCGACGGCGCCGGCAGCGATCAGCGGGGCAGCGCTCCGCCGCGCCTCGACATGCGGGAACGCCAGCCTCTTCGGCGCATGGACGAGGCCCGAGACCCAGGCGATCGCCGCAAGCAGAATGCCGGCCGCAAACATGAACTTCGCCTTGTCGATGAGCGGCCAGCCGAGCCAGTAGTAGAAGGCCCCGATCACCCAGGCCGATCCAATCACCGCGCCGATGGAGATCGCCGTGCGGCCGGCGAGGATCGCGCATGCGCCGAGCAGGATGAGCCCACCGAGTCCGTCGATGACGGCCGCCATGATCACCGCAATGACTGCAGCGCCGATGCCGAGGATCGTGCGCATCCAAGGCCTGAACGCATGCAGCAGACCGACGCCGATTGCCGCCAGCAGTGCCGACCCGACATTGAGGGTTGCGAGTGACGTTGTGCCGATGACGGGCGTGCCGGTCACGGGCGCGCGCCACCCGAGCGCACCGCCGATGAGGAACGTCGGGCCCGCCAGCAGAATCGAGGCGAGCAGCGCCGCCGCGGCCCAACCGCCGATGAACTCGCGGAAATGCTCGAGCGCGGTCGCGATAGGCGCTGCAAAATCCTTGGCGATCACGGGCAGCACGATCGCC
Source organism: Hyphomicrobiaceae bacterium (assembly GCA_035440865.1). Lineage (GTDB taxonomy): Bacteria > Pseudomonadota > Alphaproteobacteria > Rhizobiales > Hyphomicrobiaceae > DAORNH01. The sequence continues at coordinate 2,877 of DAORNH010000099.1, read as the reverse complement.
GCCGAGGCGAGCGTAGCAATAAGCCCGGTTGCAAACCTCAGATACCGGAATGGCGACGCCCGGCCATCAGAGATGCCGAGTTGCACGGCGAAGGCTCCGATGAAAATCGCTGTCGCCATTCCAAGGATAGCCTGCACCCAAGTTCGCCCGATCACTGCGGCCAAGCCCATGGTGATCGCTGCCATGATGAGCGAGGCGATCGCACCGTGGCTCCCGAGGTCGCGATAAACGCCGAAGCCTAGGAGCAGCAGGCCGACAACGAGGCCGATCACGCCGAGCTGATGAAGGAAGCTCGTTTGCGAGCCGGAGCGGATCGCGTAGCAGCCGGCGGCGAGCACGGCGGCGCCGACGATGTAGGTACCCGGCCCGCGCATGAGCAGCCCCGACACGATGAAGCCGAGGAAGGAGATCAGGGGGATTGCGGCGAGAAGGGCGCCGAAGCCCGAGAGCAGGGCCACCGGCCACATGCTCTGCGACAATTGACCGACGCCCGGCACCTCGCTCGCATTCTGCCGCGCAATGCGCACGAGCAGCGAGCCGGTGCCTGATACGATTGCCGCCGCCATGAGGCCGATAAACAGCGTGCTGCCCATGTCCCAGCGGCTCGCCACGAGGATGCCGCGAGCAAGTCCAGTGATCAGGAGCGCATCGATCCCGAGTGCGGTCAGCGCCAGCAGGAAGAACTCAAACGGCTTCAGGGCATAGAGCGCCGCCGCGGCACCGCCGAGCGCGATGAGCCCCAGGAAGTAGGCGGAGCCGATCGAACGTCCGGCGAAGGCGCCAGAAAGCGCCCCCTGAAGGATGATGCTGCCCGCGAGGACATAGGCGATCCGGAACGCCCAGCTGCTCTCCCCGATCCACTGGCGGATCAGCGACCAGGGGCTGAGCATCACCGCGATCACCGTCGCCAGGGCCCAGACCGAGAGTGTCACGCCGAGGTTGCGGCTGCTCATGAAGCCGCCGGCGTAGGTCGCATGCCAGAGCACCAACGCGACGAGCGCCACGACGACCCAGCAGCACCAGAGGAGATCGTGCCGGGCGGCGAGCGCCCAGGGCAGCGTCAGCACGGCCCAGACAGCGAACAGTTGCCAGGGGTCGGCACCCGTCTGATAGGTCTGGCCGATAAGCGCGAAGAGGCCGCCTGCAGCGAGAAAGGCGCCGACCAGCGCCGGCACCCGTATGCGAGCGAGGAACGCGGCGAGTACCATGAGTGCCAGCGCCCCGCCGACAATCGCGAAGCGGTAGAATTTCGGGATGTCGTCCCAGTTGGCCGCAATCCACAGAATGATGCCGAAGCCGATCAGCAGCGACGCGGCGAGTTGTACCGCCCCTCGCCACCAGCGGGCGAGGTTGGACGCGTCATCCCTGCCGCGGGTTGCCGCGATCAGGTCGGAAACCGGGGATGCGGTCTGTGCCCCGGGCACTCTCCGTCCAAATTCGCTTCCCATGGTGCTCCCTTCGATACGCATGCTGCCCGGACGGCGACGTTACCGCACAAGGCGCAAAAGAAGCCTTGCGCTATGATGGTCGCATGCCGCGAGGCCGAGCCCGCGAGTGTACGCGTCAATGATTAATTTACGGAGCCACGCCGCATGGTCGCCATCGCCATCCTCGACGACTACCAGAATGTCGCCCTCAAGATGGCGGACTGGTCGCGCCTCAAGGACTTGCATCGCATACAGGTCTTCGACAAGCCGTTCGCCTCGGAGGCCGAGGCTGCCCGCGCGCTCGTCGGCTTCGACTGCCTCGGCATCATGCGCGAGCGCACGCCGATGAGCCGGTCGCTCCTCGCGAATCTGCCGAACCTGCGCCTGATCGTCACGACCGGCATGCGCAACGCTGCCATCGATCTCGCTGCCGCAGCCGAGCAGAAAATCACGGTCTGCGGCACGGAGAGTGGCCAATCGGCGACGGCCGAACTCGCCTTCGGCCTCATCCTCTCGCTCGCCCGCTCGATCCCTTACGAGGCGATCGCCATGCGCCAGGGCGCCTGGCAGACGACGCTCGGTCTCGAACTCAGAGGGCGCACGCTCGGGCTCCTCGGGCTCGGCAAGCTCGGCTCGCAGGTCGCCCGCTTCGGCCAGGCATTCGGCATGCCGGTGATCGCCTGGAGCGAGAACCTCACGGACGAGAAGGCGAAGGCCGCGGGCGTCGAGCGTGTGACCAAGGATGAGCTCTTCAGACGCACCGACGTGCTCTCGATCCACACCGTCCTCTCGCCACGCACGCGCGGCATCGTTGGCGTCCGCGAGCTCGGCCTCATGAAGCCCTCGGCGCTGCTGGTCAACACCTCGCGCGGGCCGATCATCGACACCGACGCGCTGCTCGCCACGCTGAAGGCCGGAAAGATTCTCGGGGCCGCCCTCGACGTCTACGATGTCGAGCCGCTGCCGGCGAACCACCCGCTGCGGAGCGAGCCGCGCGCCCTCCTTGTCCCCCACATCGGCTACGTCACCGAGGAGACCTACCGCCTGTTCTACGGCGGCATGGTCGAGGCATTGGAAGGGTGGCTTGCGGGCAAGCCTGTCCGCGTCCTCAAGGCGTGACCCGCACATGACGACCGCGGCGCTGCTGGCGGCGGCACTGTTCGATCTCGTCGCCGCGATCGGACTCGTCGTCCAGCCGTTCGCCGCGGGGCGATCCCCGCGTGCCTTAGGCATCGATGCGGCAAACCGGGCGGTGCAGCGGATGCAGAACCTCGCGCTTGCGTTCCTGACGGCCGCTGGCGGGATCCTGGCACTCGCGGCCTGCTGGCGAGGCTCGCTCGATGCCGGTCACCGGCTCGCACTCGGCCTCATGGCTGGATACTGGCTGTTCCGAGCACTCCTGCATGTGCTCTATTGGGGGGCCGTAACGGCGCGCGCACTCGGTTGGCTT
>DAORNH010000098.1:13614-13852 GCA_035440865.1 Hyphomicrobiaceae bacterium | reverse complement strand
CTGAAGTCCGCCTGCTGGCCCAGGCGGCCAATGCGCTGGCGGAGCAGCGGGATGAGGCCCGCGAAGATTCCAGCCGTGGTCCTGGCGTCGCCGAGTGCGGTGTGGCGCCCGACGACCTCGACCCCGAGCGCGGCGGCGATGCGATCGAGGTCGTATTGGGCGAGCGTCGGGAGCGCGATCTCGGCGAGGGGCCGGACATCGAGGGAGGCGGGGCGTGGCCAGGCGAGGCCTGAACGGC
>DAORNH010000098.1:7890-13520 GCA_035440865.1 Hyphomicrobiaceae bacterium | reverse complement strand
GGGGCATCCTGCACGTCTTCGTCGGCGAGGCCGTGGATCGCGGTCGTGGCTTTCGGGATCGGCACGCCCGGATTGACGAGCCGGTCGAAGGTGTCGCCGGCAACGATGGCGCCTGCACGCATCCGGACGGCGCCGACCTGGACGATCCGCGCTGCTGCCGCATCGAGCCCAGTCGTCTCAGTGTCGAGCACGACGACATCCAAGGCGACGAGGGGCGTCGAGTGGGTCGATCGGCTCATGGGCGGCCTCGCGGGATCAGTCACGTCAGCATTCATCTCGCGGTGGTCACGCCTGTACTGTCAATCCGCCCGAAGTCTGACGATTGCCGAGCTGTGTCGGGTCGACCTCACGTACCGCTGACGGGGAGCCGGCTCACGCTCAGACGATCCTCTAGCTTGCGGCCGCCGGCATGCTCGGAGGCGAGCACGCGCAGCGCCTTGCGCTGGTCGTCTGACGTGACGAAGCCCCAGAGCTGCACCTCAATGTCCGTCGCGATCACGCGAATCATGCTGGCATCGAGCCAGCGCTGCTCGCGCAGCTTCGTCTCGATGGCGTGCTGCACCGCGGCGCTGTCGGAGATCGCAGCGGGCTTCGCCACGCCGGCGCCGACCAGAGCACGGACGAGGTCGCCCCTGGTGATGACGCCGACGAGCTTGCCGCCATCGACGACGGGCAGGCGCTTCACCTTGTGCCGCTCGAGGATTTCCGCAACCTTGGCGAGATCATCGTCGGCGGAGACGCTCAGGACATTGCTCGTCATTACGTCGGCGACCTTGTTGCCGTGGGCCTTGGCGTACTCGCGGGCCAGTCTGTCGGGCTCGGCGAACACGCGCAGCCACCAGTTGCGCTGTTTCTCTGTGCCGAGCTCGGAGCGGTGCAGGAGGTCGCTCTCGCTGATGACGCCGACGACTTTCCCGTCCGCAGTGACGACCGGCATACCGCTGATGCGCTTCTCGCTCATCAGACGGGCAACGTCGCCGATGGTTGTGTCGGGAGTGACCGTGACGACGGTCTTGCTCATCACATCGCGTGCTTTCATGGCCGTTCTCCTCGGGTGCTTGGCCTTGGCAGAACACTGGCCCCCACCGGCGCTGCCTGCGTTGATCGCGATCAAGCCTCGAGGCGGCAACTCGCGACGTCAGAACCACGCGGCCTTGTCGACGACATTGCGCAGCGGCCGGCCCTCGGCGAAGCGCCGGCAGTTGTCGACGAGGATGTCCAGGCGCCGCTGCTGCAGGTAGGGACCATAGCCGGCAGTGTGCGGCGTGATCAGCACGTTGGGCGCAGTCCAGAGAGGATGAGCGGGCGGCAGCGGCTCGACCTCGAATACGTCGAGCGCAGCACCAGCGATCGTTCCGGATGTGAGTGCCCGAACGAGATCATCGAGGCGGACCGTCATGCCTCGACCAATGTTGATCAAGTAGGCACTGCGCTTCATCAGTGCAAGGCGCCGGCTGTCGATGAGCCCTTCGGTTGCCGGTGTGTGCGGCACGGTCATGATGACGAAATCGGCACGCGGGAGAAGCGCGTCGAGCCGGTCAGGGGTGTGGAGCTCGGCCAGGTGCTCGCTCGGCTCGCTCCGACGGCCGTCGATGCCGAGCACTGTCATGCCGAAGGCGCGGCAGAGGCGAGCCGCCTCGGTGCCGATGCCGCCGACGCCGACGATGAGGGCGGTCGTTTCAGGGAGATGCACGACGCCGGTGTCGAGCGGCCGCGGCTGCCATCGCCTGGCCAGGTGGTCGGGCAGGTAGTAGTGGAGGCCACGGGCGAACGCGAGCACGTAGGCCATGATGTGCGCGCCGATGTGATCGTTGAAGATCTCGCGGAAGTTGGTGACGATCACGGGATGCGCGACAAGGGCCGGGTAGTAGAACCCCGCGGGCGGGGCAGCCTGCGGCGCCTGCAGCCAGCGCAAGCGTTCGGCCCTGTCGAGCACCTCGGGCGGCAACGGTCCGAAGGCCGCGTCGGCGTCGACGATGTCGACGAGCGCATCGGCGGCCGTCTCACTGACGACGACATGCACGCCAAAGGCGAGCGCGGCGAGCTCTGCGGCCCAGCGGCGATAATCGTCGGTCTGGGGCGGCAGCATGACCAGCTTGAACGGCTTCGATGACATGAATTCAGTGCTCCCGTTTGGCGGTGATCTCTCGGCAAGTGAAGCGCGTTGTCCCGGCGGCGACAAGCCGGGGAGGACGGCCGGGGAGGACGGCATCGTTGCAAGGCGCGGCGGGTTCGTGGAACAGTATCCCGTCCTTTGCCGCCAGGATCGTCAGTCATGACCGTCGCGCAGGCCTACGAATACGATGCCGCGCGCATCGCTGCACTCAAGGCCGCGTACGGGGCTAGTGGCCCGCTCGAGCGCGCGTTCTACACGTCGCCCGAGGTGCTGCGAGCGGACCTCGATCGCATCTGGCGGCGGCATTGGCTATACGTGGCGCACGGCTGCGAGCTTGCCGAGGCCGGCGCATGGAAGACGTATGCGGTGGGTGACGATCGCATCGTTTTGGTGCGCGGGCGAGATGGTGTGGTCCGAGCCTTCCACAATGTCTGCCGGCATCGCGGAGCACGCGTCTGCTCGGGCGAGCGGGGGAAGTCCGCGCTGCTCGTCTGCCCCTATCATGCCTGGACCTACGAGCTCGACGGTCGGCTCAGGACCGCGACTGAGCGCGAGTTCGGCCTTGCCTCGGACATGCTCGGTCTGCGGCCAGTCGCGATCAAGGATCTCGGTGGCCTCCTGTTCGTGGCGCTCGGACCCGAGCCCGTGGACTTCGAGGCGGGGGCGGGCGAGATCGCCGCCGGGATGCGTCATCAGGGCTTCTGCGATGCCAAGCTCGCACATACGATCCGCTACACCGTGAAGGCCAACTGGAAGCTCATCTTCGAGAACAACCGCGAGTGCTATCACTGCGATACGGCGCACCCCGAATATGTCTCGGGCACCTACGATACGGCCCGCTTCGATCCGCGCCGGGCCGCCGAGGTCGCGCGTGAGACCGAGCTCGCCGAGGCGCGCTTCACATCGCTCGGGCTCGGAAGCGCAGTCGCCTCGTCGGCGATGACGGGCGGCTGGTGGAGGGTATCACGTGCTCCGTTGATGACGGGATGGCAGACGCAGAGCCTCGACGGTCGGCCGATCGCGCCGTTGATGGGCCGCATGCGCGAGGCGAAGGCCTGGAGCCAGGGCACGCTGCGCGCGACCGTGTTCCCGAACTTCTGGCAGCATGCCTCCGACGATCATGCCGTCGCGACGCGGTTGACGCCCATCGACGCGACCACCACCGAGGTGGTCGTCTCGTGGTTCGTCCACCGGGACGCCATCGAAGGGCGGGATTACGAGGTCTCACGGCTCCTGCCGTTCTGGCAGCGGACGAGCGAACAGGACTGGTCGATCTGCGAGGCCAATCAGGAGGGCGTCTCGTCACCGGCCTACACTCCGGGACCATACTCGAGGACGCGCGAGCCGAACCTGCAGCATTTCATCGATTGGTACCTGGGTGCACTGGGCAATAAAGGGTCGAGCGATGGCCGGTGAGTTTCCCACCCACGCGCGCATCGTGATCGTCGGCGCCGGCGCGATCGGCTCATCGATTGCGATGCACCTGGCCGCACTTGGAGAGCGCGAGGTGGTCGTGCTCGAAAAGAGCGGCATCACGCATGGTTCGACCTGGCACGCCGCAGGCCTCGTCGGGCAGTACCGGACCCGGCTCGACCTCACGCGGCTGATGCAGGCCTCGGTCGCGGTCTACGACCGGCTGCAGCAGACAATTCCGATCGACTGGCGGCCCGTCGGATCGCTGCGGCTCGCCTCCTCGAGGGCGCGGCTCGACGAGTTCAAGGCGGCGCTCCCCAAGGCGCGCGAGCGTGGCCTCGACTTCCGGATCGTGACACCGGCCGAGGCGCGGGACCTGTTTCCGCTGATCGACCTTGATGGCGTCGAAGGGGCGGCACACGTCGCGGGCGACGGGACGATCGACCCGGCCGCGGTCGGGCAGGGGCTAGCGACCCGGGCGCGTGAGCTCGGCGCGCGCATTCTCGAAGGCGTCCTGGTGACCGGCTACGAGATGACAGGCGGGCGGCCGTCGGCGGTTCTCACCGATCGGGGGCGGATCACCTGCGAGCATGTCGTGCTGGCGCCGGGCGTGTGGGCGCGCGCCGTCGGCCGCATGCTCGGGCTCGACCTGCCGGTGGCAGCACTCCGCCATCAGTTCGCGGTGACCGAGGCCATACCCGAGCTGGCAAAGGGGCTGCCGGGCCTCAGGGATCCCGACCTCAATTTCTACCTGAAGCCGGAGGTCGGCCGCTTTGCCATCGGCGGCTGGGAGGCCAATACCGTCCCGGCCTTCGACGGCGAGACGCCGTTCGAGTTCGGGCAGGAGCTGTTCCCGGACGAGATCGATCGCCTCGAGCCCATTCTCGCGGCCGCCATGCGGCGCCTGCCGATGCTGGCGCGTGTGGGCCTCAAACGCATCATCAACGGTCCGATCCCCTTCTCGCCTGATGGCGAGCCGATCCTCGGGCCGGCACCCGGAATGCCAGGCGTTTGGCTGGCGGTCGGCTTCAGCGCGGGCATCGCCGCGGCAGGCGGGGCCGGGAAGGCCATGGCCGAGTGGATCATCTCCGGGAAGCCCGAGTTTCCGCTTCCGAGCCTCGATCCAGGCCGGTTCCGGGGCTACCCGACCGATCTCGGCGCCCTCAACAAGGCGGGCGTCGCCATCTACGGGGCCTACTATGCGCTGCCGGCCGCAACGAGCTGATCGCCGGCATGAGCCCGTCATATCCGGCCAGCCGAAAGTGGAAGCCTATTCGGCTTGAAGGCTGTCTGGGCTTCTATATAACGCGCGGGGAAGGACGCGGGGCCTCGGGGTCGCCGCCACCTCGCCATGTTCTGTCGCGCCGGACGGCCGGCGCCCTCTCTGGAGACGCGCGATGAGCCTCACGCCCACCTCGATCGACACGTTCAAGTGCCGCAAGACGCTGAAGGTCGGCGCCAAGAGCTACGAGTACTTCTCCCTTCCCGACGCCGAGAAGAACGGCCTCCCGGGCATCTCTAAGCTGCCATACTCGCTCAAAGTGCTGCTCGAGAACCTGCTCCGCCACGAGGACGGCCGCTCCGTGAAGGCCGGTGACATCAAGGCGATGGTGACGTGGCTCTCGGCGAAGACCTCGACACAGGAGATCGCCTACCGCCCGGCGCGCGTGCTGCTCCAGGACTTCACGGGCGTGCCCTGCGTGGTCGACCTCGCGGCGATGCGTGATGCCATGAAGACGATGGGTGGCGACCCCTCCAAGATCAACCCGTTGGTGCCCGTCGATCTCGTCATCGACCACTCGGTGATGGTCGATCACTTCGGCACGGCCGACGCCTTCAAGAAGAACGTCGAGCTCGAGTACGAGCGCAACAAGGAGCGCTACGAGTTCCTGCGCTGGGGCAGCTCCGCCTTCACGAACTTCCAGGTCGTGCCGCCCGGCACCGGCATCTGCCATCAGGTGAACCTCGAGTATCTGGCGCAGACCATCTGGACGAAGCAGTCGGGCTCGACCACGCAGGCCTTCCCTGATACCTGCATCGGCACCGACAGCCATACGACGATGGTGAACGGCCTCGGCGTGCTCGGCTGGGGCGTCGGCGG
>DAORNH010000098.1:3803-7863 GCA_035440865.1 Hyphomicrobiaceae bacterium | reverse complement strand
GCAGCCGGTGGCCATGGTGATCCCGGAAGTGATCGGCTTCCGCTTGAAGGGCAAGCTGCGCGAAGGCATCACCGCGACCGATCTGGTACTCACCTGCACGCAGATGCTCCGGAAGCGCGGCGTCGTCGAGAAGTTCGTCGAGTATTTCGGCGACGGCCTCGACAATCTTTCGCTCGAGGACCGGGCGACGATCGCCAACATGGCGCCAGAATACGGCGCGACGTGCGGCTTCTTCCCCGTCGATGGCGACACCGTGAAATTCCTCAAGGCGACCGGCCGCTCCGCCGAGCGCGTCGCTCTCGTCGAGGCCTACGCCAAGGCGCAGGGCATGTGGCGCGAGGCCGGCGCCGAGCCGATCTACACCGACATCCTCGAGCTCGACATGGCGACCGTCGAGCCGTCCATGGCCGGCCCGAAGCGTCCTCAGGACCGCGTCACCTTGAAAGATGCCAAGGCCGGCTTCGCGAAGTCGGTCGGTGAGATCGTCAAGGGCGCGACCGTCGGCGCCAAGAAGGCGAAGGTCGATGGCATGAATGCCGAGATCGGCCACGGTGACGTGGTGATCGCGGCCATCACTTCGTGCACCAACACGTCGAACCCGAGCGTGCTGATTGCGGCAGGCCTCGTTGCGCGCAATGCCCGCGCCAAGGGCCTCAAGGTCAAGCCGTGGGTCAAGACGAGCTTCGCGCCGGGCTCGCAAGTCGTCACCGACTACATGACGAAGGCTGGGCTGCAAGCCGAGCTCGACGCCATGGGCTTCAACCTGACCGGCTACGGCTGCACCGTCTGCATCGGCAACACGGGGCCGCTGCCGGAGCCGGTGTCGAAAGCGATTGCCGACGGCAACCTCGTCGCGGCGGCCGTGCTCTCGGGCAACCGCAACTTCGAGGGCCGCGTGCACGCCGAGGTGAAGGCGAACTATCTGGCCTCGCCGCCGCTGGTCGTCGCCTACGCGCTCGCCGGCACCATGAACCTCGACCTCGCGACCGAGCCTCTCGGCACGGGAAGCGACGGCAAGCCGGTGTTCTTGAAGGACATCTGGCCGTCGTCGAACGAGATCGCCAAGCTCATCCGCGAGACGGTGACGCCGGACACCTTTGCCAAGCGCTACGCCGACGTCTTCAAGGGCGACGCCAAGTGGGCGGGCATGGGCAAGGCGCGCGCAAGCCTCACGTACGGGTGGAACTCGGTCTCGACCTACGTCGCAAACCCGCCCTACTTCGACGACATCAAGATGGAGCCGGCCCCGGTCGGCGATGTGTCCAAGGCGCGCATCCTTGGTATGTTCGGGGACAGCATCACGACGGACCACATTTCGCCAGCCGGCGCGATCAAGAAGGACGGGCCCGCCGGCACGTATCTCATCGAGCGGCAGGTGCGTCCGGCCGACTTCAATTCGTTCGGCGCGCGCCGCGGCAATCACGAGGTGATGATGCGCGGCACCTTCGCCAACGGCCGCATCAAGAACATGATCCTTGGCGGCAAGGAGGGCGGCAACACGCGCCACTACCCTTCAGGCAAGGAGATGTCGATCTACGATGCGGCCATGCAGTACAAGGCGGAGGGCGTGCCGCTCGTCATCTTCGCCGGCCGCGAGTACGGCACGGGCTCGAGCCGCGACTGGGCAGCGAAAGGCACGCGCCTCCTTGGCGTGCAGGCGGTCGTCGCGCAGTCCTTCGAGCGCATCCACCGCTCGAACCTCGTCGGCATGGGCGTGCTGCCGCTGATCTTTGAGGAGGGGACGAGCTGGGCCGGCCTCGGCCTCAAGGGTGACGAGGTTGTCTCGATCGCGGGACTTACAACCTTGAAGCCGCGCCAGAAGCTCGAGGTCGTAATCGTCTCCGGTGACGGCAAGGATACGCTCAAGGTGCCCGTCCTCTGCCGCATCGATACCGAGGACGAGATGAGCTACTGGCGCCACGGCGGCATCCTGCCATACGTGCTGCGCAACCTCGCGCGCGCCGCCTGACGACAGACCCGAGCCGGGCTCACATGCGGGTCGCGGCGCTTGCTGCGGCCCGCGATTCATTTGAGGAAGTGCAATGTACGTCCCGCCGGCAAATGCCATGACCGAGCCTGCGGCGCTCGCCGCGCACCTGCGAGCACGTCCATTTGCGACGCTCGTGTCGTCGGGAGGCCAAGGCCTCGTCGCCACGAGCCTGCCGACGGTCTACAAGGGCGATGGCAGCGGCGGCGTGATCGAGTGCCACTTCGCGCGCGCCAATGTGCACTGGAAGGAGCTCGCGGGCGCTGGCGAGGTGCTCCTCATCTATCCGGGCATCGACGCCTACGTGACGCCGAACTGGTATCCGAGCAAGGCGGAGAACCACAAGGCCGTGCCGACGTGGAACTACAGTGTCGTGCACGCCTATGGACGCGCAGAGCTGATCGAGGATAAGGCGCAGCTCCACGCGCACGTGACCGATCTCACCAACCAGCACGAGCAAGGGGCAGCAGCGCCCTGGGCCGTAAGCGATGCGCCGGAAAGCTACATCGACGTGATGCTGCGCGGCATCGTCGGCGTCAGGATCACGGTGACGCGCCTGATCGGCAAGGCGAAGCTCAGCCAGAACCGGGATCAACGCGACATGGCAGGCGTCGCGAAAGGCCTTGCCGAGCGGGGCGGCGGCGACGATCGGATCATGGCGAACGAGATCGCGGACCTCGCGGCACTGAAGCGAGGCTGAGCGGGCTCGGCCATATGGCCGGATCTCGCCTGCTGTTAGGCCCGCATTCACCAGGAATGACTGCTGGCCGGCGTGAAAGCGCGACCTTCGCCTTTTGGCGTGGATCAGCGCCGAAGGGGCTTGTCAAAGTGACAGGCGCGTCCGCATGGTGCGCCGGCCGCCATGAGGATGCCGACGGACCATGTTGCCGACCGATGCCTACCGCTCCAAGCTGCACGACACCATCGCGGCCCTCCGCTACTGGGTGCCGACGTTGCGCCATGCGGCGGATGTCGAAGACGTGGAGACGGAGACCTACTGGCGGATTGCCGTGCGCCCGCGAGTCCGCGCGGCCTGCCCGTTCGAGCTGATCCTGCATTCCGACCAGACCTATGATCTGCTGATCGCCGGGGAAGCCTTTGAGCGCCAGCCGGTCGAGAGCCTCGCCTCTTTCCAGCCGCTTCTCGAGGCGATCTCCTCGGGCCGCGCCGTGACGCGAATATGGCGTGCACCGACAACGGGGAGCGTCAAGGCGGTCGAGACGATCGTGACACTCGCCGACGGCACGATCTGGCAGAGACTGCGCACGCTCGTCGGCGGGCGCGGCTCCTCGGCTGGCGACTGGATCGCAACAGACCGGCGCTACGTCCCCTACGCCCGAGAAGCCTGAGGCGCGCTCACGCTACCAGCGGCCCGCCGATCGAGCGGCTCCAGCCTCGGAACTCGGCGATCACCTCGCCCGCCTCGTTGCGCACCGTCGCATCGTAGATGCCGCTCCGCTCGGCGCGGTGGCGCTCGCGTGCCTCCGCGGTGAGTCGCATGCCGAGCTTCCCCGGCGCGATGAAGGTGATCTGGCAGTTCTGGGCGACGTTGCGCACGTTGTAGGAGTTGCAAGCGTAGGCGAAGGCGCTGTCGGCGAGCAGGAAGATGTAGCCGCCATGGCAGAGTCCGTGGCCGTTGACCATCGCCTCGGTGACGAGCAGCGACATGCGGGCCGTGCCTGGACCGACGCTCTCCAGTCGCATGCCGAGCGTTTGCGTCGCCCTGTCGCCGGCCCACATCGCATCCGCACTGACGCGGGCTGTCTCTTCGGCCGAGCGGCTCATGCTTTTCTCCCGGTGAACGTGGGCTTGCGCTTCTCGAGAAAGGCGCCGACGCCCTCGGCATAGTCGGGCGTGCGGCCGGCCTCCGACTGGAGCCGGCGCTCGAGCGCCAGCTGCTCCGCGAGCGAGTTGTCAGCCGCGGCGTCAAGCGCCTGCTTGGTGAGGCCGAGGCCGTAGGTCGGTGCGATGGCGAGCCTGGCGGCGAGGGCGTCGACCTCGGCGGCGAGCTTGTCATCGTCGATCGCCCGCCAGATGAGGCCCCAGGCCTCCGCCTTCTCGGCGGGGAGCGGC
>DAORNH010000098.1:0-3751 GCA_035440865.1 Hyphomicrobiaceae bacterium | reverse complement strand
GTACTGCCGCAGTCGGGAATAATGCCGATCTTGGCGAAGGCTTGCAGGAAGCTCGCCGAGCGGGCGGCGAGCACAATATCGCAGGCGAGCGCGATCGAGGCGCCGGCACCGGCCGCGATTCCGTTGACCGCGGCGATGACCGGCTTCGGGATCTGGCGGAGCTTCAGGATGATCGGGTTATAGGCATCGACCGTGTCGCCAAGGTCGGGTTGCGGCCCGCCTTTCACGTAGACGCCGTCTGAGAGGTCCTGGCCGGCGCAGAAGGCGCGGCCTGCTCCCGTGATCACGATGACGCGGCAGCTGTCATCCGAAGCGGCTGCGTCGAGAGCCGCGGCGAGATCGCGGCCCAGCGCCTTCGTCATGCTGTTGAGCTTCTCGGGCCGGTTGAGTGTGAGGCGCAGGATGCCGCCCGCGGTTGCGACTTTCAGGGCTGGTTCGGACATGGCGCGCGATCCTCGCTGCGGCTGGGGTGCGAAGTTTGCCCGCGCTGCCGCGTCGAGGTCAATCGCAGGACGGGCGAACGTCGTCGATGTGCAACGAGCGAGACCGCCCGGCGTGCGCCGAGCCCTGCTCGAAAAGTCGGAGTCACTTCAGTTTGCCGGCGATCTCATCGGCCCATGCGCCTTCGAGCTTCGGCCAGATCGTCGTCATCAAGAATTTGGCTTCGCATTCATGTATTCTCGACGTGCACTCGCTCACGGGCGAAATTCTTTCCGAGGCCTTCCAGATTTGGGACCATTCGCCACTCACCTCATCAAGGAGATGGGCGCTGAGGTCCAGAGCCTCCGGATCGCCATTGGGACTGGTCGCAGGGGCTCGCGCCGCGCTCGTCAGGACCACGAGCCGCGGACGCTCGGGGATCGAGCGGACGAATTGCAAGGCATCGGCACCGACCCGCGTCGCCGGACTGACATCAGGATTGGGGTCGAGGTACCTCCAGATTCTGAGGCCCTTCCGAGCGAGGGCCGTGGCTGCGAGATGATTGAGCTTCGGGATGCCGATCCGCTGGCCGTTCGTGCGCAGGCCTACTGAGAAGAGCAGCACGGGACCGCCCGCAGGCTGTGGCAGATGCGTCGACGCGGTGGACGTGGTCCCGAACTCAGGAAGTCTGAAAAGGCGGATCGAATTGCCGATCGGGTAGGTGACGTAGCCACGGTTACTGTAACCTGGCAGAAAGTCTTCGAGAACGGACTCGATCAGCGTGTCGATTTCCGCGCCTGTTCCGTAAGCTATCGCCAGCCTGCCGGGTGCACTCGCTCGCGCTTTGAGGGACCATGCGCATTGCGCCTTCACGAGGCGGTCTGAGAGGCGCTCGATCATGGATGGTTCGCCGGATGGCAGCTCGATCTCGATGTGCTTGAGCGGTCCGCAGTCGAGCGCAAGGGCCGCCTGACCAGTCATCACCGGGGTGGACAGAGCTAGAGCACAGGCTAACCGTCCGACAACTCGCAACATGGTGGCCTCCATCTCAATATGAACGGATGTTAATTCTTGGCCCTAGTAGAGCGCTTTCTCGTGCACTCCGCAGGGCAATGGCGCAATCGTTGGTCCACTACAGGCAGCAGAGGGCCACTGTCGCCATCGTCGGGGTTCAGCCGAACTGCAGGGTCGGCCTGCAGGCGCCGGAGCGAGGACTGGGATTGCGTCATTCGCACAGAGAGTAACAGCCTGCGCGCCGCGTCCCTCGATTCGCCCGTCAATTCGGCCGTCAAAGCCGGCGGCACTCGTAGCGGAGGCAGCCCTGCGTCGGCCGCGTGAAGACGTTGGCAGAGCATCGCCCGAACTGCCGGCAGGCCACGATCGTTCCTGTCGGACACAAGGGCCGGGCCGCGCAGGTGCTGCCGATCGGCGTGGTGATCGGTCCGACGATCTTCGGCGGCGGGCAGGAGTAGCGCAGGCAGCCGATCACGACGGTTGGTGAGTGTGCAAGCCGGCAGGCGCCGCGGTCGCAGAAAGGAACGCTGCCGTCCGCGCATCTTCGCGTCGGGCCGGCGCAGTAGGGCACGCCTTGCGCCTCTGCGCGCTCGCTGAGTAGGCCGGCGACTTCGCCGCCGAGAAACGGCGGCGCGAAGAGCGCGAGAAGTGCGAACATCGATGCGGCAATGAGAGTGCGGGTCATGCGATTGCTCCGGAACTGACAGCGTCGCTTGCCGAGAGCCTTCCCCGGTCCAGCATAGAGATTTCCGCCCGCATGCTCAATGACCACATCCTGGCGCCGCGAGGCTCGCAGGGTCGAATGCCGCGTGGCCAGGCCATCCCACTGCTGCTAAAGGGATGGACGATGGGAAGTAAGGCCGTGCGAGCCGGGGGGGCATGATGCGGCAATCGCAGGAAAGCCAGGATCTGTCGCGGCGGGTCGTGCTTGCCGGTATTGCGGGCGCCGGTCTGCTTGCTGAGCGGACGACCGCTGCAGCCGAGCCCCGCCTCACGATCGCCGTCGTCGGCGACAGCCTCGCGGATGGCATGTGGGGCGGGCTCTATCGCATGCTGCAACGGGACAAGCGCGTCCTGATCGTGCGCGGCGCCAAGAACTCGGTCGGCTTTGCCGCGAGCGACCTCACCGACATGCTCGATCGCGCCGTCGCGCAGGGCGGCAAGCCCGACGCATTCGTGATGATGATCGGGGCGAATGACCGCCGCTCGTTCTTCATCGATGGGCGCCCGAAGGCACTCTTCAAGGCGCCCCGCTGGATCGAGCTCTACACGGAGCGGGTCGGCCGCTTCATGGATCACGCGGGTCGCCACAAAGTGCCCGTCGTCTGGCTGCTGCTGCCGATAATGCGCGCGAGCGATGCGACGGCCGATGCCGAGCTCATCAACGACATCATCGTCAAGGCTGCGGCAAGCCGCCCGCATGTGCGGCTCATGCCGACGCGCTCCATCACGGCCGACGATCGCGGCGTCTACCAGGCCTATTTTAAGGACCTCAAGGGACAAGTGCGGCTGATGCGTGCGGGTGACGGCGTCCATTTCACCGATCCCGCTTACGAGCTCATGGCCGACAGGGTACTCGCCCTGTTGCGCGCGGCCTCGCCGCGGTTCCAGATCATCGGTGGCGCGTGAGGGTGCCGAAGTCCTCCCTCGATCTCTTCGCGGTCGTGCTGTTGACGGTGCTGTGCATCCTGCTCGGCATCGGGCAGGTGGCCATGAAGGTCGGCAACGAGGGCATCTCACCGTTCCTGCAGGCGGCCTTGCGCTCGTGGGGTGCACTGGTGCTGCTCGGTGGATGGTGCCTCGTGCGTGGCATCCCGGTGTTGCTCACGGGTCGCCAGTGGCTGCCGGGCGTGATGGCCGCTCTCTGCTTCACGATCGAGTTTGCGCTGCTGTATCCGGGCCTCGAGCGGACGACGGCGGCGCGCGGTGTGACGTTCCTCTACACGTCGCCCCTGTTCGTCGCGGTCGGGGCGCATTTCTTCATTCCGGGGGACCGCCTCTCGGTCGTGAAGGTGCTGGGTCTGCTGGTGGCGCTCGGGGGGATCGCGGTCGTGTTGTCGGATCGGAGCGCGGGTGCCGGCTCGCTCACGGGCGACTTCCTCTGCCTCGGCGGGGCGGTCGCCTGGGGCAGCCTCACCGTGATCGCGCGGGGGAGCGCGCTCGCAACGGCCAGGGCCGAGACGATCATCGTCACGTATTTGTGGATTTCGGGGCTGCTGCTCACGGTCCTTTCGTTCGTGATCGGCGAACGGGGGATCTTCAACCCGACGCTGGTCGTGGTCGGCTCGCTCGCCTACACGATCGTGTTCGTCGGCTT
>DAORNH010000097.1:13576-13884 GCA_035440865.1 Hyphomicrobiaceae bacterium | reverse complement strand
TAGGTCAGCCCGGTCCAGGCGGCGAGCGTCGCCAGCCCGGCCACGTCGCCCTGCATTTCGATGGCGATGCCGTCGTCGGTCGCGAGTCGGAGCGTGCCGATCCTGAGACGGCCCGCCTCCCGCGAGATGTCGGCGACCACATTGCGGAACTTCCTGTCGGCGATGCTGACGCGGCCCGCATTGAGGCGGACGACGATATCGAGGCCGGCAAGGCCGTCAGCGGGCTTCGCCGCGGCGGCGGCCGCCGACCGAGGGGCAGCGAGGCGCGGCGCCAACTCGGCGATGACTTCGTCCATCCCGAGCGTGCC
>DAORNH010000097.1:11741-13474 GCA_035440865.1 Hyphomicrobiaceae bacterium | reverse complement strand
TGCCTGCGAGCTCGGCCATCATGTCGTTGACGAGCACGAGGCCGCTCTCGATCGAGAGCTTGCCGCGGAGCCCGAAGGCGCTGTCGCGGCGGAGCGCGGGCGCCGACTTGCCGAGCGACCAGGCCAGCATGCGCGAGATGCTCGAGCCGCGCACCGTCACCTCGCCGTCGAAGCGGGCCGGCTTGCTGCCGTCGAGGCCCGCGACGCCCCTGAGGTCGAGCCGGCTGCCGCCGGGCATGGTGGCCCTCAGCTCGCGGACCGTCACGGCGGTTGCCGTCCTGTCGAGCGCGATGATGATCTGGCTCAGGATGTCGCCGTTGATCGTGGCCTGGTCCACGGCGACGCGGAGTGAGGCCCGCGCCGCGCTCGGGAACAATGCGGCCATCCGGTTGCCGAGGGAGCGCGCCAGCGGTCCGATCTCGGCTTTCTCTGTGCCACCGAGCCGGTCGAGATCGAGCCAGCGCGAGCCCAGCGTCGCATCGAGGCTCAGTGCCTCGCGCCATTGTCCCTTGATGGTCCCCGAGACAAGCTGCGGCCGGCCGCCGCTTTCGAACGACATGGCGAGGTCGTCGAGCGAGAACTCGGAAGCGTTTGCCTTGAATGTCGACTTGAGATCGACGAGGTCATCGGCCTCGGATTTACCGGCGGCGCGCCGCGCCGGCCCGCCGAGCGGCAATTTGGCGGAAATCTCGCCGTCGACGGTCGTTGCGCCGAGGAAGTCCTTGAGCTTGCCGTCGACGAGATAGCTCGTCGGCGTCCCGGTCTCGCGCAGGTTTGCCTTGAGCCGCACGGACCCGTCGGTCTCGGGGCGCGATGTCGACATTCGCAGTTCGCGCTCGACGCCGCCATGATTGAAGGTCAGTCGGACACGATAGGGTCCTTCGAGCGCCGGCGTGCCGACCTCGCCGGTGACCTTCTCGAACCTGAGCCGCTCCTCGCCCTTCAGGCCATGCAGCGCGATCGTGCCATCCACCACCTTCACAGAGGGCAGCGCAATGTCCTGCGCCGAGAAGCCCGCGCGGCCTTCGCTCCGCTTGATGGCGCGCCAGTTGCCCTGCCCGCTCTCGTCGACGGCGAGGTGGAGAACGGGCCGAGTGAGCTCGATGTCGTTCGCTTCGATCGTGCCCTGCACGAGTGGGGCGATCGCAAGATAGAGCGTGAAGGTATCGGCACGGAAGAACGGCTCGCCCGTCTGGCCGCTGCTGTCGGCGATGCGCACCTTCTCTAGCCGAACGGTCGGCGTCGGCAGCAGGCGCAGGCTGACACGCCCGCCGACCCGCACTTCGCGACCAATGAGGCGCGAGGCCTCTTCCTCGAACGCGCCGCGATAACTGTTCCAGTCGACAAACAGCGGCACGGCGAACAGCGCGCCGAGCACCAGCACGACCAGACCGCCGAGGTACATGAGGATGTTGTTCATCGTGCGCCGATCCTCGCCCGCTCACTTCCCCTTTGCGGGAACGGGACAAACCCGTCGAGCTTCACCAGCAAACGCCAACCAGATCGCAACGCTCTCCGCCGGCTATCGACATAGGCTCCGGTTAGCATGCCGTGAGCAGCAGGAGAACCTCAATCTCCCGGTACGACCGACCGTCGTTGCCTTCATCTGATCTCATTCTTCAAAACGGCGATAATCGGGCAAACCGTCACCCGGGCAACAAAATGAACGGCGCCAGCCTCTCGGCGGCGCCGCTCTTCCGGATTGCATTGACGGGCGGCCTCACGGCCGCTGG
>DAORNH010000097.1:7719-11716 GCA_035440865.1 Hyphomicrobiaceae bacterium | reverse complement strand
CCTTGTCATTGGGGCCTGGCACCACCTCGGGCTCCATCGGAATGGCCTGCGGCATGCGCACCAGTGCGACCTTGAGGACCTCATCGAGACGCGATGCCGAAACGATCTTCAGCGCGCCCTTCACGTTGTCCGGGATGTCGGCCAGATCCTTCACGTTCTCCTCGGGGATCAGCACCGTCTTGATGCCGGCCCGGAGCGCCGCGAGCAGCTTTTCCTTCAGGCCGCCAATCGGCAGGACGCGCCCGCGCAGCGTGATCTCGCCGGTCATGGCGACATCCTTGCGGACCGGAATGCCGGTCATCACGGAGATGATCGCGGTCGCCATTGCCACGCCTGCCGAGGGGCCATCCTTCGGCGTCGCGCCCTCGGGCACATGTACGTGGATGTCCTTCTTCTCGAACATGGCGGCGGAGATTCCGAACTCGTAGGAGCGCGAGCGCACGTAGGCATTGGCCGCCTGGATCGATTCCTTCATGACGTCGCGCAGGTTGCCCGTGACGGACATCTTGCCCTTGCCCGGCATCATGACGCCTTCGATCGTAAGGATCTCGCCGCCGACCTCGGTCCAGGCGAGCCCGGTGACGATACCGACCTGGTCCTCGAGCTCGGCCTCGCCAAAGCGATACTTCGGCACGCCGAGGTAATCGGCGAGGTTGTCGCGCGTGGCGACGACCTTTGCCTTGCCGTCCGAGAGAATCTCCTTCACCGCCTTGCGGGCGAGCTTGGAGATCTCACGCTCGAGCGAGCGCACGCCCGCCTCGCGCGTGTAGCGACGGATAACGTCCGTCAGAGCGTCGTCCTCGACCACCCACTCGCCTTCCTCGAGCCCGTGGTCGACGCGCGACTTCGGGATCAGGTGGCGCTTGGCGATCTCGATCTTCTCGTCCTCGGTGTAGCCGGCGAGACGGATGATCTCCATGCGGTCGAGGAGGGCCGGCGGGATGTTGAGCGTGTTCGCCGTCGTCACGAACATCACGCCCGAGAGATCGTAGTCGACCTCGAGGTAATGGTCGTTGAAGGTATGGTTCTGCTCGGGGTCCAGCACCTCGAGGAGGGCCGCTGCCGGATCTCCGCGGAAGTCCTGGCCCATCTTGTCGATCTCATCGAGGAGGAAGAGCGGGTTCGTCCGCTTCGCCTTCTTCATCGATTGGATGATCTTTCCCGGCATGGAGCCGATGTAGGTGCGCCGGTGGCCGCGCACCTCCGCCTCGTCACGCACGCCGCCGAGCGACATGCGCACGAACTCGCGGCCCGTCGAGGTGGCGATCGACTTGCCGAGCGACGTCTTGCCGACGCCGGGCGGGCCGACGAGACAAAGGATCGGGCCCTTCAGTTTGTTGGTGCGCGCCTGCACCGCGAGATACTCGACGATGCGCTCTTTCACCTTCTCGAGGCCGTAGTGCTCCTTGTCGAGCACCTCCTGCGCCTCCTTCAGGTCCTTCTTGATCTTGCCGCGGACACCCCAGGGGATCGACAAGAGCCAGTCGAGGTAGTTGCGGACAACGGTCGCCTCGGCCGACATCGGGCTCATCTGCCGGAGCTTCTTCAGCTCGGCGAGCGCCTTGTCCTTGGCTTCCTTGGTGAGTTTCGTATTCTCGATCTTCTCCTCGAACTCGGCAATGTCGTCGCGCTCGTCGCCGTCGCCGAGCTCCTTCTGGATCGCCTTCATCTGCTCGTTGAGATAGTACTCGCGCTGGGTCTTCTCCATCTGCCGCTTCACGCGCGAGCGGATCTTCTTCTCGACCTGCAGGACGGAGATCTCGTTCTCCATGAGCGCGAACACGCGCTCGAGGCGGGCCGAGACGTCCGCCATCTCGAGCACTTCCTGCTTGTCGGCGATCTTCACGGCCAGGTGGCTCGCGATCGTGTCGCCGAGCTTGGAGTGGTCGTCGATCTGGCCGACGGCGGCGAGCACCTCGGGCGGGATCTTCTTGTTGAGCTTGATGTAGCTCTCGAACTGCGAACTCGTGGAGCGCGCCAGAGCTTCGATCTCGGTCGTATTGCCGACAGTCTCGGCGATCCGCTCGATGTCGGCCTCGAAGTACTCTGGATTCTCGACGTAGCGGACGATCTTCGCGCGCACCGAGCCCTCAACCAGCACTTTCACCGTGCCGTCGGGCAGCTTCAGGAGCTGGAGGACGGAGGCGAGCGTGCCGACCTGATAGATCCCCTCGGTCGTCGGATCGTCGTCGGTCGCGTTCTTCTGGGCTACGAGCAGGATCTGCTTGTCGGTCCGCATTACCTCCTCGAGCGCGTTGATCGACTTCTCCCGACCGACGAACAGCGGCACGATCATGTAGGGGAAGACGACGATGTCGCGCAGGGGCAGCACGGGGAGCCGTGTCCTGGCGGACTTGTCCTTCGGTGTCTTGTCGTCGCTCATGCGGTCCTTCCTGACTGCGGCAACCCGTCATGCCCGATCGCGGGCCATGACGGCGCCCATGCTTTCCGAGGTATCCGCGATGCTCATGCACCGGGTCGATGATCACAGTCGGGCGGCCTGATGCGAGGCTGTCGTGCCCCGCACCACCCGCGCCTCAAACCGACTCACATAAGGCTCATGCTCATCAGTTCATGCTTCATCGAGCCCAGCCACCTCGCGTTACGCATCGCGTCAGATGGCGATCGATGGCAATCCGTGCAAGGACCCGCCGCGGACGACCCGCGGCTCAGGCCGTCGTGCCCTTCTCCTCGGCGCGCTCGGAGTAGATGCGAAGTGGCCGCGCGCCGCCTTCGACGACCTCCGGTCCGATGACGATCTCCTCGACGCCCTTCATGGCGGGGAGGTCGAACATCGTGTCGAGCAGGATGCCTTCCATAATCGAGCGCAGCCCGCGCGCGCCGGTCTTGCGCTCGATGGCCTTGCGCGAGATCGCCTTGAGCGCATCCTGCGAAAGTGTGAGGCGCACGTCCTCGAGCTCGAACAGACGCTGGTACTGCTTGACGAGCGCGTTCTTCGGCTCGGTCAGGATCTGCATCAGCGCCTTCTCGTCGAGATCCTCGAGCGTGGCGATCACGGGGAGGCGGCCGATGAACTCGGGGATGAGCCCGAACTTCAGCAGGTCCTCGGGTTCCACCTCGCGCAGGATATCGCCGGTCCGGCGCTCCTCGGGTGACACCACCTTGGCACCAAAGCCCACCGAGCCGCCGATCGTGCGCCGCGAGATGATCTTCTCGAGGCCGGCGAAGGCGCCGCCGCAGATGAACAGGATGTTGGTCGTGTCGACCTGCAGAAACTCTTGCTGCGGATGCTTGCGTCCGCCCTGCGGCGGCACGCTCGCCACGGTGCCTTCCATGATTTTCAGGAGGGCCTGCTGCACGCCTTCGCCGGACACGTCACGCGTGATGGAGGGGTTATCGGACTTTCGGCTGATCTTGTCGATCTCGTCGATGTAGACGATGCCGCGCTGCGCCCGCTCGACATTGTAGTCGGCATTCTGCAGGAGCTTCAGGATGATGTTCTCGACGTCCTCGCCGACGTAGCCCGCCTCGGTAAGTGTCGTGGCGTCGGCCATCGTGAAGGGCACGTCCAGCATGCGCGCAAGCGTCTGGGCGAGCAGCGTCTTGCCGCAACCGGTCGGGCCGACGAGCAGGATGTTCGACTTCGCCAGCTCGACGTCGTTGTTCTTGGCTGCGTGGTTCAGGCGCTTGTAGTGATTGTGGACGGCGACTGAGAGTACGCGCTTGGCATGGAACTGTCCGATCACGTAGCTGTCGAGAACGCCGCAAATCTCCTGCGGGGTCGGCACGCCGTCCCGCGACTTGACGAGTGTGTTCTTGTTCTCCTCGCGGATGATGTCCATGCAGAGCTCGACGCATTCATCGCAGATGAACACGGTTGGTCCGGCGATGAGCTTGCGCACCTCATGCTGGCTCTTGCCGCAGAACGAGCAATAGAGGGTGTTCTTTTCTTGGGGCATCAGGCGGTCTCTCAACACCCAGGGATTGTGCGTCGGGATTTGTCGGTCGGCACGTCAGATCCGAGAAGTCAGGCGCG
>DAORNH010000097.1:4124-7520 GCA_035440865.1 Hyphomicrobiaceae bacterium | reverse complement strand
CGGGGAAATCAAGTTTCCACTAACAACTCACCAACTAACTGGGGATGGCGCGAGACGTTTGCAACAGCATTGTGACCGCCTCGCCCCACCTGTCGCCCGACCGGCCACACCGGAGCGCGATGCCAGGTCCGACCGCCAGCGCCACACGTGGGTTTCCTGGTCCCGGCCGACCGCATCGGGCACGAGGTCGCCACTACCAGCCGTGACCAGGCCCCGACCGGACGTCACAGGTCACGCAGCCGGAACCGAATTTCGGCGGCATCAAGATCGCGGCTAGTTGAGTCCTTGCGGGCTCGATCACACCTTCTTGGCGGGGTCGATATCGTCGCGCTTGGTGAGGACACGGTCGATGATGCCGAATTCTTGTGCCTGCTCCGACGTCATGAAGTAGTCGCGATCGAGCGTGCGCTCGATGGTCTCGTATTTCTGGTTGGTATGCTTGACGTAGACTTCGTTCAGGCGACGTTTCATCTTGATGATGTCTTCAGCGTGCCGCTCGATGTCCGAGGCCTGGCCCGAGAAGCCGCCCGATGGCTGGTGAACCATGATCCGGGCATTCGGCAGCGCGAATCGCATACCGGGGTTGCCCGCGCATAGGAGCAGGGAGCCCATCGAGGCCGCCTGCCCGATGCACAGCGTGGCGACGGGGCAGCGGATGAATTGCATGGTGTCGTAGATCGCCATGCCCGATGTCACCACGCCGCCCGGCGAGTTGATGTACATCGAGATCTCCTTCTTCGGGTTCTCCGATTCGAGGAGCAGCAACTGTGCCGTCACCACGGCGGCCATGCCGTCATGCACGGGGCCGGTCACGAACACGATCCGCTCGCGCAGAAGCCGCGAGAAGATGTCCATGCCGCGCTCGCCGCGGGCGGACTGCTCGATGACGTAGGGGACGAGATCAAGTGCGGTTTCGACGGGATGTGCCATGGGACCCTGCTGTTTCTCGGCAAACCTTGATTGCGCGGCATGTGCCAATCGGAACCGGCGTCGTCGCACAGGCGTGGCCTGGCAGCGCAACGACGCAAGACGATCGGTTCAGGCAGGCTTGCGACCGTGGTCGTGCCCGTGCCCGTGGTCGTGCTTGTGATCATGCGCGTGATCGTGGGCATGATCATGGCCGTGGTCGTGACCATGGTGGTCATGACCGTGGTGAGCGTGGCTGTCATCCTGTGCCGTGACCGCTGCCTCGTCGTCGGGGAGGGGCTGCAGGAGCTCCTCGCTCGAAACCTTTCGATCCGAAACGGTGGCCTTGCCGAGCACGAAATCGACGACCTTATCCTCGAATATCGGCGCGCGCAGATGCGCGAGCGCCCCCGGGTTCTTCTGGTAGAACTCCATGAGCTCGCGCGTGCGGCCCGGGAAGCGGCGCGCCTGGCCAACGAGGGCCGCCTTCAGCTCCTCCTCGGTCACCTCGATCTTGTGGCGGTCGCCGATCTCTCCGACGAGCAGACCGAGACGCACGCGGCGCTCGGCGATCTTGCGGTACTCGGCGCGGGCGCTCTCCTCGGTCTTGCCTTCATCGGCAAGGGTGCGCTTGGTGCGCTCGAGGTTGCCAGTCACTTCCTTCCAGATGCCGTCGAACTCGCTGTCGACGAGCGTCTGCGGCAAGGCGAAGGACTGCGTCTTGTCGAACTCGTCGAAAAGCGCTCGCTTGAGCTTCTGGCGCGCGACGTCGCCGTACTCGCGGCCGATCTGCTCCTCGACGCGCTTGCGCAGATCAGCGAGTGACTCGGCGCCGAATCCCTTGGCGAAGTCGTCGTCGATCGCTGGCTTCACGGGTTTGCCGACGGCGTGCACCTTGACCTCGAACTCGGCCTGCTTGCCGGCGAGTTCGGCCTTCGGATAGTCGGCCGGGAAGGTGACGGAGACCTTGCGCTCCTCGCCGGCCTTGGCACCCTCGAGACCCGCCTCGAAGCCCGGGATGAAGCCGCCGGAGCCGAGCACCAATGGCACGCCCTCGGCCTTGCCGCCCTCGAACTCCACGCCATCGATGCGGCCGACGAAGTCGATGGTGACGCGGTCACCCTGCTCGGCCTTGCGGCCGGCCTGGTCCTCGAACGTCGTCATGCGCGCGGCGAGGTCGTCAATGACCTTGGCGATCTGCTCCTCGTCCGCCCCTCCTCCGCCTCATAGCGCAGGTTGCGCTCCTGCAGCTCGCCGAGTGCCTTCTCGACTGCGTCGGCGGGCACATCGGCGACGAGCCGCTCGAGCTTCAGCGCGCCGAAATCGCCGAGGTCGATCTTCGGCAGCGCCTCGTACTTCAAAAGGTAGGCGAGGTCGCTCTTGCCGTCGATCACCTTCTCAATCTCGGCCTTGTCCTCGGTGAGATCGATCTCGGGCGTCTGGGCCGGCCGCTCGCCGCGGTCGCTGATCGCCTTGCGGCTCGATTCCTCGACGGTCTGCTGGATCATCTCGGCCATGATCGAGCGGCCATACACCTTGCGGATGTGGCCGGGAGGCACCTTGCCCCTGCGGAAGCCCTTGAGCTGAATCTGGTCCTTGAGCTCGTCGATCCGCTTCGAGAGCCGGTCCGTCAGCTCCTGGGCGCCGACCACGATCTTGAGGTTGCGCCGCAACCCGTCCACACTCGCTTCCGTCACCTGCATGGCGCTCAGCACCTGTCCCGATAAGCCGTTGATCTCATGTCACGTCGCATCTTCATCCGTTGGTCGCAAGCGGCGCCGGAAACCGTTGGTGCGGGCGGAGGGATTTGAACCCCCACGGCGTGAGCCACCAGAACCTAAATCTGGCGTGTCTACCAGTTCCACCACGCCCGCGGCCCGTCAGCCTCGACCGAAGTCCGGCTTTTAGAGCACGAGGGCGTATCCGGCAATCACGAGTTTTGGCACGAGTTTTGGCACCCGTTCTCGACCGGAATGAGGGGCTTCCCAATAAGGTCAAATTCATGCGTCATGCCTCGTCGATTGGACGAGGCGCGGTTGTCCAGTGTGCGGGTCGCGGGAGGTTGACGGACAATCCCCGAATCACGCCAGGGTCGCCGTATCCGGCGACAGCTGCAGCGCCGCTCGTCCTGCGGCCGCGCCGCTTCATGCCTGGCGTAGTGCCATTGCCGAGGAGACGATCATGTCGGAGCCGACATCCGCCACGACCGCCGACGCTTCTGACGATCTGCCGCGCACCTTGCGGCGCGAGCGGGAGGCCCGCTATCGCGAGGTCATGGACCGCGTGTCGCGGGAGACCTCGCCCGCAGGGCCGGTGCCGTCCGCGGGGCCGTCGCCGACCTTCGGCGCGCCGGACGGAGGCAACGCCCACGCGCACCTCGCCGCCATGGACCTCGACGACGGCCGTGGTGTGACCGTCACGGCGCTTCAGGTGCCGTTCATGCGGCTCGTCCTGTTCTTCCTGAAGGCCGCGCTTGCCGCCATCCCGGCG
>DAORNH010000097.1:0-3929 GCA_035440865.1 Hyphomicrobiaceae bacterium | reverse complement strand
AACTTGCAGCCGTCGTAGAGGTCGGCGACGGTGGCGAACCCCTCGTCGATGGCGTGCGCGCGCGCCCGTGCCACCATCTCATCGTAGGTCGCGATCTCGTCCGACGTGACGCAGTGCACGCCCCACAAGAGCGCAAGCCTGCGCGAGGTCTCGAGGCGCGGCGAGAGCGAGAGGATCGGCACGCGTGGGC
This sequence comes from Hyphomicrobiaceae bacterium, assembly GCA_035440865.1. Classification (GTDB taxonomy): domain Bacteria; phylum Pseudomonadota; class Alphaproteobacteria; order Rhizobiales; family Hyphomicrobiaceae; genus DAORNH01. The sequence continues at coordinate 3,739 of DAORNH010000097.1, read as the reverse complement.
GCTTGCGGGCAACCCGCGTCGCGGTCGTGCCGCTCGCCGTGAACGAGACGATCGCGGCAGCCCCGATCTGGTCGGCGATCGATGCGGCGGCCTCGGCAACGGCGTGAGCCGGCGACTGCTCAGGCGAGGGCTGCAGCGCCTCGATGATCGAGCGATAGAGACGGTGTGTCTCCGTATGGCTGATGATGCGCTCCATCATGGCGACCGCATCGAAGGGATAGCTACCCGAGGCGGACTCGGCGGACAGCATCACGGCGTCGGCGCTGTCGTAGATGGCGGTTGCGACGTCGGAGGCCTCGGCGCGCGTCGGCGAGGGCGAGTTGATCATCGATTCGAGCATCTGCGTCGCGATCACCACGGGTTTGCCGGCGTTGCGGCAGAGACGCACGAGTTCCTTCTGGCGGCCGGGCACGTCCTCGGGCGGAATCTCGACGCCGAGGTCGCCGCGTGCCACCATGACGGCATCGACGAGCGCGAGGATGTCGGTGATGCGCTCGAGGGCCGCAGGCTTCTCGATCTTGGCCATGATGCCGGCGCGGCCCTTGATGATCTCCTGCGCCTCGATCACGTCGGAGGGGCGCTGCACGAAGGAGAGGGCGACCCAGTCGACACCGAGCTCGAGTCCGAAGGTGAGATCGGCGCGGTCTTTCGCCGTCAGCGGCGAGATCGCGAGCTCGGAGGAGGGCAGGTTCACGCCCTTCCTGTCGCTCAGCATGCCGCCGACGACGACGCGCGCCTCGAACGCGCCGTCGAGACAGCGCTCCACCTCGAGCTGCAGCTTGCCGTCGTCGATCATCAACCGGTGCTTCGGGAGGACGGCCGCGAAGACTTCGGGATGGGGTAGCGAGACGCGCTTCGCGTCACCCGGCTCCGAGCCGAGCGTGAAGGTGACGGTCTCGTCGCGCTCAAGCTTCACCGGCCCGTTCTTCAGCGTGCCGATCCTGATCTTCGGTCCCTGCAGGTCCTGAAGGATGCCGATCGGCCGGCCGACCTCCTTCTCGAGGGCGCGGATGATGTCGAAGCGGCGCTTGTGGTCGGCCTGCGTGCCGTGGCTGAAGTTCAGCCGGAAGACGTCGGCGCCGGCCTCGAACAGGCGGCGGATGGCGGCGGGCTCAGAGCTCGCCGGCCCGAGAGTGGCGATGATCTTGGCCTTGCGGTCACGGCGCATGTCGACCCTCGGCCCTCGGGCCGCCTCTCTTGAGTGTTTCGCGAGTGGAGAACTTACAGGGCGTGCGAGGCCATGCAACAGATTTGCGGCCGTCTCGATCCTCTTGCGCCCCGACCTCAGCCGGCGAGCGCCGTCTTCAGCGCAAATCCGACGAGCACCATCTGCGGAATGACGCTCGAGGTGAAGCGCCGGAGCGTCGGCAGGGCGGCAGCGATGCCATCGCCGTGCTCGAGCGGGGCGAGCGTCGGCGCGATCTCGGCGGCCTTGGCCCGCATCTGATCGTGCAGGGTCTCAACCTTGAAGGCGAGACTGCCATCGCGGAATGCCGGGCCTGCCGTCGCATGCAGGAGGCCGAGGAGTGCCGGCCAGGGCGTGAAGTGTCGATAAAGGCTCGGGACAACGCTGTCCAGCTCGGAGCGGTCGCCGAAACCGAGATCGTTGATGAGATGACGGAGGTCGGGCGCGATCTCGCCGACCGGCGTCATGCGCGGCAGGGGACCAGTGATCGGCGCGGGGGCACTCCACATGGCGGCTTCGGAGGCGAGGGGACGCGCCGGCGCGGCGCCGAGGCGGTGCCGCTCCATCAGTGAGAGCATGGCGAGCATGTTGACCGGATTGGCGCGATTGTAGGCGTCGAGCGTCATCGAGACGGCGGCCTCTCCCGCCGCATCGATGCCGAGCGCCAGTCGCGTGGCAGGGGCAAGTGCCGGGACGATTGGCCCGCATTCGGCGTCCTCGGCGAGCCACCAGGCGACCGACTGGATGCGTCCCGACACGAAGGCCGGCGAAAGCACGCGCCAGGCGTCCTCGAGCGCGCCCGGTCGAGTCGCGAGATGGCGGAAGATCAGCGCCACCATCGGCACACCCGTCAGGCGCTTGATGTCCGCGTAGATCGCCTTAATGGCCGGCGGGGCGTCGACCTCTGCGAGTTCGGCGAGCGGCCCTGCCGTGGCCGATCTCTGCTCCTCGAACGATTGAATCTTGGGCGAACCGCGGGCGGGGGCGTCCCGATCTGGCATGCGCTGGTCCTCGTCTCGATGATCGCCTGGACGGCTGCCGTCCCGCAGTACCAAGGCCGCGTCGTCGGACCGGCCCCGGCAACAGCAATCGATTTTGACTGCGCGACACTCGCGGCCCTTCCCGATCGCGGCCTCTCTCGATAGACGAGCGGCGCCAACCCTTGTCGGCGCCGCCCTCGATCGCAGTTGCCGTGAGGCTGCAGCTCAGCGCTTGCGCTTCTTGAGCCAGCCCGTCCGGCGCTCGTTGTCACATTCGCGGTTCATCTCGTCGACCGACTTCTGGTAGCCGAGCAGCGAGAAGACCACGGTCGAGGAGCGACCGTCGGCGGTGGTGCCCTTGAGCGTCAGCTCACGGCCGAGGGTGAGTGCGATCAGGCCGTCGTCGGCGACGCAGAGCTCGTTCTTGTTCTGGATGCAGGGCTCGAGCGACTTGAGATCGGACTCGTCGTCCTTCACCATCACGGGAACCTTGAAGTTCGCCGAGGCGCCCGTGACGTTCGCGTCCCAGCGCAAGTTCGTGCCGTAGAAGCGCACCTTGTCGAAGGTGTGGAACACGCCGTCCTCGTCCTCGTCGATGCGCAGCTGGAGGACAGGGCGCGGCCCGCGCCAGCCGGCCGGCGAGACCGACTTGGCGTAGGTGTAGATCACGCACTGCTTCTTGCCATCGCGGCGGCGCATGACGGTCGTCCAGTCCTGGTGCGTGGCGATCACCTGTCCTTCGACTTCGGGATCGACCATGTCGTTGGTTTGCGAGATTGTCACCAACACCTCGGCCTCACGGCCGGCGTCACGGTAGAGCTGGATGAGGTAGCGACCGGGCTCGAGCGCCTCGACCAGCACTTCCGATTCTCCCGGGCCCTTCTCGGCGCGCGCGATCTCCTTCCAGCCCGGGTTGGCCTTGTAGAGCCGGATGTCGATGTCGGCATCGCGGTCGGCGCGCTGCGTCTCGAGGGTGAGCTTGTAGAGCCCGCCCCGGCGCACCTCAAACTCGGCATAGCGGAACTTCGTTTCGTCGCGGAACGAGGACCGGAACGTCGTATCGCCTGAGCCGAGCGACAGCTTCTCTGCGAGGTCGATATGGCTGTGCGCCGGCGCCGGCATCACGATGTTGAAGGTGAGGTCGAAGGGCGTGCTCGAGCGGCCGGAGTTGATCACGGCGACGTAGTACGTGCCTGCGGGGCGGCCGATATCGGCCGTCCACACCTTGTCCCGGTTCGAGCGCGTCGTCTTGTCGAGCTCACGGCCTGTCGAATCGAGGATCACGAGCTCGATGTCGCCCGTGGTGCGGGCAACGCTTGCCGAGAGGATCGCCGTGTCGGTCGTCGTCACCTTGTAGTAGCGCGCGCGATCGCCGGAATTCATGCGCTCGTTAAGCTTCGTCTCGCCCGCGCGCATTCGACCCATGTCGCGCGCCGTGGCGATCGAATCACCGGCCGCTGCCGGCGGGGGCGGCGTCGTCACGGTCTTGGACGGCGGCGGCGGTGGCGTGACCCGCGGTGGCGGCGGCGGCGGTGGCGGCGGGCTCGTTGTCACTTTGGGTGTCGAGACCGGG
>DAORNH010000096.1:13296-13893 GCA_035440865.1 Hyphomicrobiaceae bacterium | reverse complement strand
CGACCTCGGTCGAGTAGCGGTCCTGGCCGTCCTTGTCCTGCCACTTGCGCGTCTGCAGCTGGCCTTCGATGTAAAGCTTTGCGCCCTTCTTGACGTACTGTTCGACGACCTTGCAGAGGCCCTCGTTGAATACGACGACGGAGTGCCACTCGGTCTTCTCGCGGCGCTCGCCGCTGTTCTTGTCGCGCCAGGTTTCGGACGTGGCGATGCGTAGGTTCGCGATTGGCCGTCCGTCCTGCGTGCGGCGGATCTCGGGGTCCTTGCCGACATTGCCGACCAGGATGACCTTGTTGACGGAACCGGCCATGGCTGTCGCTCCTCAGACCAAGTGTTTCGGATAGCCAACGCTATCGTTCCGCGCGGACCGTAGCGTCATCGTTTGCCGTCGGCAGGGCCGAAGTCGCAGTGCTTGCGGGTTCTCCACCGAATTGTCGTACTTCGACTGCAACCGCACTTCGTGCGTGCCGGGCGCCTCTTCGAAGTTCCCGTATTGTTCTAATCCATCTCCCTCAGATGTGCAAGTACAAATCGCGATAGTGCGAATCGCGCACGGCTCAAGGCGCGCTGGTCAATCTCGTAGGTGAATACCTCCGCCGC
>DAORNH010000096.1:9053-13266 GCA_035440865.1 Hyphomicrobiaceae bacterium | reverse complement strand
ACGGCGGGCGGGCGGGCGACAGTCCGGCGAGCCGCAACAGGAGGATCGACATGGCACATGGCCTCTACTTCGAGGAGTTCGAGATTGGCCGCGTGTTCAAGCACGCCATCACCCGGACAGTGACGGAAATGGACAACACGCTCTTCTGCTGTCTCACCCATAACCCGCAGCCGCTGCACATCGACCATCATTTCGCGGCTCAGACGGAGTGGAAGCGCCCTCTCGTCAACTCGCTGTTCACGCTCGGCGTGGTCATCGGCATCTCGGTGAACGACACGACGCTCGGGACGACCGTTGCCAACCTCGGCATGAGCGACGTGAAGTTTCCGAAGCCGGTGTTCCATGGCGACACGCTGCGCTGCGAGACGGAGGTGGTCGCGCGCCGCGAGAGCAAGTCGCGGCCCGACGCTGGTATTGTCGAGTTCGTGCATCGCGGCTTCAACCAGACGGGCGACTTGGTCGCCGAGTGCCGGCGTCAGGCCTTCATGCGCAAGCGGCCCTGAGCGTGAGGACACACCAGCCGAATTGACGTTGGGGCTTTGCTCGGTCAGAAGGGCTGAGGCTCGTCGGCCTGTGATCAGGGAGCAGTGGCATGGATCTCAACGGCGAATATCGGATCGCCGCCCCGCGCGATGTCGTCTGGGCCGCGCTCAACGACCCGGACGTGCTGCGCCAGTGCATCCCGGGCTGCGAGACGCTCGAGCAGAAGTCGCCGACTGAGATGGCGGCGCGTGTGCGGCTGAAGATCGGGCCGGTCTCGGCGGCCTTCAACGGCGCAGTCACACTGAGCAACATCAGCGCGCCCGAGAGCTATACGATCGCGGGGCAGGGGCAGGGCGGGGCTGCCGGGTTCGCGAAGGGGCACGCCGACGTGCGTCTCGCCGAGGATGGCCCCGAGGCGACGGTTCTCAGTTACGCCGCCAGGGCCGATGTCGGGGGCAAGCTCGCGACGCTCGGCGGCCGGCTGATCACGGCGACGAGCCAGAAGCTCGCCGACGAGTTCTTCGGCAACTTCGTGAAGGTCGTCTCCGGCGAGGATGCCGCCGATGCCGGTGCTGCCGGAGGCGAGAAGAAGAAGGGCTTCTGGAAGCGCTGGCTCGGCAAGAGTTGAGTCGGCGCCCATCGAACGAGCACATGCGATGACGAGCGCCAGCGATCCCGCTGAGAGCGGCGGCGTGCCGGCCGATGGGGCGTCGTCGATGGCAACGGCTTCGGCGACGGGTCCCGAGGTCATTGCCGCCTATCTGAAGACGCTCCCCGGCTCGCCGGGCGTCTATCGTATGCTCAATGCCGAGGCCGAGGTCATCTACGTCGGCAAGGCGCGCTCGCTGAAGGCGCGCGTCTCGAATTACGCGCGCCTCGGCGGCCACTCGAACCGCATCGCCCGCATGATCGCGGCGACGGCTTCGATGGAGTTCGTGACGACGCGGACCGAGTCGGAGGCGCTGCTCCTCGAGGCGAACCTCATCAAGCGCTTCCGGCCGCGCTTCAACGTGCTGCTGCGCGACGATAAGTCGTTTCCCTTCATCCTGATCGCGCGCGATCACGCGGCGCCGCAGATCCTGAAGCATCGCGGCGCCCGGAGCCGCAAGGGCGACTATTTCGGCCCCTTCGCCTCGGCGGGCGCGGTTGCGCGCGCGATCAATACCCTGCAGCGTGCATTCCTCCTCAGGACCTGCAACGACAGTGTCTACGAAAGCCGCACGCGGCCGTGCCTCCTGCACCAGATCAAGCGCTGTTCTGCGCCCTGCACGGGCGAGATCTCACGCGAGGACTACGACCGGCTGGTCGCCGAGGCTATCCGCTTCCTGAAGGGCGGCAGCCAGGATGTGCGCGCGCAGCTGCAGGCGATGATGATGGAGGCCGCCGACAGGCTCGAGTTCGAGCGGGCGGCGGCGCTGCGCAATCGCCTGCAGGCGCTCGCGCACGTGACCGGCGACCAGGCCATCAATCCTGGCAATGTCGAGGAGGCGGATGTGTTCGCGGCCCACCAGGAGGGCGGTCAGACGTGCGTCCAGGTGTTCTTCTTCCGCACCGGGCAGAACTGGGGCAACCGCGCGTATTTTCCGCGCGCGGACCGCTCGTTTGCGGCGGGCGAGGTGCTGGAGAGCTTCATTGCTCAGTTTTATGACGACAAGCCGGTGCCGCGTCTCATTCTCGTCAGCGAGGACTTCGAGAGCCGCGAGCTGATGGCCGAGGCGCTCGGCAGCAAGGCAGAGCGGCGCGTCGAGATCCGCGTGCCCGAGCGCGGCACCAAGTCCGAGATCGTCGAGCACGCGCTGACGAATGCGCGCGAGGCGCTCGGACGCAAGCTCGCCGAGACCTCCTCGCAACGCCGTCTGCTCGAGGCGCTGACGGAGCGCTTCAGCCTCCCGCGCGTGCCGCGCCGCATCGAGGTTTTCGACAACAGCCACATCATGGGAACCAATGCTGTCGGCGCGATGATCGTTGCCGGTGTCGACGGCTTCGTGAAGGGCCAGTACCGCAAGTTCAACATCAAGTCTGATGCGACGACCCCCGGCGACGACTATGCGATGATGCGCGAGGTGCTGACGCGGCGTTTCAAGCGGCTCGCGGAGTTGGCGACAGCAGATGGCGGAACGGAGCGTGCCGCCGATGGGGATGCGCATGCGACGGCGGAGGCGCCGGCACGCCGGGACGAGGTCGCGCCTCCAGCCAGTGGTAACAATTCGCAGGGCGAGGGAGTGGACGGCGCCGACGAGGCATCGCAGTCCACCGAGGCCGATCTCGACGCGGATGCAGCCCTCATGGAGGATCTCCCCGAGCGGCCCGACCTCGTGCTGATCGATGGCGGACCGGGTCAGCTAGCCGTTGCCCGTGAGGTTGCAGCAGAACTCGGGCTCGCCGACCTTACACTGATCGGCGTCGCGAAGGGGCCGGATCGCGACGCGGGGCGCGAGCTCTTCCATATCCCCGGACGCGAGCGCTCGCTGATGCTCGAGCCGCGCGATCCCGTCCTCTATTTCGTGCAGCGGCTGCGCGACGAGGCGCATCGCTTTGCGATCGGCACGCACCGCGCCAGGCGCGCCAAGGCGCTGAGCGCCAATCCGCTCGACGAGATCGCCGGCATCGGCCCGACGCGCAAACGCGCGCTGCTCGGCCACTTCGGCTCGGCGAAGGCCGTGTCGCGGGCGGGCGTCGCCGACCTCCAGGCCGTTTCCGGGATTTCCGCCGAGATGGCGCAGAAGGTTTACGATTTCTTTCACGACCGCGGCGAGTGAGCTGCAGCCGCGATCGATCTAATTCTCGGCAATTTCAGCTCGACTTCGGCGCAATTTGTGCGCCGCGCACGAACCGTGCCGCAAGCTCTCTCATCTACTGTCGATCGTGAGTAGATGTATCCGAGTCGGGAAGAACCCGGCGCGCCGGCGCGAGATCGGCAGGCCGGCGTTCCAGGGAGCAGCACATGGCGACGATTTCTGGCACCAGTGGCAACAACGTCATCGTCGGGACGCGGTCTTCCGACCGGATCAATGGTCTTGGCGGCAGCGACATCATCGATGGCGCCGCGGGCAACGACACGATCGACGCGGGCGACGGCGACGACCAGGTCGTCGGCAGCACCGGCAACGACAAGGTCTACGGCGGCAACGGCAACGACATCCTCAGAGGGGATGCGGGCAACGATCTCCTCGACGGTGGCGCCGGCAACGACCAGCTTTCCGGCGGCGAAGGCAGCGACGAACTCCTCGGCGGCGACGGCGACGACATCCTGTCCGGCGGCAACGGCGTCGACTGGCTCTACGGCGGCAGCGGCAATGATCAGCTGGACGGCGGCGAGGGCAACGACTTCATGTACGGCGAGGCCGGCAACGACACGCTGCGCGGCGGCAACGGCAACGACCGTCTCGAGGGCGGCGACGGCGACGACCAGCTCTACGGCGACGGCGGCAACGATCACCTCGACGGCGGCGCCGGCCGCGATCGTCTATTCGGCGGCGAGGGCAACGACCGGATGACGGGTGGTGCCGGCAACGATCACCTAGACGGCCAGAACGGCGACGACACGCTTGACGGTGGCGACGGTGACGACTTCCTCAACGGCGGTCTCGGCTTCGATCTCATCTACGGCGGCACGGGCAACGACGGCATCTATGCCGGAGGCCTCAACGACATCGTGTTCGGCGGCGACGGCAACGACACGATCTACGGCGACGGCGGCGACGATCGGATCGCGGGCGGGCGCGGCTCC
>DAORNH010000096.1:4218-9029 GCA_035440865.1 Hyphomicrobiaceae bacterium | reverse complement strand
CAGCAGCGCAACGGCTTCTCTGCCGGCAACGACACGTTCGTGTGGGAGCGCGAGGACATCGGCACGGGCCTCGATCGCATCCGCGACTTCATGGTGGGCGATCGGCTCGACTTCTCGTCGCTGTTCTGCGGCAGGGATGCGGCCTCGTCGATGCTGCGCGTCACCGATACGGCGGCCGGAACGATCGTCTCGGCCGACATGGGGGACGCCGGTTTCGTCGACGTCGTCCTGCTCGAGGGCGTGCACCTCGATCTCGACGCGCTGCTGAGCAACGCCTGCGTGATCAACTGAGCGGCGGGTTTCCTGATCGTCCAGGGCTTTCGGGGCCCATACTCTGGACTGGCCCCGGCCTCCACCCACGAGGCTGGGGCCGCTTGTTGTGAGCGTTTCTCAGACCGGCTTGAAGGCGCGATCCATCGCAACGTCGATGAGGAAGGGCGCATCTCCCGCGACGGCGCGCTTGAAGATGTCGCGGAACTCTGCGACGGAGCCGGCGCGGGCGCCCTTCACGCCGAGCGATGCGGCGAGTCCGACGAAATCGATGGCCGGGTCGACGAGGTCCATGGCCGGATAGTGGTCGGCCTGCGCCGCGTACTCTCGCATGGCGTTCATGCGCTGCTTCAGGATGCGATAGCTGCCGTTGTTGAGGATCACGAACACGGCGCAGCCGATCCTGTGATGCGCGGCGCTCCAGAGCGCCTGGATCGCATACATCGAGCTGCCGTCGCCGATGATGCCGACGACGGGCCGGCTCGGCTGCGCGAGCTTGATGCCGATCGTCGCTGGCACGCCCCAGCCGATGCCGCCTCCGCGGAGCCCATACCAGCTCTTCGAATCGAGCGAGGGGATGAGGAAGCGCATGCGATCGGCGGAGGAGAGCGCCTCCTCGACGATCACGGCGTCCTTCGGTACGAGGTCGCCGATCGCCTTCATGAGTGCGAGCGGCTTCACGGGCGTTGCGGATGCGAGCGCGTCGGCCTCCTTGTGTAGTGCGGCGAGACGCGTCGCGGCAGACTTTTTTGCGGCATCGAGCCGGACCGCGCCGCGTTTGAGACCTTCGGCGCCGAGCTCGGCCTTCAAGGCCGCGATGATGTCGGGCAGCGTCGACTTCGGATCGCCGAGGATGGCGATCTCCTCCGGGTGGTTCTTGCCGAGCTCCCAGGGATCGGTGTCGAGGTGGATGATGGCCGTCGTCGGCGGCACCGGATCGGCCTTGGTCGGCAGCGACTGGGTGAACAGGTCGCCGCCGACGGAGAAGAGCACGTCATGCGGCTCGAGGGCCGCGCGGATCTGCGGCGATAGACGCTGCATGTTGCTCTGGAAGAGCGGATGAGTCGACGGGAACGTTGCGCGGCTCGGGATGCCTTCGGCGTAGACGGGCGCGCCGAGCAGCTCGGCGAGCGCCACCATCTCGGCGTGGGCATCGGATTGGGCAACGGCATCACCTGCGATCAGCACGGGCGACTTCGCCCGGGCCAATAGCTTCGCCGCGGCGGCGACGGCTTCGGGGTCGCCGCGCAGGTTGCGGGCGACGCGCGTCGGCCGGCCAAGGTCGATCTCTGCGGTATCCTGGAGCACGTCGACGGGCAGCGACAGGAACACCGGTCCCATCGGCGGCGCGAGCGCAGTCTTGATGGCGCGATGCACCGCGCGCGGAAGATCGACGAGGCGCGTCACCTCGACCGACCATTTGACGAGCGGCCGCGCCATCGTCGCGAGATCGTCCCAGAGGATCGGCTCCTGGAAGGTGAAGGCCTGGTCGTGCTGGCCAGCGGTGACGAGCACGGGCGAGCCCGCCTTCTTGGCGTCGTAGAGCATGCCCATCGCGTTGCCGAGCCCGGGCGCAACGTGCACGTTGCAGACCGCGACCTTTCCGGAGGCCTGCGCATAGCCGTCCGCCATCGCCATGACGGCGGATTCGTTGAGGCCTAGGACATAGTCTATGCCCGTCTCGACGGCGAGCGCGTCCATGAGCGGCAGCTCGGTGGTGCCTGGATTGCCGAAGATCTTGTCGACGCCCTCCTGACGCAGCAGCTCCAGGAACGCGCGCTTTCCTTGCATGTTGGGCATTGGCTCTCCCTCCGCGGCCGACGGGAACGAGCGTAGCGGCACTTGCGCTGCAGGTCATCTGCGATGCGTGCAGGAGCGCTTTGCGCCTCAGACGGGGGTTTCGGGCGCGGCGGCGAGACGCCGGCGGGCCTCCTCGCAGTCGCGCGCCATCTGCGCCTTCAGCTCTTCGAAGTCGGCGAAGCGCTTGTCGCCACGGATGCGCGCGACGAACTCGAGAGTGATGACTTGGCCGTAGAGGTTGCCCGAGAAATCGAGGAGGAAGGTCTCGAGCTTCGGCGGGCCGTCGTCGACGGTCGGGCGGGTGCCGAGGTAGGCCGCGCCGCTGAAGCGGCGGCCATCGGCGAGGATCACGCGCACTGCGTAGATGCCATGTGCGAGGCCGGCGCACTTGGGAAGATCGATGTTGGCGGTCGGGAAGCCGAAGCCGGTGCCGAGGTGGGCTCCGCCGATCACGATGCCCGAGACGCGCCACCAGTGGCCGAGCGCCTCGGCGGCACTCTCGACATCGCCTTGCGCGAGCTCCGCGCGGATCGCGCTCGAGGAGAACACCTCGCCGCCCTCGGCGACGGGCGGCACCACGGTCACGCCGAAGCCGTTCCTGAGGCCCGCGCTCTCGAGAAAGCGCACATCGCCGCCGCGGTTCCGCCCGAAATGGAAGTCGTAGCCGACGATGACGTGGCGGACTGCGAGCCCCTCGACGAGCACGCGGCTGACGAACGCCTCGGCGGTCATGCCGGCGAGTGATGCGTCGAATGTGAGGACAACAGCAATCCTTGCGCCATAGGCGTCGAAAAGCTCGAGTTTGCGATCGAGTGCCGTAAGCCGGAAATGTGGCCGGTCGGGATGGAAGTGCTCACGTGGATGAGGATCGAAGATGATCACGCCGCTCGGTGCGCCTGGCGCGGGCGTCGCGGCGGCGATGCGCTTGGCCTCGCGGATCAACGCCTGATGGCCGCGATGCACGCCGTCGAAGTTGCCGATGGCCAGAACAGCGCCGCGCGCCTCGGCGGGCACGCTTGAAAATCCGTGGATGACCTTGAGCATGAACGACTGCGCGGCCTCATCTTGAACCGAGGTGTCCCGACAGCGGGAGTCCCGGGACTAGATAGGCCGCGCCGTAATGATCGTGAAGGGCTGTTTGCCGGCTCGTCGTCAGGCGCGCGAGGGCACCATGAGGACAGCCTCGCCCTCGAGGATCGGCTTGCCATCGACGAGGCAAACGCACTCGAAGCGGGCGCGCTTCTTGGCGGCGATCAGCTCGACGACCTTTACCTTGGCGACGACGCGGGCGCCGATGTGCACGGGCGCCTTGAAGTTCAGCGTCTGCGAGATGTAGACGGCGCCTGGGCCGGGCATCTCCATGCCGAACACGGCAGAGATGTAGCTCGCCGAGAGCATGCCATGGGCGATGCGCTGCTTGAACATGGTCTTGGCGGCGAAGGCGGCATCGAGGTGGAGCGGATTCTTGTCGCCGGAGATCTCGGCGAACGTGACGATGTCGGACTCGCTCACGTTGCGAACCACGCTCGCTTCCATGCCGAGCTGAAGATCCTCGAAAGCGTAGCTCTTGCGTGTGACGACTGTCATGTCCGTCTTTCCCCGTCGCTATGATGTTGCGCACTCGATGGCGCGATGCACACCCCACTTGCCGCAATGCACACTAGCAGCAAAAGGTTGCGGTGCAACAAATACTTCCGTCTTGGTGTGGATGCGCGGCAGATATACCACAGTCGCGCACGCACTCTGCCCGTTGACCGAATTGGAGCAGCACGCAGGGGTGCTTGTCTCTGCACGCCTGACCTCGGGGGCGTCGCGGAGGGGCAACACGATCGCGGCACGGCATGATAGATGCTACAGGGTATGGTGCGTTCCTGCGCTATCGGAGGTGTTGCGTGCGCCCAAGTCGAGTCGTTTCTTGTTGCGCAGCAATTGCTCTGGCAACTCGGCTGTTCGCTGGTGCAGCGGTAGCGCAGGGTGCGCCTCAGAGCTGCCCGCCGCCAGCGCCCGGCTTTGCGCCGTTTGCATTCGCGGGGCTCTTCCCAGCCATCGAGGAGCGGATGGCGCTCTCGAACTTCAAGGAAGGGATGATCGTCGAGATCGATCCGCGGACAATGCCAAAGGCGGCAGGTCCGCAATACGTCAGAGAGCTGCAGGCGCTCGGTGCGCGCGTCTCGATCTATCTGGTCGGCGGTCACTGCGATCTCGGCCGCGATTGCGCGAGCCTCGGCCCCGACGCCGTGCTCGAGACCACCGGCAGCTACAACTGGGACAAGAGCGAGCGGCGCGTCATCAACATCCTCTCCGCGGCGTCGCGGCGCCGTCTCGAGGCCGGCATCGAGAACGGCTGGCGGATCGGCGCGAACTACATCCGTATCGACAACCTGCATTGGCCCGCGGGCTCGGGACACCCGCGCGATGCGACCGTCATGAAGACGATCGTCGATTGGGCGCACGACATCGAGGACCGACTGCGCCGAGATGGCGTCATTCCGGCGGATCGGCCGACTGGCGTCGTCGCCCACAACAACCTGATCGTCTGGAAGGAGCTCATCGAGCGTAAGCGAATACGGCGCCTGCCGGCATTCCTGACCTCCGAGCGATCGGCCCAACTCTACCCGGCCCGAACAGACGCGAAGGGCAGGAGGTTGTATGAGGGCGACCTCAAGCTGCAGCGGGGTACGCTTTCGCCGACCGAGCTTACGGAGATCAAAGCCGGAGGAGAGATCGCTCTCGCCTACGGC
>DAORNH010000096.1:0-4053 GCA_035440865.1 Hyphomicrobiaceae bacterium | reverse complement strand
AGGTCCTCGCAGCCTTCCTCCGACAGCAGCGATTGCCGGGCCCGGTATCAAGAAGGCATGCCTACCGAAGTAGCACTCATTCGCCTCGAGTGACGACCTGCGAATCGGCAAGCCTTCGAAAAAGGGCGGCGCAACAACGCGCGACGCGGACCAGGCAACACGAATCGCTGACCTCGACAAAAGCCATGCGACATACGCGCCCTATCCACCAACTCTTTTGTGTCGATGCAGCCACAGGTGGCAATCGAACCACGGGAAAGCCGACGCTTTCTGTTTCCAAGCCCCGGCCCACTCTTCTATCAATCATCCCAGTCGAGTCGTGCGGAGTGGGGTCCAAGAAGACCTCAGGGACATCAGGCAATCGTCCATGGTGACCCGACGGGAAGCATCCCGGCGCCGCGAGTAAGAGCCGCACGCTCATCTAGTTCCGCGTCAGTGTTGTTCGAGTAACCGCGTTCGGTCTGAGCCGCGTGCGCTGACGCGCGTGCGTGCCGCTCAGAGCGAACACGGTGCCACAGATCGCCGGGCTGCGCGTAATGCTTCCCGAACTCAACGATGGACGACCCTGGAAAGATTGGGGGACTAATGAAGACGACCAGTCGATATGCCCTCGCCGCGGCAGCCCTGATGGCTTCCGCCTCGATGGCGAACGCCGCCGACCTTGGCGGGAACTGCTGCGCCGATCTCGAGGAGCGCGTTGCCGAGCTCGAGGCCACGACCGTCCGCAAGGGCAACCGCAAGGTGTCGCTGACGATCTCCGGCTTCGTTGCCCACAACGTGATGTTCTGGGACGACGGCACGCAGTCGGACATGTACATCGCCGACGGCGGCAACTACGGCTCGCGCTTCCGCTTCGTCGGTACCGCGAAGATCACGCCGAACGTCACGGCCGGCTTCCTCTACGAGTTCGGCATTGCCAACAACGCCGTCAACGCGGTCAACCAGCTGAATGGCGGCGACGACCTCGGTGGCTCCGTTGCTCTCCGTGACACGACTGTCTGGTTGCGTCACAGTCAGCTCGGCATGATCAAGGTTGGTCACGGTTCGACCGCGACCGACAACCTGGTCCTCATCGATCTGGGTGGCCTCGGCGGCGCGGCGACGATGGACGCCAGCCTTTACAACGGTGGCTTTATTCTCCGTGGCCCCGGCGGGCTCGCCTCCTCGACCGCCACCAACTGGGCTGCTGCGATGCGCGGCCACGAGTCGTTCGATACTTCGCGCCGTAACCACGTCCTCTACGAGACGCCGTCGCTGCATGGCTTCACGCTGCAGGCCGCGGTCGCTGAAGACAACTACTGGGATGTCGCGCTCCGCTACGCTGGCGAGCATCACGGCTTCCGCGTTGCCTTTGGCATCGGCTACAGCGAGGACACCGAGTTCAATGCGCCGAACCAGCTGCTGAACGTTGCTGGCGCGCTTTGCACGACGAACTGCGATACCAAGACGACCGACCTCAAGGGCGCTCTGTCTATCCTGCATGTCAGCAGCGGCCTGTTCGTGACGACGGCCTACGCCAAGCGTGAGCTCGAAGGTGGTCTGCCCGCGCCCGGCGCCTACGTCGGTCCGGACATCACCAACTGGTACATCGCCGGCGGTATCCGTCAGAACTGGACGGGGCTCGGTGCGACGGTGCTCTTCGCCGAGTACGGCGAGTTCAAGGGCGGTCTCGCACAGTCGGCGCACCTCGGCCTGATCGCGACGCATGACACGGTGAGCAACAATACCGTCGACATGTGGGGCCTGGGCATCCTGCAGAACGTTGACGCCGCCGCCATGGAGCTGTTCCTGGTCTACAAGAACTTCTCCCTGGACGCGACCGGCTTCAACGCTGCCAACGCGCACCTGAACACCAGCGCCTCCGACTTCTCGACGGTCATCATCGGCACCCGCATCTTCTTCTGACGCTGGTCTGAGACCTGCGAGAGTGGAACTCGAAAGGCCGCCGCAAGGCGGCCTTTCTGCTTATTGGAGTGCACCCATGCCGGAAATGAGCTGGCAAGAGCGGGTCGCGTGGCGCTAGTTTGTCGAGCCAAGACAGGAACTGGCTCCAAGCGAGGAAGCGCATGCGCAAGAACAAGGTCCGCGAGATCGTCGGCAAGGGCGGTCGCATCATCAACGGCTGGCTCGCCATTCCGAGCTCGTACTCGGCAGAGCTCATCGCCCACTCGGGCTTCGATTCGGTGACGATCGATCTCCAGCATGGTCCGGTCGATTTCACCTCCGCCGTGCCGATGCTGCAGGCAATCTCGACCACGGACTCGGTTCCCATGGCGCGCGTGCCCTGGAACGAGCCCGGCATCATCATGAAGATGCTCGACGCCGGCGCCTACGGCATCATCTGCCCGATGATCAACACCAAGGAGGAGGCGGAGGCGTTCGCGAGCTACGGCCGCTATGCCCCGCGTGGCCAGCGCTCCATGGGCCCCAATCGCGCGGTGCAGTACGGCGGCGCCGACTACGCGGTGAACGCCAACGATGAGATCCTGCTCTTCGCCATGATCGAGACGACCAAGGCGCTCGCCAATCTCGACGCGATTCTCTCCGTGCCCGGCATCGACGGCGTCTACGTCGGTCCCTCCGATCTCTCGATCTCGCTCGGCAAGCCCGCGACGCTCGACCCGTCCGACAAGGAGGTGCTCGCCGCCATTGCGACCATCTGCAAGAAAACCCGCGCCAAGGGCCTCATCGCCGGCGTCCACACGGATGGCGTGAAGACCGCGACGAAGCGCTTCGACGAGGGCTTCCAGCTCTGCACGATCCTGAACGACGCCCGCCTCATGGCCATGGCAGCGCAGCAGGCCGTGCGCGAGCTCAAGGGCCAGGCGCCGGCGGCGGCGGCGAAGACGTATTAGTAGTGGCGCGGGGTTTCTTGGTGGCGCGCGGCAGGTGTCGGGCGTGACAGTGCCCACGGCGTGGTCACGCGACACGTGTCCCCTCGTCAGGGCCGCGCAGGCGGCCCCGTGCGACACATGGGGGGATGTGCAACGGGCTCTGTCGAGGTGTGGCGCGCGTCATGTCAACAAGGGCCGCTCGGAGCCGTATGGGACCGCCTTCGCGGTCCTGACGGACGTGATGGAGGCGTGTCGCCGCGCGTGGCAGGTGTTTGGCGCGACAGTGTCCACGCTCCGCGTACGGCAGCTGGCACGCGACGGGCATGCCGTAGCGGTCAACTGAAGCTCCAGCTGTTTTCCGAGCTCTTTCGTCAATTTGGCGGTGGGCTGCAGATGCGTGATCGGGGGTTTCAGATCCTTGGGGTTGACACCCGTTTCCACCGACGCCGCCTCACTTGGCGCGCGCGACGAGCCGCTCCATTGCCGCAAACACGGCCGGCGTGAAGGTGTCGGTGACCGGTCCCGAGTAGTGCCCCTCGGACTTCAGCCGCTCTATGATCGCTCGGCGGAGGTCGGCACCAAAGGGGTCGACGCTGCCCATCGACTGGTCGATGGTTACTTGGTTTCCGGCTACGATAGCGGCTACCAGCCACCGCGCAGCCAAGCGCACGTCGCGGTTCAGGCCACCACGGCCCAATGCATACAAGACGCCGAGGTTGTGCATGGCTGCACTATCGCCCTTTTCGGCGGCCAGCCGATAAAACTGCGCTGCGATCGCCTCGTCCTTGGAAAGTTGGCCGCGACCGTCCCAGTACATTGCGCCGAGGCTGTATAGTGCCTCAGCAATGCCTTGATCTGCGGCGAGGCGGAAGAGCCGCACGGCCTCGACCTCGTCCTTGGTGAGCCCGCCGTGGCCGTTCGCGTACATCCAGGCGAGGTTGTGAATCGCCTCAGCAATGCCCTCGTTGGCGGCAAGTCGATAGAGCCGCACGGCCTCGACCTCGTCCTTGGCAAGTCCGCCGCGGCCGTTCGCATACATTGCGCCGAGGTTGCTCATCGCCTCGGCAACGCCCTTGTCGGCGGCGAGGCGATAGAGCCGCACGGCCTCGACCTCGTCCTTGGCGAGTCCGCCGTGGCCCTTCGCGTACATCAAGCCGAGGCTGTTCATCGCCTCGGCAACGCCCTTGTCGGCGGCGAGGCGATAGAGCCGCACGGCCTC
>DAORNH010000095.1:11421-14063 GCA_035440865.1 Hyphomicrobiaceae bacterium | reverse complement strand
CGAACCCCGCCTGCTTGTAGAAGCGCTTGCGTGTCGGTTGAGCCTCCTTCGCGCCGCTCATCGGCGCGCCCCTGCAGCGTCGAGGCAGCCGGCGATCGCGCGATGAAGGTCCGGCCATGCCGCGACAATGCGATGCGCGCCGGCACTCTCGAGCCGCTCGACCGGGTGATAACCCCAGCTGACGCCGATCGCGCCAACGCCTGCCGCCCGCGCCATCTCCATGTCGAACGACGTATCGCCGATCATGACGGTGCGCTCAGGTCCAACCCCCGTCTCGCGCATCGCCGTCTCGATCATGGAGGGATGCGGCTTCGAGGGGTGCGTGTCGGCCGTCTGGATGGTGGCGAAGTGCCCTTCCCAGCCTTCCTGTGCCAAAAGGCGCGCAACGCCGCGCCGCGACTTTCCGGTGGCGATGCCGAGCATCACGTCACCTGCACCGAAGAGTGCGGCGATCAGCTCGGCGGTCCCCTCGAACAGCGGATCTCGCTCGCCGACTTCTTCACGCGCCCGGGGAAAATCGGTGCGATAGGCTTCTGCGAGCCGGGTCTGCACGGGCCGGGCGTGCTCGCCCGCAAGCACGGCAAACGCCTCGGGCAGCGAGAGGCCGACGACTTCCAGCACGCGGTGGCGGGGCGGCACCGGCAGCCCCTCCCGGCCGAATGCGTGCTGCATGGCGGCGAATATCGCGTTCTGGCTGTCGACCAGCGTGCCATCGCAATCGAAGATCACGAGCTTCATGGGAGATTTCTGCTCCTCGGGTGACTCCGGTGCTTGGCACGCTGCCAGCGACCAGCCGCGGTCATGTCTTGCGACCGCACTCTCCTGGACCTAACGCGGCTGTCGCGCAAGCGAGGCATCGAGCGGCGAGGCGATGGCCGGGCGGCAGAATGGCCGCTGCAGGCCTTGCCGTTCTGCGCTCGCAAAGGCGCGCGCATAGGCGTCCTCCTCGCTGTCGCCATTGCTCGCGAACGAGCGCGAGTAGATGCCCTTCACGGTCTGGACCGCGCACGTGACGCCCGCGACCCAGTTCCCCCCGCTCGCATGCGTGGAGCAGGGCCCGCCGGCCTTCTGGGCACATGCCCTGGCGGCGGTCGCCCCGTGCGCCTCACAGCCCGATGCGCCGCCATCGACCGCCCACTGTCCGGTAAGCGACATCGCGAGTGCGACGCACGGCTTGTAGGCAACCGCAACCGGCGGCGTGGCGGTGCGCGTCCACGACGGGTCCTGGCGGACCGGCTCGCCGAGGCGTCCCGTGAGCTGTGTCCGAATGTAGCTGATGCCGTGGCCGATCTCCGGCGATTGGATCACGAGTGTCATCGCGAGATGCAGCCCCGAGATCACCACGCCCGCGATCGCCACACCTTTCGCCCAGCCGGGAATCCGGTCCGCCCTGATGAGGGCGTACGCGCTGCCTCCGAACGTGATGAGGCTGATGCTCAAATTGAAAAGACGCATGATCCCTCATGACGTCGGCGGCGATCGCCAAGCCCGATCGACCCGATAGTCGGATTTAGGCATGCGCGCCCCAAGGTCAAGGGCCGCCCGCCGCACCGAGCGCCGGTTGACGCAGGCGCGCACGATCCGATCCGCCTATTCCTTCGGCTTGCGCTTCTTCTTCGCGTCATCGCCTGAACAGATCACCTCGAACGCGGCTTCCGCGGACGTCGCCGTTGCGGGTGCCAGCAACTCGAGCTTGCGCCAACCCTTGAAGCGCCGCTCGTGGGCCCATGTGTCGGTAACCGTCCGCGAGCCAGGCGCATCAAACGTGATCGTCTGGTCGGGTCCGGTCTCCGTTCGGTTGTCGCGGAAGCCGCCCGAGATCCAGCGGTAGCGCACTGGCCCTGCTCGGTTTGATCCGATCACTCCTGTGAATCGCACCGTGACGGGACATGCACCGTCGTGCCGTGCCGGCTCAACCGACGCAGACACGGTCACTGCAGCTTTCGGCAGCACAGGTGGCGGCGTCACCGGCGGCGGCGTCACGCGTGGTGGAGTGACCGGTGGCGGAGTCACGGCAGGCCCGTCGCATTCGACGATGGCCGCAAAGGTCGCTGAGACGTTGGCAACGGGGCTCAGGATTCGGAGCACTTGCCCGGCCTTCGTCTTTACGTTGGCCGCCCCGAGCGACCACTTTTCGGCCACGACCTGCTCGCCCGGCGCCGCGAACGTGACGGTGCGCTCCGGAGAGCGCGCGCCGTCGCTGCGCTCCCACACATACCGGACCGGGCCGGCGACGTTACTCTTGATCACGGCCTCGAACTTGATCGTCACGGGGCATGGCCCCTTGTGTCGGACAGGGCTCACGAACAGGGCGACCCTCACCTCGGGCGACACCTTCGGCGGCAGCGCGACCGGTGGCGGGGCCGCGCACCGCAAAACCGCCGCAGCGGGCGTCGAGCTGATCGCGCGCCCGCGCGTGAGCACGCGCAGCACCATCGAGACCTGCCCGCTGAACCCGGGCGTACCGAGCTCCCAGGTCGTGCGCACCGGCTGTACGCCCGGCCCTGCAAACGTGACCGTCGCCTCCGGTGAGATGACGCCGTCCGACCTCACCCAGACATAGCGGACGTTCCCTGGCTGGTCCGAGCGGATCTGGCCGTCGAATGTGAGGCGCGTCGGGCACGTGCCGGCATGGCTCGCCG
>DAORNH010000095.1:9874-11393 GCA_035440865.1 Hyphomicrobiaceae bacterium | reverse complement strand
GCGCACTGGACTGTCACCGAGACCGGCTCGGACTCGGCCGAAACATTCTCGAACGACAGCCGCATCTTCACCCAACCGGCGAAGCGGCCTGCAGTTGGCGCAAGGCGCCAATGATGCATCACGCTGACCGATCCGGGCTCGTTGAGGAACGCTGTTTCCTCCGGGCTTTCCGTCCCGTCCGATCGCACCCACTGGTAGCGGATCTGACCGGCCATGTTCGACCGGATCGTCCCTTCGATCGACACGGTCGCCGGGCAAACCCCGGCCGGGCTTTGCGACATCACGTAGGCAGACCCGGCGATTTCCTGTGCTCTCGCACTCCCCGGGGATCCGGCCATCACCAACAGCGACATCAGCACCGCTCGAACCAGCATCGCGATCTCCCTTGGCATCGTTTGCGACATTAGGCGGTGTCCGGACTTGAGCGCAAAAAGAATCGTCCGTCGACGCCGAGCCAGGCCGGCGGTGCTCGAAATCCCGAGACCGCAGGCTTCCCAAATCGTGTGCTTCCGGGCACAGGCGCAGCCAGGCGACTGTGGCATTGTCTTTTCGAGAGGGGTGCGGGTTGGGAGAGACGACATATGAGCACGCTATTCAGCTGGGGCGATTTGCCCGGGCACATCGCCTACGTCATACTCGCCATATCCTATTGGCTCACCAGCATGTTCTGGCTGCGTACGCTCGCCTGCATCGGGCTGTTCTTCGAGATCGCCTATTACACGTCCGTCGGCTCGCGCATGTGGGTCGGCATCGCCTGGGACCTGGTCTTCATCTCGATCAACCTCTTCCAGCTTTACCTGATCTTCAAGGACCGCTTCTCGCTGAAACTCGCCGAGGCGGAAGGAGCCGTGGTCCGGCGTGCCTTCGGTGGGCTCGACGACGCGCAGCTCGCCCGCCTGCTCCGCGCCGGATCATGGTCGTCTTTCGAGCCCGGCACCGAGCTCACCACGGCCGCGAGCCCCGTCAATGCCCTCTCGCTCATCCAGTCCGGGCGGGCAGAGGTGATCGTCGATGGCCACACCATCGCCTGCCTCCGCCCCGGCGACTTCATCGGCGAGATCGCCTTCCTGACCGGAGTCAACGCGACCGCGACGGTGAAGGCGACCGAGCCGCTTCGTGCTCTTGTCCTCGAGCGGGCAAAGCTCGCCAAGCTCTGTGCCAGCGACGGCGAGATCGCGACTGCCGTCTACCAGATACTCGGCAGCGGCCTCGCCCAGAAGTTCGCCGTGACGCACGACAAGCTGATCAGCCTCGTCCCCCCGCCGGCGCCAAGCTCCGCTCCGGCCAAGGCCTGAGCGAGGATCGCCTCGTCACGCCTTGGCGGCTGTCGCCCGCTGCTTCTGGATGAGGAAACTCAGCGGAATGGCGACCGCCGACAGCGCCGTATAGAGAAGGAAGGCGTTCGAGAAGCCGATCATGGTCGCCTGGCGGTTGATCTCACGCGAGATGCGGGCGAGCCCGGTAAGCGTCTCCGTGGTCCATGCGCCCGTCACCCATGGGAGCTGGAGCGCACGATTGT
>DAORNH010000095.1:6495-9864 GCA_035440865.1 Hyphomicrobiaceae bacterium | reverse complement strand
ACGAACTCGGTCATGCGCGAGTAGTTGGCACCGGTCGTGCGGATGATTTCGGCGACGGCGATCGAGATGAAGAGGCTCGAGCCGAGGTTGCGCAGGAGATGGAACACGCTCGAGCCCTCCGGGCGATACTTCGGGTCGAGCGTCGCGAACGTCGCGACCGTCAGCGGCACCCAGAGTATGCCGACCGAGAAGCCCTGCATCAGGCTGTTCAATGCGAGCGTCGTCTGGTCGACGTTGAGGTTGATGTGCATCAGCCAGTAACCGGAGAGCGTCTGGATGGTCGCGCCCATCAGCAGGCTTATCCGCGGGTCGAGCCGCTGCATCCACATGGCCGAGAAGAAGCCGAGCCCGTTGCCGACACCCCGCCAGCCGACGAAGGCACCGATCGCGGCATCGGGGAATCCGGCGTGCTGCTGGAGGAGCGAGGGCAGCAGCACCACAGGCGCGAAGTGGAGCATGCCGTAGAGTGTCACGAAAATGCAGCCGATCGCGTAATTGCGATCGCGGAAGAGGCTCAGGTTTAGGTACGGCCGGTCGGTGGTCAGGCTGTGGGTCAGGTAGATGTAGAACGCGATCACCGCGGTGCCGGTCTCGATCCAGATCTCGGTCGATTCATACCAGTCGAGGCGCTGCCCGCGCGAGAGCAGAAGCTGGATGGAGGCGATCGCCGTCGAGAGCGAAAGGAAGCCGATCCAGTCGAGCGGCGCGGGCGTCGCCTCCCCGGGGTCGGCCGGCAGGAAGAAGCGGAAGAGCGTGTAGGCCAGCATGCTGACCGGGAGCACCATGAAGAAGCCCCACTGCCAGCCGAGCACCTCGCCGATGTAGCCGCCGAACACCGGGCCGATCACCGGCCCGATGATGTTCGACATGCCGAACAGCGAAATGACGAACGAGTGCTGCCGGCGCGGGAAGCTGTCGAGGATCAGCGTCTGGCTGAGCGGGATGAGCGGGGCGCCGAGCGCGCCTTGCATCACGCGCCAGAAGACGAGGCTCTCGAGCGACGCCGAGGCGCCGCACATGAAGGTCGTCGCCGTGAAGCCGAGCAGGCACCACATCATGGTGCGTCGCCGGCCGAGTCGCGAGACGAGCCAGCCCGTCATGGGGGTCGCCACCGCCGTCGCCAGGATGTTGAAAGTCATCACCCACGAGATCTCGTCCTGCGTCGCCGAGAGGCCGCCCTGCATCTGCGGCAGCAGCGTCGTCGCGACGAGGATGGTCGCCGTATAGCAGGTCGACGACAGGATCACCGAGATGAGCACGATCACGCGCCCGAAGGTCGTGAGATCGTAGACGGCCTTGTCCGGGTCGTGGGTCGTCACCGGCGTGTCTCGCGCATGGTCGGTCCCTGAGGCTTAGCAGGCCCGCAGCCGCCGCGCGCCCGCCACCGCACGCGCCAGCTGCAGGGCGGCTGTGCGCAATCCTCAGGCGTGGCCTTCAGCTCGGTTGTCCGGCGATCGCACGCTTCGCCGTGAGGTCGGCGAGCTCCGCCGCGCCGTAGCCGAGTTCCGCGAGGAGGACGGCCGTGTCGGCCCCGAGCGCGGGCGGCGCCCTGTCCGGCTCGGCCGCCATGTCACGGAACAGCACGGGCTGGCGCAGCGTCCGCTTGATCGGCGCGTTGCCTTCGAAATGCGGGTCAAAGAAGCCGACGGCTTTCAGGTGCGGGTCCTCGAGCAGCTCGCGCGCCGAATTCATTGGCCCGCACGGCACGTCCGCTGCCTCGAAGGCGGCGAGCCACTCCTTGCTCGTGCGGCCGGGCAGCGCGTCGATGAGCAGCTGGTAGAGTTCGCCCGAACGCGCGTTGCGCTTGCCGTTGTCCGGAAACCACGGCTCCGCGATCACGTCCTCGCGGCCGAGCATCTTGAGGACGCGCGTCCACTGCTCGCGCGTATAGGGCAGCACGCCGATCCAGCCGTCGGAGGTCTTGAACGGCCGGCGGTTCCGCGACATCGTGCGTCCGTAGCCGAGCGAGCCTTCCGCCTCGAAGGTGGCACCCATCAGGTGCTCGTTCATCGAGAACGCCGCGAGAGCCTCGAACATTGGCATCTCGACGTTGAGGCCTTCGCCCGTGCGCTCGCGATGCAGGAGGCCAGCCATCACGGCGTAGACGACGTGCAGCCCCGCGACCTTGTCGGCCGTCACCGTCGGGTGATAACTCGGCTCGCCGTCGCGCATGAGCGCGAGCCCCGCGAGGCCCGCCGAGCACTGCATGATGTCGTCGTAGGCTGGCCTACCCGAGTAGGGGCCATCGCTGCCGTATCCGAGGGCCGCGCAATAGACGATCTTGGGGTTCAGCGCGCGCACGGCCTCCGGACTGAACCCGAGCCGCTCAATCGCCGAGGCGCGCATGTTGTGGACGAAAGCGTGCGACGTGCCGACCAGTCGACGCAGAACCTCCTTCCCGGCATCCTGCTTCAGGTCGACGGCGAGCGATCGCTTGTTGCGGTTGTTGTTGGCGAAGACAGCGCCGACGCCCGGTTCCGCCGCCGGCAGCGTCCAGCGATTGAGGTCACCCTCGATCGCCTCGACCTTGATGACTTCCGCGCCGAGATCGCCGAGAATCTGCGTGCCGTAGGGGCCGAGCACGATCGTCGTCACGTCGACGATGCGGTAGCCTTTGAGGATCGGGTACATCGCGCTCGCTCTTCTGGCTCTGTCGTCGCTTGCTCAGCCGACCATCGTGAGACCGCCCGAGGCGCTGATCACCTGCCCGGTTATGTAGGCCGCCTCGTCGCTCGCCAGGAACGTGACGATGCCGGCGAGATCCTCCGGCCGGCCGAGCCGCTTCATCGGGATCGCCGAGACGAGCGCATCGTGGATCTTCTTGCCCTTCTCGCCTTCGCCCATGAAGTCGGCGAGCAGCGGCGTGTCGGTCGGGCCGGGGCAGACCGCATTGAGTGTCACGCCTGAGCGCGCCATCTCGCGCGCCATGGTCTTCGTGAACGAGATGATGCCGCCCTTGCACGCCGAATAGACGGCCTCCATCGACGAGCCGACGCGGCCCGCATCAGAGGCGATGTTGACGACGCGGCCAGCGCGGCGCTGCGCCATGCCCTTCAGCACCGCATGGTGCATGTTGATCGGGCCCTTCAGATTGATGGCGATGAGCTGGTCCCAGAGCTCGGGTTTGGTGTCTAGGAAGAAGGCGAATTTGTCCCAGCCCGCGTTGTTGACGAGGGCGTGCGTTGGCCCAGCCTTCGCCTCGAATTCTGCAACCGCCTTCACGACCCAGGCGTGATCCGTGATGTCACAGGCGACCGCGATCGAACCCTGGCCGAGCTTCTCCGCGGCAGCCTCCGCGGAATAGCCGTTCTTGTCGAAGATGCCGACGATCGCGCCTTCTTCCGCGAGCCGGCCGGCAATCGCCCCGCC
>DAORNH010000095.1:5426-6472 GCA_035440865.1 Hyphomicrobiaceae bacterium | reverse complement strand
CACGGCCTTGCCCTTCAGTCCACGCATGTTTCGCCTCCCGTCTCCGCTGGACCCGACGCCTCAGCTCTTGTTCTTCAGGTCCTCGAAATCGGCGGAATACTCGGCCGAGCAGAAGCTGCCGCCCTGGTAGAAGTCGGCGACCGGATCGGCCGCAATCTTCTTCTGTGCCGCTTCGGCCGCCGCGCGGAAATCCTCGGCCCGTCCCTTCGGCCGATAGCCGAGCCGGAACGCGCGCTCGTTGTCGTACCAGCTCGCCTCGTTGTCGGAGACGCCGTACATCACCTCGAAGACGATGCCTGGCCGCTCGAGCCCGATACGGATCAGCTCCACAAGGTCGGAGGGCTTGAGCCAGATCGACAGCCGGCGGACGTCGATCGGCTGGTCAGCGACATTGCCGATCCTGAGGCAGGTGACGCCGATGCCGTGCTTGTAGGCATACATGGCGCCGAGCCCTTCGCCGAAGAGCTTCGAGACGCCATAGCGGCTGTCCGGCCGGCCCGTCACGTCCGTGTCGATAGGCCTCGCGCGCGGGTGGAAGCCCATGGCGTGGTTCGACGAGGCGAAGATCACGCGCTTCACGCCGGCCTTCCGCGCCGCCTCGAAGAGATTGTAGCAACCAACGATATTCGCCTCGAGGATCGTCTCCCATGGGCCCTCGACCGAGTAGCCGCCGAGATGCACGATGCCGTCGATGCCCTTGCACGCCGCTTCGATCTCGGCGGGCTTCGAAAGCTCGGCCTGGATGAATGTCTCGTTCGACGCGAGATCCTTCGGCTTCACCCGATCCGACCAGACGATGTCGGGGTAGACCTCCGGCAGCAGCTTCCGGAGCCACGTGCAAACGCCGCCCGCAGCCCCCGTAACCAGCACGCGCTTCATCTCGACCGTCATTTCGCTTCTCCTCGTCGCGGTGGCCACGCGTCACGAATGGTAGCTGATACTTGGACGCTAGGTCATGGGGCAGAAAACTGCTCCCTTCCCCCTAGACGGGGGAAGGGCAGGGGATGGGGGTGGTGCAGGACCGGATGGGGGTGGTGCAGGACCGG
>DAORNH010000095.1:4779-5342 GCA_035440865.1 Hyphomicrobiaceae bacterium | reverse complement strand
TCGGTCCCTCCCCCACAAGGGGGGAGGGAAGCAAGGAGTGGGGCCTGCTCAGCTATCGAGCTTGTCGTCATTCCGGATGATCTCCGCAAACATCTCCGGATCGATATTTCCGCCCGAGAGCACGACCGCGACGGTGCGGCCTTCGGTCGGCAGCTTCCTCGCGAGCACCGCGGCGAGCGCCACTGCTCCACCCGGCTCGAGCACCAGTTTCAGCTCGTGGAAGGCGAAGCGGATCGCCACACGCGCCTCATCATCCGTGACGACGAGGCCTCGCGTGAGCAGCGCCTTCGCCACCGGAAACGTCACCGAGCCCGGCGACGGCGCCAGCAGCGCGTCGCAGATGGAGCCGGAGAGCTTGGCGTTCTTCTCAGGCTTTCCCGAGGCGAGCGAGCGGGCAAGGTCATCGAAGCCCGCGGGCTCGACACTCATCACCTCCGTCTTCGGGCTCGCGTCCTTCACCGCGATGGCAATCCCGCCGATGAGGCCGCCGCCCGAGCAAGGGGCGAGCACTGCGTCCGGCACCAGCCCCCGCGCCTTCGCCTCCTCCATGATCTCGAGGCCGG
>DAORNH010000095.1:306-4632 GCA_035440865.1 Hyphomicrobiaceae bacterium | reverse complement strand
TCAGCGCGGGCGCGTCCGCCGGCATGACGATCGCCGAGTGCATGCCGAGTAGTGTCGCTGCTGCCGCCGCTCCTTGCGCGTGATTGCCCGACGAGCAGGCGACAATGCCGCCCGGGAATCGTACCCTGTCGACCTGCGAGGCCGCATTGTAGGCGCCGCGGAACTTGAAGGCGCCGACACGCATCATGGTCTCGCATTTGAGCAGCACGCGGCCCTTGGCGAGCGCGTTCAACGCGGGATGTTCGATAAGCGGAGTCGGCATGATATGCGGCGCGAGGCGCGCTCGTGCGGCGCGCACGTCGGCGATTGTTGGCATTGCGGCGGTCATGCTCCTGCTCTCGATTGTCGGTCGTCACGTCACGACGGGAAGTGTCTCGATAGCGTAGGCCGCGCGGATGACCCTCCCAGTTCTCGGGTCATCGAGCTCCATCTCGAAGCGATCCGCCGGCCTGATGCCGCCGATCGCGCCGAACGTCCCGCCCATCATCACCGTGCCCGGCGCGAGCGGCTTCCCCTTGCCGTAGCGCTGGATGAGGTCGGACGGCGCCCGCAACGTCGCGAGCGTCCCGTCCTGGTAGGCGACGCGCTTGCCGCCGATGACCGCGAACGCGCGGATCCTGATCTCGTCGAAATGCGTCTCGATTTCGTCGAGCCGCCACGCCTCGCGGCCAAGCACTTTCGGGCAGAGTTGCTTTGAAAGCGCAATGCCCATCGTCTCGGCTTTGCGGTCGGTGTGGTCGGAGCCCACCGTGAGCCAAAGCCCATCAGGCATGGCGAGGATCACCGGCTCGACCTCGCCAGAGGTATCCGGGCCGAGCACTTCGATGCGGTCAGCCTGCAGCACGTTGGCTATGGCATTGCGATAGAACACCGGCACCGACGAGGGCCGGGGCACGCCGATCGCGGCCAGCTCCTCGATATGATGCTGGAGACTTTTCTCATCACGCCCTGTCCAGCCGGCAACGACGAGCGCGGTCGGCTCGAAGGAGCGCGTTTCGGCGCCGGAGCGCGCCGAGCATCTGAAGGTCAGGGCCATGCGTCGCTCCTCGCCGCAGTTGCAGGCGCCCGACAGTAGGTACCAAGCCTCGGGATTGGCAAGCCGCTTCAGCTGACCAGACGTCAACCCACGTCACACGACGACGCTGCGACGTGCCGACCTTGACCTTACCAGCCCGGGAACGCCTGGTCCGATGCAATCCAGGCCGGTCTGCTGCTTGGGCACAGAGGCGCGCGGGGCCCAGGTCCGGCCCTATTCTACGCTAAAGGACAAGGGTTGATTGGATGCCTCGCCGCTGCAGGATCGGAGGTAGGAATCGAAAGGGCCGGCCCGGATAAACCGGACCGGCCCTTTGGATCTGAAAGCGCGCCTCCCTCGAGGCACTCTCAGCAACACCGGCCGTCCCCCGACAGCCGGTCAGTCTGGTATCGCGCGTCCCCCGACTGACGATACCAAGTGGCTTTCGCCACCGTCACGATGCCACTCATCCCCCCGGAGCGTGTTCGCCGGATCAACTTGGCCGATTGCCCAGGTGAGCGCAACAGGGCGCCGGATATTGCGACACGACCGTGGCGGCGCAGCAACAAGGTGCAGCTTGCAGAGCTATTGCCGCCTGCGATTGCGGATTGCGAAGATGTGATCAACCGGCCCGTGCCCGTGCCCGACGGGGCGGACGGCGCCGGATCTCAAGGCATCGCTGACGAACGCCTTGGCGCACCGGCAGGCGTCGATCAGACCTAGCCCGTCGGCAAGGCCTGCAGCGAGCGCGGCGGAGAGGGTGCAGCCGGTGCCGTGTGTGTTGTGCGTGGCGATGCGCTCGGCGGTGAGCAGCTCGATTCCGGAGTGATTGACGAGCACATCGACCGCCTCGCTGCCCCTGCCATGGCCCCCCTTGACGAGCACGGCGCCGGGGCCGAGCTGCAGGATGGCCCTGGCCTGGTCGATGGCCTCGTCCGTGGTGCGGGCCTCGCTTGTGCCGAGGAGCCGTGCCGCCTCTGGAAGGTTCGGGGTGACGACGCTCGCGAGCGGGAATAGCCGCCGTGTGATGATGCCGATCGCGTCGGCCTGGAGCAGGCTGTCGCCGCTGGTCGCAACCATGACCGGATCGACGACGAGCGGGATGGCATTGCGGTTCGTCTGCCTCGCCGCGAGCCCATCGACGACCGCCGCAACCACGCCGGCGTTGGCGAGCATCCCCGTCTTGATGGCGCGGACGTCGAGGTCGTCCATCACCGAGGCGATCTGTCGTCGCACGAATCCCGGCTCGACAGCCGCCACGGCCTGCACGCCCAAGGTGTTCTGCGCGGTGAGCGCCGTGATGACCGAGGCGCCATAGATCCCGAGCGCCGTAAAGGTCTTGAGATCGGCCTGGATGCCGGCGCCGCCGGAGCTGTCCGATCCGGCGATCGTGAGAGCGGTCGGAATGCGGGCGGTGGTCATGCGCAGCCCTTGCGTTCGCGCCTACTTCTCGGCGCCCTTCTTCATGATCTCGATGCGCAGCTTGTCGGAGGTGAACATCTCCTCGATGCGCGCGAGAATCGGCACGTTGTCTATGAGCCACTGCCCCATCCAGCCGATGCCGCCGAAGATGAACAGGACGCCGGTGAGGACAAGCAGCGCCCCCATGATCTTTTCCACCCGACCGAGATGGCGCCTGAATCGGCCCATGAAGCCGAGGAATGGCCGGATCGCCACGGCCGCGAGCACGAACGGTATTCCGAGGCCGAGCGAGTAGGCGAAAAGCAGCTTGACGCCTGCTCCAAGGCTGTTTTCGCTCATGGCGAGACCGAGGACCGCCGACAGGACCGGGCCGATGCAAGGCGTCCAGCCGAAAGCGAACGCGAGGCCCATGAGATAGGCGCCGGCGAGGCTCGCCCCCTCCACGCGGCCATGATAGCGCGCCTCGCGATATAGGAGCGGGATCTTGAAAATCCCGAGGAAATGCAGGCCAAACAGGATGATCACGCCGCCGGCGACCCAGCCGAGCTCTCGCTTCCACGTCGCGAGGAATTGTCCGGCCATGGACGCGGCCGCGCCGAGCGAAACGAATACTGTCGTGAACCCGAGAACGAACACCAATGCCGCGATGATGACCTTGCGCGACGCCGAGCGGTCAAGGCCATGATCGGCGGTCATCTGCTCGATGGTGGTGCCACCGATGTAGCCGAGATACGGCGGCACTAGCGGCAGAACACAAGGCGAAAGGAAGCTCACCAAGCCGGCAAGCATGACGCCCGCATAGAGCCAGAGTTCGCCAAGCATGAAGGTCCACCGATCGCGATTTCAAGGTACGCCTAGCCCGAAACCTAGCTAGAGCGAAGCGGGATCACCGGCAAGTCACGTGCGCGTCAGGCGCTCATATGCAACCTCGCGGCCCCCATAGAGCCACCGAGCCATCCGCACTCCTTCCATCGCTTGTCGTCAGCCTTGCCCTCCGTGACTGCACCACGCATGATGTCCGCACGGGTGCTGCTGCAGGTCTTCGAGAGGGAACCATGCGCTACGAGCGTGTGCCGCTGCACACTGACGCCGGCCTCGGGGCTCGCGCGCGGATCGGGCTCCTCGTGCTGCGCACCGACCAGACGTTCGAGAGCGACCTCCGACAGGTCATTCAGCGGCTGCCGGACGTTGCCGTCTATGCGGCCCGGCTTTGGAACGACACGGAGATCACCCGCGAGACGCTGCTCGCCATGAAGCCGCTCATTGCGGATACGGCACGGCTGTTACCAGCGGAATGGAGCTTCAAATCGATCGGCTTCGCCTGCACGTCCGGCGCGATCGTGATCGGCGAGGCCGAGGTCGCGCGGCTCGTGAGATCGGTGCATAGCGCCGCCGCGGTCACCGATCCGGTAACGGCAGTCATCGCGGCTTTGCGGGCCTTGGGCGTTCGCCGGCCGGCCCTGATCACGCCGTATGCCCGTCCTGTCAACGACACGATCATCTCCGGCCTTGCGGCACGCGGCATCGAAGTGCCGGCGCTCGCCTCCTTTGAGGAACCGGACGACGGCGTCGTTGCCCGCATCACGCAGCAGGCGATTGCCGACACAGCGCGGCGTGTCGGCGCCGCCAGCGATGTCGACAGCGTGTTTGTGTCGTGCACGAGCCTGCGGACACTCGATGTGATCGGCGCGATCGAGCAGGCGATAGGCATGCCGGCCACGTCTAGTAACCACGCCCTGATCTGGCACATGCTGCGACTGGCCGGCATTCAGGAGCCACTTGATGGTCTCGGACGCCTATACCGGGTGGCGCCCGGTTGACCCTCGCTCTTGCGTGTCGGTGCCGCACTCGGGCCGGACATGGGCGTCGTGCCGACGACGTACCAGATG
>DAORNH010000095.1:0-274 GCA_035440865.1 Hyphomicrobiaceae bacterium | reverse complement strand
GGGAGCCAATAGGCCGGAGTACGCCCTGACGGGTCGTCATTGCCACGTCGAACAATGTCCATGCCACCGAGAAGCAGCAGGAAAAGACCCGCCAGCAGCCAGCCTGCGACCACGATCTCAGGAACTGTGAGCGACGCACGCATGGCAGGCGGCCAATCTCCAGGGGCATGGCCCCTGTATAGGGAACCCGTTGAATGCCATCGGAGATTGGGGCGGCGAGAGCCGATTCAGCCAGGCGGCAGGCTGGTCCGGTCCGGGCTCGTCTTGTCCGGAG
>DAORNH010000094.1:13510-14079 GCA_035440865.1 Hyphomicrobiaceae bacterium | reverse complement strand
CCGTGTCGGACACCCGCGACCTCTCCACCGATAGATCGGGCGACACGCTCGTCGTCGCGGCGTTCGGTGGCGACACGACCACGGGCCTCTATCGCGTCGCGCGGCAGGCCTACGACAACCTCGCCGGGCTCACCGACGCCGTCCACCAGTTCTACACGCCGACCATAGTCGACGCTCTCGCGCGAGGCCGGACCGACGCCTACCGCCGGCACCGGCGGCGCCTGATGGCGATCGGCACCGTCGCGGCGGTGGTCTCCGTTCTGGCGTCCTGGTTACTGCTCCGGCCGATCGCTGCAGCCGGCTGGCCCCAGTATTTGCCGGCGCTGCCGGCCTTCGATATCTTCGCGGCGCTGCTCGTCGCGACTCTCGGCGTGCACGGCTGGCTATGGCCAGCGGTCGTCTCGGCGGGGCGGGTGGGCCAATTCGGCATTCTGGCTCTCTCGGGTGCCGCGGCGCAGGTGGCGGCGATCGCCGTGCTCGGTGCCACCGGCGGGCTCTCACCAGCATCGGCGGCGGCGACCGCCTGGCTCGCCGCTCTGATCAACTACGGGCCGTTGCTCGCAGCCGGC
>DAORNH010000094.1:10432-13471 GCA_035440865.1 Hyphomicrobiaceae bacterium | reverse complement strand
CTTGCCCGAGACGTAGTAGCCGAGCGGATACTCGTCGTCGCCCATGCCTTTCAGCCAGATGTCGGCCCAGAGCGGCAGGCGTCGCAGGAAGCGCAGCCGCGTATACTCGAGGAACGAGAACGAGGATGTGAGCCGCCCCCACATCATCGGCTCGATGCGCGAGTTCTCTGGGCCGATGCCGAGATCAGCGAGCGCTGCCTCCCACCAGAATGCCGTGTGGCGATGATAGTCCGAGGGCGAGGCATGCACCCGGTAGAGGAACGGCACGATGATGTGCAGCGTGCCGCCAGGCTTCAGGATGCGCACGATTTCGCCGAGCGCGAACTCGTCGCGGCGGACGTGCTCGAGCGTGTTGAACGAGACGATCGTGTCGTAGGTCGCGTCTGCGATCGGGAAAGGAGTGTTGGCGTCGTGGAGGTAGGTCGGAGAGCGTGCCGTATCCACGTTCAGGCTGTCGATCGTCACGCCGCTGGTGAGGCGTGAATTATAGCTCGAATCCTGTCCGCCGCCGAAATCGAGTACGCGGCCGACGAGCGGTATGGTCGGGGCGAGTTCGTGCTCAAGTGCGCGCAGGTAGGAAAGCCGCTTGTCGGAGAATGCGGAGAGCCGGTTGCGGGACGGTGGCCTCGGAGAAACGATCATTGTCTGGTGCGCTGCTCCCGGTCGGCTCGTGCAACCACGACCGCACAGCGGCCGGCGCTCGTATCGGGCAGATCAGTGAAGATTTCGACCACGCGAAACTCGGACTTGCCGACGCGGTCGAGGAGCCGGACGAGGCCGTCGCGCGTTGCGCCAAACGGGTCGAGCAGATCGGGCTCGCGCCCGTCATGATAGCTCGTGTGCTCGATCAGCATGATGCCATTCTCCGACAGGCACTCCATCCAGTTGCGGAACATGCGCTCGGGATCGATGCTGTGATCCCAGCTGTTTGAGTAGACGATGTCGGCGCGTCCGATCCACTCCGGGTTCTGCTCATGGAAGTCCCACTGGATCGTGTCGGGAAACTCAGTCGCCGTATCCGAGATCTCGGTGCCGATGACGCGCGGCGTGCCCGGCAGATTGGCCTTGAACCAGCGCTGCTCAGCGCCGTTGCGTGTGCCGTGGCAGATGACGAGGCCGACAGGACCGACGCGGGCCGCCGCAAGTCGCGCCATCGCCGCGATGTTTGGCTCCGAGGCGAAGACGACGCCGAGCTTCTGCCTGTTGCCGAACGTCTGGATCTCGCGATAGGTCGCGCGCGCTGCCGGGTCCGCATAGTCGATGTCGAGCCGGCGGACCCCATCGTGCTCAATGACCTTGCGTGCGCCCATGCGGCCGGAGAACCGGCGCAGCAGCTCGGAACGGAAATCACGGCCGAGGATCCGGTTCATCCGGCTGCGCACGGCTGCATTCAGTCTTGCGAGCACATGCTCCTCCCGATCAACACGACGACGTGCCACGCCCATCTCATGCTGCCGCGCCATACACCGGCAAGCCGAGGGCGATTGCCGAGCGGGTCGCGAGCAGCAGCGGCTTCGAGGACCGCCGCCCCGGAATGGCATAGACGGTTCCATAGCTATTCATAAGCGTCCTGGCGACGCGATCTGTGTCGCATCGGCCGGGGTGCAACTCGACGACGATCGTGCCGATGCGATCGAGCAGCGCCGCAGGCTGGTCGGCGAGCACGGCCTCCTCGGCGCCCTCGATGTCGAGCTTGGCGATGTCCGCGGTGCCGCCGCAGGTTTCGAGGATCGAGGCGAACGAGCGGCCCGCGACGCGCTCGTCTCCCTCGCCCGAAATGCGTCCTGCGGTGCTCGCGGCGGCGTTGGCGAACGTCACGCTCTCGTCGGCCCGCCAGGCCGCCGCCTGGACGGCCGTCCAGCGATAGGTGGGGTTCTTCGCCGCGGTTGCCGCCAGAACGGCGAAGGTTGCAGCCGACGGCTCGTAGGAGAAGACGCGCGCCCGCGGCGCATGCGCCAGCACAAAGAGCGAGAATGTACCGATGTTGGCGCCGAGATCGAGGACGACGGGCTCTGGCGTGCTCTTGAGAAGCGGCGTGAGTGCGCCGTACTCGTTCTCGATTAGCACCTCCTGCAGCGCCGCCCAGTCCATCCCGCGCGCTGCGAGCTGCATGCCGCGCCAGGTGAGATCGACCGGCCGGCGTCGATCGACGAGGCGGCGCGCAGCGTAGACCGTGGAGCGGTCCGGCCTGCCGGTCGCCTGGCCGAGCCTGACCGCAATCGCCAGCGTCTCGCGCGCGGCGCTGAGCAGGCGTGTCACGCTCATGACGGGCCCCCTCGTGTTGCGGCCGATCCGAACGCTCGCTCGTACACTGCCGTCGTTGCGTTGACCATGGCGGCAACGCTGTAGCGCTCGCGGATGGCCGCGTGGCCCCGCTCTATGAACTCGCGCGCGAGTCCTGGATCATCGCGGAGCCGCTGCATGTTCGCGGCGAGTGCGCCCGCGTCCCCAACGTCGGAAAGCAGACCGAGCCGGCCGCTATCGAGCACTTCGGGAATGGCGCCGCCGCGGGTCGCCGCAATCGGCACGCCCCGCGACATCGCCTCAAGCAGCACGAGGCCGAGCCCTTCCCACTTCGAGGAGAGCGCGAACACGTCGAAGGCCGCCATCAGGTCGGCGCCATTCGCCCGCGCTCCGGCGAAGTGCACGCGCTTTTGCCCGAGCCGCAAAGCATGCGCGCGCAGTGCTGCCTCCTCGTCGCCCGCGCCGACGAGGCAGAGCTCCGCGCCCTCGACCCTGCCGAATGCGTCGAGAAGAATGCCGAGATCCTTCTGCGGCACGAACCGGCCGACGAAGCCGATGACGAAGGCCGCCGGATCGAGGCCAAGCGCCGCGCGTGCGCCCGCCCGGTCGATCGTTGACGGCGGCTCGATGCCGTAGGGGATGACGGTGATCCGGTCCGTGTCGAGCCCGACGTTGTCGACGAGGTGGGACTTCACCCGGTCGGAAATGGCGATCGTCGCACCCGTGATCCTCTCGAGCGCCTTGAGCCGCGCCCGCCAAGTGGCATTCGCAAAATGCGGCTCGTCGTTGTGGATG
>DAORNH010000094.1:10020-10382 GCA_035440865.1 Hyphomicrobiaceae bacterium | reverse complement strand
TGGGAGGCGTGCGGCTGATGCGTGTGGATGATGCGATCGCTGCGCGCGCCCATGATGCGGATCAGGCGCGGAAGCTGTGCGACCCAGGCCGCCCGGCCGATCGCGCCCGCCATGCTGCGATCATAGACGAGCCGCGTCACCGGAATGCCGGCCGCCGTCAGATCGCGCGCCTTCGCCTCGAGCCGCGGCCCGTCGTGGACCACCAGCATGAGCAGCTCGACATCGAGGCCCGCAGCCCGCTGGCCCGCCATCAGCTGGAAGAGATGGTTCTCGGCGCCCGAGAAGGCGATGCGCCCCTCGTAGTCGCCGAACGGCGATACATGGGTGACCGCGAGTCGCTGCGGTGAGCTGGAGAGATCGGT
>DAORNH010000094.1:0-10008 GCA_035440865.1 Hyphomicrobiaceae bacterium | reverse complement strand
ATGAGATTGGCGTAGCCGTCGACCGTTGCCGCGAAGGGAAAGTCGCCCGCACGGTGCCGGGCGGCGAGCGCGAGCCGTTGCCGCAGCACATCGTCGGCGGCGAGTGCGGCAAGGGCTCGCCGCAGCGCATCCGGATCGCCATAGGGTACCGCCAGCCCGTGCTGGCCGTCCGTGATCACCTCGAGATTGCCGCCGATGGCAGAGACGATGGGCACGAGCCCTGCGGCGCACCCTTCGAGCAGCGTGTGCGACATGCCCTCATAGTTCGACGGCAGCACGAGCACGTCATGCTCGAGCATGCTGGCTTTCACGGCGTCGGGGGACTGCCGGCCGAGAAAGCGCACGCTGCGCCCGCCGCCTGCTCCGCCGAGTTGAGCGTTCAAAGCCTTGAGCAACGGCAGCTCCGGCCCATCGCCGACGATCGTGATCTCGACTCCGCTCAGGCCAACGGATGCGAGCAGCAGCGTCTCGACGCCCTTCCAGTTGGTGAGGCGGCCGACGAACAGGGCCTTCAGCGCGCGGCCGTTGCGCGGCGACGGCTCGCGATCCGGATAGTCCGACAGCGATACCCCGTTGATGATGGTGCGCAGGTCCGCCGGACAACCCGGCCAGCGGCGCACCACGCCCTCGAGATAGTGCGATGGCGTGACGACGGTGACGGCACGCGAGAGATACTGCCGGCGTCGGGCGATGATGCCGGCGACGACCGCGGGGGGCGAGGCCGCGTCCTGGAACTCGTCGAAGCCGAGCGTCGTCTCGCCGTAGTTGCGGGCGCTCTCCCACACCGTGTCGCCGGGAACGCGCAGGATGTAGCGGCGTGGCGCGACCCGCGCGGCGTCGAGCACGTAGCTTTCGAGGCCCGCGACGAGGATGCGCCGATGGGCGAGCATCTCGCGTACGAGCACCGCTCGCACCTTGGCCTCATAGGCATACCGGTTCGCGAGCGAGACGCGGACGACGCGGAACGGCCGCGCGGCATCGCCCGGGTCCTTGGCCGACTGCGACGAGCAGACGACGCTTACCTTGTGGCCGCGGCCTGTAAGAACGTGCGCGAGCCGGTCGGCGAATGTCGCCGGCCCGCCGATCAGCGGGGGAAACACGTTCGTCACGACGAGCACTCGAGCCAATGCGGGCGCCTTTCACAAGCAATCGTCCAGGCTCTCTTTAGGGTCCCCGCTCGGCAACGTCGATCAACATCTCGACCCAGCCCACAGCGAGTTGCATGGGGTCATAGCGCCCCCGAATGTGCGCGCGTGCGGCGTCGACCATGCGGCAATGGTGGCCATCGTCCGTGAGGAGCGGCGACGCCGCGGCGGCCAGTGCTGCCGCATCGCCGACTGGTACGAGCGCTCCGGCGCCACTTCCCTCCGCGATGATCTCGCGCGCCCCGGCCGTCGCGGTCGATACCACGGCAACACCTGCCGCCATGGCCTCCAGCAGGACGCGACCGAAGCCCTCGTGATCGGACGACAGCATGAGGACGCGGGCGCGTGCGAAGTGCTCCGGTAGCTCCTCGCGTCGTGCGTGGCCGTGAAACGTCACGGCCGAGGCGAGGCCGAGCTCGGCGGCTTGACGCTCCAGTGTTCCCCGCTCTCCTCCCGAGCCGACGATATCGAACGTCGCTGCCGATACTTCGTCCCTGATCCGCCGCGCAGCCTCGAGCCAGAGATCGAGACGCTTCTCAGGGGCGAGACGGCCGACGTAGAGGATATTCGGCTCGTGCCTCGGCGCTTCAGCGACGGCGACCAACGTTTCGAGATCGAGCACGGGCACGGGGATCGCGCGAACATCGCGAGCGCCGGCCGCCTCGAGGCGCCGCTTCATCGCGGCGGCGACGACGCGGACGGACGCGAACCGTCGAAGTGATCGCAAGGCCAGCCGCTGCCGCGCCTTCCCCGCCAGTCGGCGAATCATGCTGCCCCGTGGCAGCGCCTCGGCGGCGAGGACGTCGAAGTGCACCTGGACGACCACCGGAATCCTGCGACGCGCGAACATGAGCGCCGCCCAGGCATCCTCGAAGGGCGACTGCGCCGCTATCACGCCGATCGCCGCCTCGCGGTCGAGCGCGCGAAGGGCTGCCGGGAGGCGCCGGAGGCTCGCCCAGCGCCCGGAGATCGGCACGACGTGGAGATTGTCCCACGAGCAGGCCACTGCCGTCGCTGGCGCGTTCAGCACGACGATGGTCATGCGTGAGCCCGGCCGACGCTCGGCAAGCAGGCGCGAATAGAGCTTCTGCCGCGCGATCGAATCGCTCGCTTCGCCGCCGTCGAGCAGCGAGGCATCGAAACTCACCTGGACGATGTGCAGCGGGCGTGCTGCCGTGCGTGCCTCAGGTTGCGACGGAGCGCCGCTCACTGCGCCAGAAGCCGCCGGAAGTAGCCGATCGTCTCTTTCAAGCCGTCCTCGAGCTCGACGGTCGGACGCCAGCCGAGGATGGATTTTGCCTTGGTGATGTCCGGCTGGCGCTGGCGGGGATCGTCGTGCGGCAGCGGGCGGAACTCGAGCTTGGAGCGCGCGCCGGTCATCTCGATCACCTTCTCGGCGAGCGCCCGGATCGTGAACTCGCTCGGATTGCCGAGATTGATCG
Organism: Hyphomicrobiaceae bacterium; assembly: GCA_035440865.1. GTDB lineage: Bacteria > Pseudomonadota > Alphaproteobacteria > Rhizobiales > Hyphomicrobiaceae > DAORNH01. The sequence continues at coordinate 7,421 of DAORNH010000094.1, read as the reverse complement.
GGCCGGTCATGTCCTCGCCCGTCTGCAGCAAGCGGACGAGGCCATCGACGAGGTCGTCGACGTAGCAGAACGAGCGCGTCTGAGCCCCGTCGCCGTAGATCGTGATCGGCTCGCCCTGCAGCGCCTGCACGATGAAATTCGAGACGACGCGCCCGTCGTTCGGCTGCATGCGCGGGCCGTAGGTGTTGAAGATGCGCGCAATCTTGATCGGCAGGTTGTGCTGGCGGCGGTAGTCGAAGAAGAGTGTCTCGGCGCAGCGCTTGCCTTCGTCGTAGCAGGAGCGCGGGCCGATCGGGTTCACGTTGCCCCAGTACTCCTCGGGCTGCGGGTGGACGGTCGGATCGCCGTAGACCTCGCTCGTCGAGGCCTGGAGGATGCGGCAGCGCAGGCGCTTCGCCAGTCCCAGCATGTTGATCGCGCCGTGCACACTCACCTTCGTCGTCTGCACGGGATCGTGCTGGTAGTGCACGGGCGAGGCCGGACAGGCGAGGTTCAGGATGCCGTCCGCCTCGACGTAGAGTGGAAAAGTGATGTCGTGGCGCATCGCCTCGAAGGAGGGATTTTGCAGGAGATGCGCGATGTTGGCGCGCCGGCCGGTGAAGTAGTTGTCGACCGACAAGACCTCGGCGCCCTTCGCGAGCAGCCGCTCAGAGAGGTGCGAGCCGATGAACCCGGCGCCGCCCGTGACGATCAAGCGCCGTCCTGAAAGCTCCCATCCCATGGAAATTCCTGGCGAATTCTTGTGGACGTTGGGGCGCCTGATGGTCCCGGCGAGACGCAGCGATTAGTATAAAGACGCTGGCTTGGCAACTTTTGCGGAAGTTGCTCTTGCGGAAATTGCGGGCCCGTATGCCGGGCCTCAACGGACCGGCACCAGGTCCGCCCGGTCCGCGCTCGCCCGGACGACAGAGACGGAGCAGGGCGATTCGGCCGTGATCTGGGCCGTGAGCCGGCTGGCTGCCGCCCCGCCTGCGGTCGGCGCACCGATCACCAGGTGATCCACCTTGTTGGAGCGTGCGAAATCCAGGATCGCGCCTGCAATGTTGCGAGCCTCGACCAGGTGATAAGTGATCTTGCCTCGTGGCAACTGCAGCGGCGCTGCCCACTGTCGGAGCTCCGCCATGCGCTGGACGTGGATGTTGTCGCCCGCGGCATCGACATTCTCGTCGATCGAGATGAGCGAGGTCTCCATCACGTTGAGACAAGCGAGCCGGGCGCCAGGCATGTTGGCGAGAACCGAGACGGCGGCCTCGAGCAGCGAATTGCGAAGCTCGACGAACCTGGGTCGGAGGTCGACGGCGACGAGGATGATCGGCGTGCGCGGCGGCGGCTTCGTCGCCGTGCTCTGGATCTCGCGCAGCGTCGACTTGGCGCGCATCCAGCGCCCGAAGGCGGTGCGGGCATCAGCGCGCGCCTGCCGCCCGGCGCGCTCGGTGAGTTCGACGAGATCGAGATGGCGTAGATCGAAGACGAGTTCCTCGGCGTCGCGGTAGCGCTTGTCGGGAAGCGGCTCGAGGCACTTGATGATGACCTCCTGCAGCGGCGCCGGCAGCTCGGGTCGGAGCGCCCGCGGCGGCACCGGATCGCGCCACACGCGCTGACGCACCTGCTTGATGCGGCCCGGCGCACCGAAGGGCAGCTCACCGGTCGCCATCTGGTAGATGATCGCACCGAGCGCGAAGAGGTCGCTCCGCTTGTCCGAGCGCACGCGCGCGAGTTGCTCGGGCGCCATGTACTCCGTCGTCCCGGTCGGGCGATGGAACTGCTCCTCGAGAAGATCGGGCAGCAGCAGGTGCCGCGACAGGCCAAAATCAATGAGTACGGCCTCTCCCGACGGTCGGAACAGCACGTTCGCCGGCTTCAGGTCGAGATGCAGGACGTGCTGGTTGTGAAGGTCCCCCAGGGCCTCGGCAATGGCGGTGCCCTTGCTGATCGCGTCCTCGATCTCGAGACGCGGCGTATCGAACAGCATCTTGTGCAGGTTGTTGCCCGGCAGGCGCTCCATGACAATGTAAGGCTGCACGGTGAAGTCGCCATTGGCGATGAAGCGCGGGACGTGCGGCCCGGCCAGCTCGGCCATGATCATCTGCTCGACCTCGAACCCGACGAGCAGAGAAAGGTCGCCCTCGTGGTCGAGGAATGGGACCTTCATGACGATGGGATCGTCGATGTCCGGGCGCGTCACGCGCCAGATCGTCGCCATCCCGCCGCGGTGCAGGCGCTCCTCGAGCCTGAAGCCGTCGAGGACCATGCCGATGCTGAGCGATGCCTTCGCCATACGTCAGCTTCCCGAGACCAATCGGACGGCGAGAGCATCCGGCAATCCGGCCGCGCGCACCTTGCGCGCCGTCACATCGGCATCGTAGGGCACCCTGATGTAGGTGAGGCGGCGCGTCTCGTCGTCGAAGAGCGCGTAGCACGCTGCGGGATTGTGATCCCGCGGCTGGCCGACGGCGCCGAGAACGGCGAGCCAGCGGCGCTGCACGAGGAGGGGCACGGGCCGGCCGTCCGCGGGCGTGTGCTGCTGGGGGAGGCTGCTCGCGCTCTCGTTGAAGAGCGCGGGGAGGTGCGTATGGCCGCAGAAGGTGATGCGCTGGGCCGTCGCGCGGAAGCTCGCGAAGGCCTCGCGCGGCGAGAGCACGTAGATCCAGTCCTCAGGTGACGAGGCGCTGGCGTGCACGTAGAGGCGGTCGTCCTCGTTGAGATCGAGCGGCAGGTCGGCGAGGAACTGCTTATGCGCGGGGCCGAGCTGCTCGGCCGTCCACCTGATCGCTGCCCGGGCGACGGGGTTGAGCGAGGTCGCAGCGCCGGACGCGGCGGCATCATGATTGCCTTGCACGGCGAGCGCGCCGTCATCGAGAAGGCGTGCCGCCGTCTCGACGGCCCAAACCGGATCGGGCCCGTAGCCGACGAGATCGCCGAGCAGGATGAAGCGTTCGGCGCCCGAGCGCCGGGCGTCCACGAGGCAAGCCTCGAAGGCCTCACGGTTGGCATGCACGTCTGCCAGTAGCGCCATCAACATGTGCAGGTTCCGAGCCGAAAATGTCGTGCCTACTGAGATAGGCAGATAACCCGGGAGAACAATTCTGCCGGGGCGTTGCGCGCCCCGGCAGGTAGAAGGTCTGTAACAGTCGATCACTGCTGCGGCGAGGGATCAACCCTTGAAGATGTCTCGCTTGTAGGTCTCTGGCACGAAGAAGAGGCCGATCACGAATGTGGCGAGTGCGACGACGACCGGATACCAGAGGCCGTAGTAGATGTCGCCGGTCGCGGCCACCATAGCGAAGGAGGTCGGCGGCAGGAACCCGCCGAACCAGCCGTTGCCGATATGATAGGGCAGGGACATGGCCGTGTAGCGGATGCGGGTCGGGAAGAACTCGACGAGTGCCGCCGCGATCGGCCCGTACACCATCGTCACGTAGACAACGAGCAGCGTCAGGATGCCGATGATCGTCCAGGCCTGTGCGCCGCTCGGGATGACCGACGTGGTCTTGACGATGCTGGTGTCGCCGGCCTTCGGGTAGCCGGCAGCGATGGCCGCCGCTGTGAAGCCCGAGATGTTCTTCGGGATGGCGGCCTCGATCGGCACGTCCTTGCCGTTGAACGTAACCTTGGCTGGCGATCCGGCGGGGCCGGGCACCAGATTATAGGTGATGGCGGCGCGGGCCAGCGACACTCGGGCGACGTCGCAGGGCTCAGAGAAGGAGCGGATGCCGACGGGGTCGAACACCGAGCCGCACTTCGCCGGATCAGCGGTCACCTGCACCTTCACCTTCTCGATGGCCTCGGCGAGCTTCGGGTTGGCCGTCGCCGTCATCATCTTGAAGAGCGGGAAGTAGGTGAGTGCTGCGATCAGGCAGCCTGCGAGGATCACCGGCTTGCGGCCGATCTTGTCCGACAGAGTGCCGAACACGATGAAGCCACCGGTTCCCAAGATCAGCGACCAGGCGATCAGCACGTTGGCCGTGAACAGGTCGACTTTGAGGATGCTCTGCAGGAAGAACAGGGCATAGAACTGGCCCGTGTACCAGACGACCGCCTGGCCAGCGACGAGACCGAGGAGGGCGAAAATCACGACCTTCAGGTTCTTCCACTGTCCGAAGGCTTCCGAGAGCGGTGCCTTGGAAAGCGAGCCTTCCTCCTTCATCTTCTTGAAGGCCGGGCTCTCGTGCATCTGCATGCGGATCCACACTGAGATCGCGAGCAGGATGATCGACGCCAGGAACGGAATGCGCCAGCCGGCAATCGGATAGCCCGTGCCCTTGCTGAAACCCTCCTCGCCCATATAGAGCCGGATCGAGAGGATGACGACGAGCGAGAGCAGCAGGCCCAGGGTTGCCGTCGTCTGGATCCACGAGGTGTAGAAGCCGCGCCGGCCCTGTGGGGCATGCTCGGCCACATAAACCGCGGCGCCGCCGTACTCGCCGCCGAGCGCGAGGCCCTGTCCCATGCGCAGAGCGATCAGCACGACCGGCGCGACCCAGCCGATCTGGTCGTAGCTCGGCAGCAGGCCGACCATGAAGGTCGTCGTGCCCATGAGCAGGATGGTGATGAGGAACGTGGCCTTGCGACCGATGAGGTCACCGAGGCGGCCGAAGAAGAGCGCGCCGAAAGGACGGACGAGGAAGCCGGCGGCGAAGGCGAGCAGCGCAAAGACGTTGCGCGTCGTCACATCAAAGGCGGAGAAGAACTGCGCGCCGATGATCACGGCCAAGGCGCCGTAGAGGTAGAAATCATACCATTCGAAGACGGTGCCGAGCGAGGAGGCGAGGATAACCTTTCGCTCCTCGCCAGTCATCGGTCGACTGCGTGCTTCGGGGTTATGCAGTGTGGCTTCGGTCGCCATCGATCAATCTCCTCCAATGGTACGAGTTCGCGGACTTGGTCGCTTTCTGAGTGCGGCTCGATCCCGATCCGACAGCCAACACTGGCGGGCACCATAGGTATGCGCGCGATGCAGCACCAGTTAGCCACTCCGCTTAGAACGATGGTCGATATCGGGAGGACTTGGGCACTCAGCCGCGCGCGTCGCCGGCGGCCGCGAGGGGGATGCTGAACGAGAAGACGGAGCCTTTGCCGACAGCGCTCTGGAGCCAAATGTCTCCGCCGAAGCGTTGCAGGATCTGGCGCGTGATGGGCAGGCCAAGGCCCGTGCCTTCGGGCTTGTCGGTGAGGATATTCCCGGCCTGCTGGAAGCGCTCGAAAACGCGCGCCTGATCTGCCGGCGCAATGCCGATGCCGTTGTCTGCGACGTCGACACGCAGCGTGTTGTCGTGTCTCCAGGCCTTGAAACGGATTTCGCCCTTGCCCTTGTCAGAGAATTTGACTGCGTTCGAGATGAGGTTGACGACGACCTGGATGAGGCGATCTCGGTCGACGCTCACTTTCGGCAGGTCCGGCGCGATCTCGATGCCGAGCCTAATTCCGGGCGCCTTGGCGAAGAGACCGCTGGTCGCTGCGAGCGCCTGCTCGAAGATCGGCTTCGCGTCCTGCAGCTCGATCTGCCAGTCGGTCGTCCCCGCCTCCATCTTGGCGAGGTCGAGGATGTCGTTGATGAGGCGGCTCAGCCGCTCGCTTTCCTGCACGATGATGGTGACGAACTCCTGGCGCTGCTCGTTGTCGAGGTCGGGGTTGTCACGCAGGATCTCGCTGAACGAGCGGATCGACGTCAGCGGCGTGCGGATCTCGTGGCTGACGGTCGCCATGAAGTCGTCCTTGAGCTTGTCGAGCTCCTTGAGGCGCTCGTTGGCCGAGCGCAGCTCAGCGGACGCCGCCTCGAGCTCCTGCGACTTCTCCTCGAGCCGGCGCGAGTAGAGGACGAGCTGCGACGCCTCGTCGAGCATGCGCGTCACCGCATCGATGTCCTGCATCTCCTCGCGCAGCACCGAGGCCATCATGATGCGCGCCGAGGCCGCGCCGATGGCGCCGGCGAGCTGACGCTCGACGTAGGCGACGAGCGCGGCATCTGCGGCCGCGGTGCGATCGAGCGTGCGTCCGATCTCCTGCTCATAGCGTGCGAGCGCCGTATCGGACCTGGCGTCGCCGACGAAGCGGCCGAGCAGCGCAAAGAGCTCCGCCTTCGTCACGCGCCCGCGCCAGACGCGCGTGGCGCTCGAGGCCGACTTGAACACGTCGGCGAACTGCACGGCCTGGCTGCGCTCGATCATTGACTGGGAAGTGAACAGCGAGACGCCAATCAGCAGGCCGACATTGACCAGCATCGTCCAAATCGTCGCGTGCGAGATGGGGTCGAGCCCCTCGAGACCGAGGAGCGCGTAGGGTTTCAACAGGACCGAGCCGAAGAGCCCGGCGTCGACGAACGCGGACGGCAGCCAACCCGACTTCGCGAACGACGGCAGCAGCAGCGTATAGAGCCAGACCGCAAACCCGCCCGAGAGCGCCGCGAGCGCGCCCGCCTTCGTCGCGCCCTTCCAGTAGAGACCCGCAAGGATCGGTGGCGCGAACTGAAGCGCCGCCACAAACGACACGAGCCCGATCGTCACCAGAGCATAGGAGCCGCCGACGGTGCTTGCGAAGACGTAGCCGAGCAGCAGGACCAGCAGGATCGTGCCGCGGCGGATCGCGAGCAGGATGCCCGTCAAATCGCGCCGCTCGGAGAGGTGGAGCCGGCCGATCCTGAGCAGCAGCGGCATCACGAGATCGTTCGAAACCATGGTCGCCAATGCGACGGTCTCGACGATGATCATGCCGGTCGCGGCCGACAAGCCGCCGATGAATGCGAGCAGCGCCAGCATCGGCGCGCGCTCCTGCATGGCGATGGTGAGCACGAACGTATCGGCATCGACGCCCGTCGCCGGGAGCCGCAGCAGGCCGGCGAAGGCGATCGGCAGCACGAAGATGTTGATCAGCAGCAGATAAAGGGGGAACAGCCACATCGCCTGCCGCAGGTGGCCCTCGTTGACATTCTCGACGACGAGCACCTGGAACTGGCGCGGCAGCACCACGATCGCCGCCATCGCCAGGAGCAGCACGGTGAGCCAGCTCACGTGGCCGGCCATGCCATCGATCGTGAACAGGCGCTGCAGTCGCGCGTCGGACGCCGCCCGGCCGAAAATGTCGCCGAAGCCGTTGAAGACGCCGTAGGTGACGAACAGCCCTACGGCGAGGAAGGCGATGAGCTTCACGCCAGATTCGAAGGCGATGGCCGCGACCATGCCCTCGTGACGCTCGCTCGCATCGATATGGCGCGTGCCGAACAGGATCGCGAACGTCGCCATCGCCAGCGTGACGTAGAGCTCGGTATCGCTGAGGATCGAGGCGGCCGTGCTGGCCGGCATCCTGACCTCGGGATACTGCACGAGGATCGAGAAGCTCGCCGAGATCGCCTTCAGCTGAAGCGAGATGTAGGGCAGGATGCCGACGACCGCGATCACACTGACGAGGATGCCGAGCTCGAAGCT
>DAORNH010000093.1:0-14079 GCA_035440865.1 Hyphomicrobiaceae bacterium | reverse complement strand
TCGGGAGTTACGAGACCTGGTCGCGCATCATGGGCGGCGTGCTCGAGGTCGCCGGCATCGAAGGGTTTCTCGCCAATCTCGATGAGATGCTGGCCGCCGCCGATGGCGAGGGCGCGATCTGGCGCAGCTTCGTCGGCGCCTGGTGGGATCGCTTCGGGACCGCAGAGGTCGGCACCGGCGACCTCTATGAGGTGGCGCTGACCTGCGAGCCGCCGTTGCCGCTCGGGACGGGCGGTGATCGTTCGCAGCGCACGCGGCTCGGCAAGGCGCTCGCCCGCATGCGTGATCGGGTCTTCGACATCGACGGCCGCAAGATGCGCGTGCGCACCCTGGGTGTCTCTCATCAGGCTAAGCGCTGGCAGCTCATGATCGAAGGGGAACGTGGGGAACGTTTTCCGCAAGGTGTCGAGGTTCAAGGCGGGGAACGTGCGGGCCCGGAGGGGAACGTCGAAAATCAACGTTCCCCGGCCCAACCCCTTGAAACAAAAGGCTCCAGGGAACGTGGGGAACATGGGGAACGTTTTTCAATACTAACGCATGCGCGCGGCTGCACCCGCGCGATAGAGGATCGGGAACAACGTTCCCCATGTTCCCCACCTTCCCAAAGCGTCGGTTCTTCAAACGCTTATGATGGGGAACCTGGCGGGGAACGTCCTCCCTCACGTTCCCCGGACGGCGCTGCGCCCGATTGGCTGAAGGAGGTGCTCTGATGAGCGCGCTCCGACAAGCGGCGACCGGTCCGCCGCAAGTGGCCTCCCAAATCTGGACCGACCATTTCTCACGCTTCTGGGAGAGCATCATGCACGCGATGACCGAAACCGCACCCGTTGACGCGGGGGCGACCCAATTCAAACCGAGACCGACAGATGTGCATCGCGCCATCCTGACGCTCGATCTCGGGACGACGACAGGATGGGCGGTCCGCGGCGCGGATGGCCATATCACCAGCGGGACCGTTTCGTTCCGGCCCAGTCGCTACGATGGCGGCGGGATGCGCTATCTGCGCTTCCGAGCATGGCTCGACTCGATCGTGGCCGATGCCGGGGGCCTCACCGCAATCTACTTCGAGGAAGTGCGGCGTCACGTCGGAACCGACGCCGCGCATCTCTATGGCGGCTTCCTGGCGACGCTGACCGCCTGGTGCGAGCAGCAGGCGATTTCCTATCAGGGCGTGCCGGTCGGCACCGTCAAGCGGCACATCGCGGCGAAGGGCAACGCCGACAAGGCTGCCGTCATGACCGCCGTTCGCGCCCGGGGCTTTTCCCCGACGGATGACAATGAAGCGGATGCAATCGCCATCCTGCTCTGGGCCATCGAGACCGAGGGAGGCGTGCGATGAGCGGGGAGACGATGCTGAGGCATGCCGCATCGGTCGTCGCCGAGCGCCGCAAGGTCTATGGAGAACCCGCCGCCGCGATGGCCGTGGTCGCCAGACGCTGGTCGATCACGCTCGGCCGCCCCATCACGCCGGCGGAGGTCGTGCTCTGCCTCATCGATCTGAAGCTAGCGCGGCTCGGGCATGATCCCAAGCATCAGGACTCGATCCTCGACGTCGCTGGCTATGCAGCGGTGCTGCAGGAGATCGGGCGATGAGGTGGCATCCGAAAGGCTATGGCGGCGAACGCCGGTCGCCCGAGGAGGTGAAGCGCGAGGGCTGGCGTGAGCAAGGATTGCTGGTCGTCAGTCCAGCCGACCCGCGCCTCACATGGCCCGAACGCGAACTCATCCGCCAGCTTGGCGAGAAGCTCTACGGAGAGAGGCTGCAGGCGACGGAGCGACGGTATGGCTGAGTGGACACGCGAGCGGGTCGAGGAGCGCCTGATCGAGGCCGCCGACGTGATGAAGCGTCTGCCGCCCGTGCGCGTGCAGGGGTACTTCTCCGTGTGGCCGGCAATCCTGCCTGATTTTGGCGATCTGGTTGGGCGCGAGCCGCCGCGGCTTCGGCGCCCCGCCCCGGCACCGGACGCGATCGACCGGATGGAGGCGGCCATGCCGTGGCTTCGCTGGCTCGAACCTGAGGACGCGAAACTCGTCTGGGCCCGCGCCGAGGGGACGCCGTGGAAGCCGATCTGCTGGCGCTTTGGGATCTCGCGGGCGACGGCCTGCCGGCGCTGGGAATACAGCCTCAGCCTGATCACGTGGCGGCTGAATGGCGGCACTGGGAAGCTCAAGCGCTCGCGCGCGTTCCTGGTAGACCGCGTTCGTTCGGTCAACGCGCCGCCATGGAGCGCCTGGTCGGAGAATCGCTCATGAGGCCCAATCCCCGATCAGGCCGCGCACACGCGATCCTTTCCTTGGCGCGTCCGTTAAGTAAACGAAAAGCCACTTTCCTTTATTAATGGACGTGTGCTATTAAAGGATATGGAGAACGTGCCAGGAACATCGAGCAGCAGGCTCGGAGAATACGTCGAAACATCGGTCGGCGGTGAGAAGGTGCGGGCCTTCGTCCCCGCGCCCTTGCCCCCCGTTCCAGCGCTGGATGTCAGCCAGTTCCTGTCGCTCTACGACCGGGCCCGCGGCGCCGTCGGGCGGCTCGACGGCGTCACCACCATCCTGCCTTCCACGCCGCTGTTCCTCTTCATGTATGTGCGCAAGGAAGCGCTCCTGTCCTCGCAGATCGAGGGAACGCAATCCTCCCTGTCCGATCTGCTCCTGTTCGAGAACGACGAAATCCCCCAGGTTCCCATCGATGACGTGACGGAGGTGTCCAACTATGTCGCCGCGATCGAGCATGGCATGCGGCGCATGCGTGGCGGCTTTCCGCTATCGCTTCGTCTCCTGCGGGAGATGCACGAGATCCTGCTCAAGTCCGGTCGCGGTGCCAGCAAGCAGCCGGGCGAGTTTCGCCGGTCGCAGAACTGGATCGGGGGGACGAGGCCTGGCAATGCCCTGTTCGTGCCGCCACCGCCCAATCGGCTCGATGAATGCCTCGCCGCATTCGAACGGTTTCTGCATATGGACGACCCGGCGATGCCGCCACTCATTCGGGCGGGGCTTGCCCATGTGCAGTTCGAAACGATCCATCCCTTCCTCGATGGAAACGGACGCCTTGGACGTCTCTTGATCACTCTGATGCTGTGCGACGCTGGCGCGCTGCGCGAGCCGATCCTCTACCTCAGTCTTTTCTTCAAGAGCCGTCGAGACGACTATTACCGCCTGCTCCAGGAAGTGCGTCTGGCGGGAGGCTGGGAAGCGTGGATGGAGTTCTTCCTGACAGGCGTCGCCGAGACGGCGGAACAGGCTGCCGACACAGCGCGCGAGTTGATGGCGTTGTTCGAGGCCGACCGGCTCGCCATTCGCGAACACGGACGCGTCGCGGCCTCCGTGCTGAGGGTTCACGAGCTGCTGCAACGGCGTCCCATGCTGACGATCCAGTCCGCAGCCAAGGAGCTGAAGCTCTCGGTCCCGACCGTCGGCAAGTCGCTCGAGCTGATGGCAAAGGCAGGCATCGTTCGGGAGGTGACCGGGAAGCAGCGCGGTCGGCTGTTCGCCTACACGAAATACCTTGCGCTGCTGGACAAAGGCACCGAGCCGCTACCAGCCTGAGCCGTCCGCAAATCGCGCGAGCGGATGATGATCGCGATCATGATCATGATGATCGTCATCGCCATGTTCGCCAACCTCTGGCTTTGGAAAAAGGTCAAGCCTATTCGGGCGCGTGAGACAAGTTTCAATGAGACATTTCCCGGCGATACAGAGCGGCGCGATTTTGGTTAGGTTTCGATCACGCTCGGGCGAGGCGCGCGCAAAGCCACTCCGCCCCGGCACCCAAATCGACACCCATTTACGCCCAAATTTCCTAAGCCGCTGATATCACGGGTCCTTCCTGGCCAATTTCGTATGCTGGCGGCAATGGCGCGACGCTTGCCCAGTGACGGCGCCGAAATAGGCCATTTCGTTTCGCCCGCATCCTTGGCCTCGTGAATCCAAGCACTTGGGCGTCTGCTGACCCCGGCGCTGGCGAAGCCGCCGGTCGGGGGCGTTTCGTTTCGAGCGCATAGGCGAAGCGGCACTGGTTTCGCCGGCACAGCGCATCGGCGGGCTTCGCGACCGCCGGATCAGATCCTTCACCCATCGCACCGGACCGACCATGGACGTCGTCGAAACGCCGATCGACAAGCTTGTGCCCTATGCGCGCAACCCGCGCCGCAACGAGGAGGCTGTCGCCACGGTCGCCGCCTCGCTGGCCGAGTTCGGCTGGCGACAGCCGATCGTCGTCGACGAGGACATGGTGATCGTCGTCGGCCACACCCGGTACGAGGCGGCCAAGCGCCTCGGCATGACGAGTGTGCCGGTGCATGTCGCGCATGGCCTGACGCCGGCGCAGCTGCGCGCCTACCGGCTGATGGACAACCGCTCGCATCAGAATGCGAGCTGGGACGACGAGCTGCTCAAGCTCGAACTGGCCGATCTGAAGCTCGACGAGTTCGACCTGGCGCTGACCGGTTTCGAGGACGACGAACTGGCCCGTCTCCTGGCCGAGGCGCCCGTCGAGGGGCTGGTGGACGAAGACGAGGTTCCGGAGCCGCCCGCCACGCCCGTCACCCGCCGCGGCGATCTCTGGATCCTCGGGGACCACCGCCTGCTCTGCGGAGACTCGACCTCGGCTGAGGACGTCACCCGCCTGATGAACGGCGAGCGCGCCGCGCTGTTCGCGACCGATCCGCCCTATCTCGTCGACTATGACGGCACCAACCATCCGACGAAGAAGAACGCGTCCGCTCGCGCCAAGAAGATCGCGAACAAGGACTGGTCCGACGACTACATCGAGCAGAAGCACTGGGACGATTCATCCCAAGGGCCGCAGTTCTACGAGGCCTTCATGCAGGTCGCCATCGACTGCGCCATCAAGGAGGGCGCGGCCTGGTATTGCTGGCATGCCTCGCGGCGCCAGGCGATGCTGGAAGCCTGCTGGTCCAAATTCGACGTTCTGCATCACCAGCAGATCATCTGGGCCAAGAGCCGTCCGGTGCTCACGCGCTCGATCATGCTGTGGGCGCACGAGCCCTGCCTGTTCGGCTGGCGCTCGGGCAACAAGCCGCGCGTCAACCGCGAAGGCTTCGAGAACTGGCCGACGACGGTGTGGTCCATCCCGTCGAGCGAGATCGAGACGCGGGAGCACCCGACCTCGAAACCGGTGCGCGTATTCACGCTGCCGATGGAACTGCACACGGTGCCAGGCGAAATCTGCTACGAGCCGTTCTCCGGCTCGGGCTCGCAACTCATCGCAGGCGAGCGGACGGGGAGACGCGTCTTCGGGCTTGAGCTCTCCGAGACCTTTTGTGACGTGATCGTCAACCGCTGGCAGGCCTTCACCGGGAAATCGGCAAGGCTGGAGGGCGAGAATCGCAGCTTCGACGAGGTGAAGACCGAGCGCGTCGGCACTCATGACAGCGATCAGGACGCCGCATGATGCAGTCGCGCCGAATGTCCCTGATCGAGGCGTTGAGCAATGTCGCGATCGGTTACGGCGTGGCCGTGCTGACCCAGATCGCAGTCTTCCCGCTGTTCGGTCTGCAGGTGTCCCTGAGCGACAATTTTTTGATCGGCGCTCTATTCACGCTGGTATCCGTGGCGCGCAGCTATGCCGTGCGGCGCATGTTCGAGAGAATGCGCTCTTGGACTGCATAAGCAAAACGCCGCCGCCCATGGCGGGCAGCGGCGGCTCAGTGATGATGGCGTGTCAGCGGGTGGTCGTTCCGAGCAGCTTCGCCCGGAAGTCGGCGCCCACCGACCGGCTCTCGCCAATGGTGCGGCCGGCCCGGAGCGCGCCGGCACGGCCGACAAAATAGAAGCCGACCTGTTCGCCGGTTTCCCGGCGCGTTCGCGTGAGGACCGTGTAGCGGGTCGAGCGTGCATCAGCGATGATCGCTTCGCCTCGGTGCTGCAGGGCGGCGACGAGACGGTCGTGGATGGTGATCCTCGCCATGGCCTCAACCCTCCCGGCTGAGGCGGTAGACCCGACCGCGTCCCTCGATCTTCTCGGAGGTCACGTCGAGCCCGAGCTTCTTCTTGAGCGCCCCGGCGATGGCGCCGCGCACGGTGTGCGGCTGCCACCCGAATGCGGCAGTGATTTCGGCGATGGTTGCTCCATCGGCGCCCTGCAGCATGGCGATCAGCTGGGCCTGCTTGCTGCCTTCGCGGGCATTTGGCTTCGATGGCGTCTTGACGGCAGCGTGACCGCTTTGCGTCGGCTCCGCAGAGTCACGCGAGGCCTCCGGCTCGATGCCGATGGCGGCGAGCCCGTGCTCGGTGATCGCGAGTGTGACGCCGTGGCCGTCGCCGGTCTCGCGCCAGATGTGTTCGCCGATGCGCGTGTCGGCATCGATCTCTTCGAGCAGGCCCTGCTTGAGGAGCGAAGCGATCACTTTCTGCGCTGCGCCGCCCTTGAGGTTCTTCGGTAGCGGTAGCGCCAGCATGTTCGCGCGCTGCGCGGCGGCGCTGAGGACGATCGTCTGTGTGTCGGAGAGTTTGGTCATGGGGCAATCCTTCTTCAGGAGAGGCGCGCGACCATCGCGGACCTTCTACTGCCCCGAGCCCCGAGGGCGAGCCCATCGGGGCGAAGGCGGGAAGCGGCGCGCCTAATCGGCGTGCTCGCCCTCCTTGAAGGCTGCGTCGGTGATGCGCTTCAGGAGCTCGGCGTAGTGCGCGAGCGTTCCGACATGGCCCCAGTTGATCTCGTCGGGGTTGGTGTCGAAATGGTCGTCGCTCAGCACCTTGATGCGCTCCAGCATCGTGTCGATTTCCGCCTTCTTGGCGATGAAAGCGTCGAGGGCGGAAGCGGTGTTTCGGGACTTGGTCATGGCGGTCTCCAGCGCTTGATGGTGACCCCATACAGGCTCTGATCGGCACCCTCATCAAGTCGATAAGTGCATCATTTCATTGCTTTTTCTGCAGTGATGGCGGGGCTCCCGACATGACCTGATCTTGCCCGGGAGCGGCCCCGTTTATGGCGACCAATACTCAACCGATCGCGGTGATCGCTCGGCTCCTGGACCTGACCGAAAGGCGGGTCCAGCAGCTGGCGCGCGACGGGATCATCCCGGCGTCGGTCCGGGCCGGCCCCGAACGCGGGCGCTACGATCTCGTCGGCACGGTGCGCGGCTATGTGCGCTACCTGCGCGAACTGGCGACGCGGTCGCAGACGGGCGCCGCGGATTTCGGTGTCGAGCGCGCCCGGTTGATCAAGGCGAAGGCCGATCTCGCCGAAATGGACGCGCAAGTCCGGCGCGCCGACCTCTTGCCGGCCGCTCAGGTCGAGGAGGCGTGGATCGCCGTGCTGGCCCGCCTGCGCGCACGTTTGCTGGTCCTGCCCGACAGGCTGGCGCCGCTGGTCCACGAGGAGTCCACCATTGCCGGCACGCGCGCGCAGATCCGCGACGCGATCACCGAAGCGCTCGCGGAACTCGCCAGCCTCCCGGCCATCGCCGTTGATGCTGAAGGGACCGGCGCGGCTGGCGCAGGCGACACGCAAGGCGCTGACGATCCTGGCGCCACCACCGACCCTGACGATCAGTGAGTGGGCCGACGCCAGGCGTCGCCTGAGTTCCGAAGCCAGCGCCGAGCCCGGCCGCTGGCGCACCGAGCGGGCCATCTACCAGCGCGGCATCATGGACGCGATCTCCGATCCGGCGGTCGAAAGCGTCGTCGTGATGTCGTCGAGCCAGACCGGCAAGACGGAGGTGCTGCTCAACACCGTCGCATTCCACATCGACCAGGACCCGGCGCCGGTGATGGTGGTGATGCCGACGGAACGGGATGCCGAGACCTTGTCGAAGGACCGTTTCTCGCCCATGGCGCGCGATACGCCCTGTCTGCATGGGCGCATCTCGGATCCGAAGTCGCGGGACGGTTCGAACAAGATCCTGCACAAGAAGTTTCCCGGCGGGCATCTGACCATCGTCGGCGCGAATGCGCCGTCGGGCCTGGCCAGCCGGCCGATCCGCATCCTCCTGTGCGACGAGGTCGACCGCTATCCGTTCAGCGCCGGCGCCGAGGGCGATCCGGTCAATCTGGCGAAGAAGCGCACCGTCACCTTCTGGAACCGCAAGATCGTCCTGGTCTCGACGCCGACCATCCGTGGCGCGAGCCGGATCGAGACCGCCTATGCAGAAAGCGACAGGCGCCGCTTCTTCGTGCCGTGCCCGGAATGCGGCGAGCATCAGACGCTGGTCTGGGAGCAGGTTCGCTGGGACCGCGAGGCGGACGGCGCCCACCGGCCGGAGACCGCGCGATACCGATGCCGCCATTGCGGCGCGCATTGGAGCGACGCCGAACGCTGGGCCGCCGTGCGCAGGGGCGAATGGCGGGCCGAGGCCCCGTTCGACGGCATCGCCGGCTTTCACCTGAACGAGGTCTATTCCTCCTGGGTCCGCTTGGAAGCCATGGTGCGCACCTTTCTGTCGGCGAAGGATCACGGCGACGAGGCGATGAAGACCTTCGTCAATACATCGCTGGGCGAGACATGGGTCGAGACGGGCGAAGCGCCGGACTGGCAGCGGCTCTACGATCGCAGGGAGAACTGGCCGGCCGGCACGGTGCCGATGGGCGGCCTGTTTCTCACTGCCGGCGCCGACGTCCAGAAGGATCGCATCGAGGTCGATGTCTGGGCATGGGGTCGCGGGCTGGAGAGCTGGCTCATCGACCACATCATCATCGAGGGCGGCCCCGAACATGCCGCCGCCTGGTCAGCGTTGGACGGTCTCTTGGGCCGCAACTGGCCGCACGCCTCTGGGGTGGCGATGGGCCTGTCGCGCCTCGCGATCGACACCGGCTTCGAGGCGCCGTCGGTCTACGGCTGGGCCCGGCGCGCCGGCTTCGCGCAGGTGGCGCCGGTCAAGGGTGTCGAGGGTTTCAATCGGGCGAGCCCGGTCTCCGGACCGACCTATGTCGATGCGACCGCCGGCGGCAAGCGACTGCGGCGCGGCGCGCGGCTGTGGTCGGTCGCGGTCTCGACTTTCAAAGCCGAGACCTATCGCTACCTCCGGCTCGAACGGCCGACCGACGAGGAGCGTGCCGGAGGCGCGCGCTTTCCCGCAGGGACCATCCACCTGCCGGCTTGGGCCGACAGCGAGTGGTGCAAGCAATTCGTCGCCGAGCAGCTGGTGACGGTGAAGACCAGGCGCGGGTTTCAGCGGCTCGAATGGCAGAAGCTGCGCGAACGCAACGAGGCGCTGGATTGCCGGGTCTATGCGCGAGCCGCCGCCTGGATCGCCGGCGCCGACCGCTGGAGCGAGGAGAAATGGCGTGATCTCGAACGCCAGGTCGGCTCGCTCGATCGACGCGACACAGCGGCGCCAGAGACCACGGCCTCTGACCCCGGCGCGCCAGAGATCGCCTCCGCGGGTCTGGTGCGACGAGCACCAGCCCGGCGCGGCCGACGGGTGTTCACGCCGAGCTATCTGAGTTGAGACCAGGACCATGACGCTTGAGGACATGATCGCGCGCCGCGATGCGCTGCTCGCCGCCCGATGGCGCGGCGTGCGCACCGTCGAGGTCGAGGGGCGCCGCATCACCTATGCGAGCGATGCCGAAATGGCGGCCGCCCTCGGTGACCTCGAACGGCGGATCGCCGAGGAGCAAACCGGCGCGCGCCGTCGCATCGTTCGCACGACGGCAAGCAAGGGGCTCTGACCCGTGCTGGAATCGATCACACGGTGGCGCCGCCGCATCGGCGCTCTGGTGGGCGGCTTTGAAGCGGGACAGGGAAGCCGAAGGCTGCGGCACTTCCAGCCGAGCCGGGCGCATCTCAACACGCTGATCGCCGCTGCCGGCGCCGACATCACCGCACGCGCCCGCTGGCTCGTGCGCAACAACGGCTATGCGGCGAACGCCATCGAGAGCTGGGCCGGCAATGTGGTGGGCGACGGCATCAAGCCGTCATCCCTGATCGCAGATGCCGATCTCAAGGCGCGCGTGCAGCGACTCTGGCTCGACTGGACCGACGACAGCGACGCCGAAGGCTTTACCGATTTCTATGGTCAGCAGCGGCGCGCCGCGCGCGAGGTATTCATTGCCGGCGAGGTGTTCTTCCGCTTCCGTCCGCGCCGGCCCGACGACGGGCTCACGGTGCCGCTGCAGCTGCAGATGATCCCCTCCGAGATGCTGCCACTCTCGCGCAATGAGCAGGTGGCGGGCGGCAATGTCATTCGCCAGGGCATCGAATTCGACCGGATCGGCAGGCGTGTGGCCTACCACTTCCTGCGCCGCCATCCCGGCGACGTGACCGATCCGGGCCTCTCCGGCGAGACGGTGCGGGTGCCGGCGTCCGAGGTCATCCACGTGATCGATCCGGTCGATGCGGGGCAGTTGCGCGGGATTTCCCGCTTTGCGCCGGGCATCGTGAAGCTGTTCCTGCTCGATCAGTACGACGATGCGGAGCTCGACCGGAAGAAGGTCGCGGCGATGCACGCGCTCTTCATCACCACGCCGGCGCCGGCGGAGCCCTTCGACGTCGCCGAGAGCGACGAAGGCGGCGAGCGGACGATGGATCTGCAGCCCGGCCAGATCGTCATGCTGGAGCCGGGCGAGGAAGTGCAGACCTCGGCGCCTGCCGATGTCGGCCAGACCTACGAACCGTTCCAGTACCGCACGCTGCTGCAGGTCTCGGCGGCGCTCGGCATTCCGTACGCGTATCTGTCGAACGACATGCTGAAGGCGAACTACTCGAACTCGCGGCTCGCGCTCCTCGAGTTTCGCCGCCGCATCGAGGCCTATCAGCATTCGGTCATGGTCTGGCAGATCTGTCGACGGGTCTGGGCGCGCTGGCTCGATACGGCGGTCATGGCGAGTGCGATTGCCTTGCCCGATTACGAACAGAAGAGGCGCATTTATCTCGGCTGTTCCTGGTTGCCGCCCAAATGGGACTGGGTCGATCCGTTGAAGGACGCGCGCGCCGAGATCGAACAGATCGAGGCGGGGCTGAAGAGCCGGACGCAGGCGCTCGCCGAGCGCGGCTATGACGCCGATCAGGTCGATGCCGAGATTGCTGCGGACCGTGCGCGAGAGCGTCAGCTTGGCCTCTCCTTCGGCAGCGCCTCATCCGACCCGACGCTGCTGATCGATGCTCAAGAGGCAGCATCGGCCGACAACCAGGCGAACGTCGCCGCCGACTGAGGTTTCCATGACGCGATTGAATCCGCTGCTCACCCGGCTCGGCGGCCAGCCCTTGGCGATCGCCCCACGGGCGCTCGACGGCCTGCTCGCCGCCGGCCCAATGCTCGATACACGGCCGGCCATGCTTCCGGCCCGCGATGCGCCGCCGGTGGCGAGCCATTCCGTTACCGGTCCCGGCATCGCCGTGGTGCCGATCCTCGGACCGTTGGTGACGCGTGGCGACTGGCTCACCAGTCTTCTGGGCGCCAGCGACTATGGCGAGATCGCCTCCGCCGTGGAAGCCGCGCTGGCCGATCCAGCCGCGCGGGCCGTGTTGCTGGAGCTGGACTCGCCAGGCGGTGAAGTCGGCGGTCTGTTCGACCTGGTCGATCGCCTCGTGTCCCTGCGCGAAGCCGCGCAGAAACCGCTCTGGGCCGTCGCGAGCGAAAGCGCGCTGTCGGCTGCCTTTGCCATCGCCAGCGTGGCGGACCGCCTCTACGTCACCCGGACGGCGGAGGTCGGATCCATCGGCGTCGTCGCCATCCATGTCGACGAGAGCGTCGCCGACGTCATGGCCGGCCTCAAATGGACGCTCGTTCACGCGGGCGATCGCAAGATCGAGGGCAATGCCCACGAGCCGCTCTCGGATACGGCGTTGTCGGCGATCCAGGCGGATGTCGACGCGCTCCATGCCGACCTCGTCACCCTGGTGGCGCGCAATCGGAACATGAGTCCCGACGCCGTGCGCGCCACCGAAGCCGCGATCTATCGGGGTCAGCGCGGCATAGACGCCGGCCTGGCCGACAAGCTCGGCACTGTCGATTTCGCTCTTGTGGATCTCGCCCGGGCGCTGGACCCGCCACGCCTCATCACGGGCGCATCGCAACGCGCCCGCGCTCATCAACCTTCAAGGAGAAAGACCGCAATGACAGTAGAACCCGACCTCAACCCGGCTGCCGAAGACGCCGCCGTCAGCGAGACCTGCGCACCCGATCCGGAAACACCCGAGGCTCCGCTGTCGGCACCGCCTGCTGGCGCACCGGAAGCAACCGACACGCCCAATACCGATCAAACGGCCAAGCGGCTGCGCGCCGAGTATGCGGAGATCGCCGCCATCGCCGCCCAAGGGGCCCGGCTGGGCGTCGCCATCGACGCCGCCGACGCCATGGCGAAGGGAGTGGCGCCGCATGCGCTGCGAAGCTCCATCCTCGACGCCCTCGCGGCACGCGCCGAGGCGAGCTCTGTTGTCGCCGTGGCGCCGTCACTGGCCGGCTCGCCGGCCTCGAACGGCGGCGAAAGCCCCATCGTGCGTCGTGCGCGTGAGCGCGCCTCGGCCAACCGCAGCTGACGACAAGGAGGATCATCATGACTGTTCTCACCATGTCGTCGACCCTTGGCGACCTGCTCAAGTACGAGCTCAATGCGAGCTACTGCCGCGAGGCTGTGACCCTCAAGGCTGGCACGAACTACGCGCTCGGATCCGTCCTCGGCCGGATCACCGCCTCGGGCAAGTACCGCCTGTCGCCGGACGCCGAGGTCGTCGGAGACGAGGGTGCGGAGGTCGCAACGGCCGTCCTGATCGAGGCGGTCGACGCGACGGCCGGCGACAGGACCGGCCTCGTGGTTGCCCGCGGTCCGGCGATCGTCTCCAAGGCGGCGCTCGTCTTCGACGCCTCCGTCGATGACGCGGCCAAGACGGCCGTCAAGCACGCCGAGCTGAGCTCTGCCGGCATCGTACCACGCGACACCGCCTGATCCGCGCTCGTCGGATCCAATCCGTCACCGGCTCCGAGGCGTCCGCCTTCGGGGCCTTTTTCATGCCCGTTCCATCCCAAGGAGACCCGACATCATGGTCGCCATGATCAACCCGTTCGACGCGGGCGGCTACTCGCTCGCCGAGATGACCCAGGCCATCAACATCCTGCCCAACGTCTACACCCGGCTCGGGCAGATGGGCCTGTTCCGCTTCGAGGGCGTTACACAGCGCTCCGTCGTCATCGAGCAGGCGGAAGGCGTGCTGAACCTCCTGCCGACCGTGCCGCTCGGCGGTCCCGCCACCGTCGCCAACCGCGACACGCGCTCCATGCGCTCCTTCACGGTGCCGTGGATTCCCCACGACGACGTGATCACGCCCCAGGACATCCAGGGCGTGCGCGGCTTCGGCGTGGCCGATGCCGCCGACCCGCTCGCCACCGTCATGGAGCGCAAGCTCACCCGCATGCGGGTGAAGCACGCCCAGACCCGCGAGTACATGGAGGTCAATGCGCTCCGCGGCATCGTCAAGGACGGCGCCGGCACCACGCTCTACAACTACTTCACCGAGTTCGGTCTGGCGCAGCTGGAGACCGACTTCGTGCTCGGCACCGCCGGCACGCAGGTCCAGGGCAAGGTGCGCGACGTGCTCCGCAAGGTCGAGACCGAGCTCAAGGGGGAGACCATGACCGGTGTGCTGGCGATGGTGAGCCCCGAGTTCTTCGACAAGCTGATCGGTCACGCCAAGGTCGAGGAGGCCTACAAGTACTATTCCTCGACCGGGGCGCAGCCGCTGCGCGAGGACACCCGCCGGCGCTTTCCCTTCGCCGGCATCCTGTTCGAGGAGTACAACGCCACCGTCACGCTCTCGACCGGCGCAACGGAAACCCTGATCCCCTCCGGCGAGGGCATCGCCTTCCCGCTCGGCACGCTCGATACCTTCGTCACCCACGGCGCGCCGGCCAACTTGATCGAGACGGTCAACACGGTCGGCCTGCCGATCTACGCGCGCCAGATCGCCCGCCCCGACGGCAGCGCCATCGAGGTCAAGACCGAGGCCTCGATCCTACCGGTCAACAAGCGTCCGCGTCTCGGCGTGCGCATCTTCTCCAGCAACTGAGCATGGGCATCTTCGCAGAGGCGATCGACGACCTCTTCGCCGATCCCAATCTTGCGCACGATGCGATCTGGCGGGTGGCAGGCGCCGGATCCGGCGTGGCGATCCGCGCCGTC